>CAZXCB010000007.1:0-20274 GCA_964639075.1 uncultured Bifidobacteriaceae bacterium | reverse complement strand
AGCCCGGCGCGTGACGAGACGACTCGCTCACGGCCTCGACCGGGTTGTAGAGCACGCGTGTACGCGGCGCGAGCCACGGCAGCGCGTCGGTGTGCACCTTCGCCACGGCCGCCGAGACGGCGAGCACCACACCGGGCGGATGGCGGTGGAGCGCCGCATCCCGGACGGCCGAGATCGCGCGGCACGACGTGCAACGCCCCGGCGCACACGCAGTCCCGTCGGCGCGCACGAACGTGGTGCGCTGACACAGCAGCCAGTAGTCGTGGAGCGTGTGCACGTGAGGCACCCTGCTGCGGCCCGGACGCGTGAGCACCCCGACACCCATTCCCATGACCGAGTGACTGTGCACGACATCGGGGCGGAAGCGCTCGATCGCCCGGTCGAGCGCGCGTCCGGCATCCGGGCGCACCACGTCGCCGGCGTGGAACACGAGACGCCGGGCACGCGGCTGCGACGCGTACTCGGTCATCGGGTAGCCCCACGACGGGATCTGCGCGACCACGTCGGGACCCGCGACCCCCGCGGTCACGACGCCGACGTCGTGCCCGCGGGCCCGCAGGCGGGCGGCGAGCGCGGCGGCGTACTGCTCCGCGCCACCGAGCACCTCGGGCGGCCAGAGGCTCGAGACCATCAGCACGCGCATGAAGAGGCCGTAGGCTACCGGTCCGCGGCGTCGCCATCGTCGTCGACGGACCCGATTGCCCGGGAGACCACCGATCGCCTCCAGCGCCGCGTTCCGCGTCGGCATCCTCGCCGACACCGTCGACCACCCGGGCGGGATCGGCCGCTACGTGCGGGAGGTCCTCGCCGCATGCGACCGCCGCGGCGACGTCGAGGTCGTCGCCGCCACGCCGACCCGAAGCGTGCCGACCGTCCGCGCGCTCGTGACCCGCCGGTTGGCCGGCGTGGTCACCGCCCCGCGCGCCGACCAGGTGTCGCTCGCGCTCTGGGACCGCTACCGAGCCGGCGCGGCATTCGCCGCCGCGAACGCAGACGTCGTGATCGGCTGCAAGCACCTCGTGCCGCGCACGTCGTTGCCGACGGTGCTCGTGGTGCACGACGTCCTCACGATCACCCGCGCGTCCGAGAACGCGCTGGTGAAGCGCGTGCTGCTCCCCCACCAGTACCGCAGCTCGCTGCGATCCGCGACGCGCCTCGTGGCGGTGAGCGCGGCCACCCGTACGCGGCTCGGCGCACTCGACGCCCGCTGGACCGCCAAGTGCGACGTCGTGCCGAACGGGATGAGCCGGACGCTCATGTCCGTCGATGCCGCGGCGCCGGACGAGCTCACCGGGCGCGAGTTCGCGCTCGTCGTCGGCGACCTCTCACCGCGGAAGAACCTCCGCCTCCTCACCGAGCTGTGGCAGGTCGAGCCGCCCGCGGGACTCACGCTCGCCGTCGTCGGCCTCGGCGCCGGCGGCGACCGCGTCGCGCGCGCGGCACTCGTCGAGCTGGAGCGGGCCGGATGCGTCGTGTGGATCCGGGGCGCGGAGGATCCGACGCTGCGGTGGTGCTACGAGCACGCACGTGTCGTGCTGTTCCCCACCCTCGAGGAGGGCTTCGGCCTGCCCTTGCTCGAGGCGATGACGTTCCACGCCCCGGTCGTGGCGAGCACCGACGCTGCCCTCGTCGAGGTCGCGGCGGGCGATGCGTCGGTCGTGCACGTCTCGCCGGACGACCGGGGCGCATGGCGGGCGGCGATCGGTGCTGCGCTCACCCGCCCGCGCGTCGCCCTGCCACCGGCCGTCCCGCCCGGCGCGATCACCTGGGACGAGCACACCGACCGCCTCCTGACCGTCGCCCGACGCATCTGCGACACGTCCTAACCTCGGCTGATGGCCGCGATCGTCGAGGAGCTCCGGCGCACGCGCCCGCCGGTACCGGTCGTGTTCGGCGCCGGGGTGGCGATCCTCGTCCTCGCGATCCTCTTCGGATGGGGCATCTGGCTCGCGGCGCTCGCGATCGTCGTCCCCGTCTCGATCGCCGTGGCGGTGCGCCCACAGCGCGGCGTGCTCATCCTCTGCGCCCTGCTCCCCTTCGACGGGATCACGAAGCAGTTCGCACCCGGATGGACCAACCCCTGGAAGCAGGTGATCATCCTCGGACTGCTGCTCCTCACCTTCGTGTGCCCGGCTGCGGCCCGCGACCTCCGGAGCCGCAAGTGGCCGGCGTGGATCTGGGCGTTCCTCGCCCTCCTCGCGATCGGCGTGCTCTCGGTGTACCGGGTCGACCGCCCCACCGCCCTCGTCGGTCTGCGACTCTCGTACTTCAGCGCCCTGCTCGGACTCGTGATCTGGCGGTGTCCGCTCGACCGCAAGGAACGCGATCATCTCGTGTCGATCTTCATCGGCACCGCGATCCTCACCGCCGCCGTCGGGATGTGGCAGCAGGCCGTCGGGGCCGACTACCTGCATTCGCTCGGTTACCCGTACAACGACCCCATCCGGTTCACGACCGGCTTCACGTTGCGGTCCTTCTCGACCTTCAACCTGCCCTTCTCCTTCGGCTTCTACCTGATGCTCGTCATCCTGCTCGGACTGCCGATGAGTCTCGCCGAGCCGCGGCGCCTGCGCAGCGTCGTCTTCTTCGTCTCGACTCCACTGCTGCTCGTCGCCATGTTGTTCACCTTCGTGCGCGGGGCGATGCTCGGGCTCGCGATCGGCCTGCTCTACCTCGCGTTCCATCGCTACAAGCTGCTGGTCTACGGGATCCCCTTCGTGCTCGTGGCGGCCCTGTTCATCCCCGCCGGAGCGACGCTCACGAACGCGGTGTTCAGCTCGTCGAGCCTCGGCCAGCGCACCTTCTCGTGGGAGGACCGTCTCGACCGGTTCGCCGAGGCACCGTTCGGCACCGGCATCGGGACGACGGGGGCCGCCGCGGAGAAGGCCGCGAAGCTCAAGTTCGAGGACCCGAACGACACCTACGTCCCGGACAACACCTGGCTCAAGACCCTCTTCGAGCTCGGCGTGCTCGGGCTCTGGGCCTTCGCGCTGATGGTCGTCGCCATGTTCGTCTCCATCCGCGCGGCCGAGGCGCGGGTCGCGGGCATCGACCGGGACTTCCTGAGCGGTGCCGCCGCGCAATTCCTCGCGGTGCTCACCGCGTCGCTCGTCGCGACATACCTCGAGCTCGTCCCCATGGACCAGCTGTTCTGGGTCATGATCGCGATCGTCGCCACCATGGCGCCCGATCTCCGGGCAGGCCCGGCCGTGTACCGCCCCGGACACCGGAAACGCCCCGGGACCGTCACCATTCGGCCCCACGCCCACCCCTAACATGACCGGCCATGGATCTGGCCACCCATTTTCGCGTCATCGCGCAGAATTGGCTCCGGATCCTCCTCATCTCGCTCGTCGTCGCCGTCGTCGTGTTCGTCGCCTCCGGGCTGCGTTCGGACACCTACGAGGCGACGGCCGTGCTCACGGTGAAGCCGGGAACCGTCAGCGCGCAGACCGAGCAGGACGCGGCGAACTTCCTCGCCCAGACGTACGCGAAGTACGTCGACACCACGCCGTTCCTCACCGCGGTCGTCCGGGCCAGCAAGCTCAAGCTCACCCTCTCGGAGGCCGCGAGTCGGTTCTCGGCGTCCGCCGCGGGTGACACCGGTTTCCTGAACCTGTCGGCGACCGGACCGAATCCGAAGGAGGCCGAGACCCTCGCGCGGGTCGGCGCCGCCCAGCTCGCAGAGCTCGTCCGCAACATCGGCGACGCGAAGATCAACAACGCCGTCAACCCGCTCCGCCAGCAGCGCGCCAACCTCCAACAGGAGCTGGAGGACGCGTTGCCGGGATCGGCGGAGCAGGCCTCGCTCCAGGTCCAGATCGCCACGCTGAGCCAGCGGGAGGCGGACGCCTTCCTCACGCCCGTCGACGAGCTGACCGTGTTCGGCGGCGCCGTCGCCGGCCAGGATCCCATCTCGCCGAAGCCGGCCCGCGATGCGATCCTCGCGTTCCTCGTCTCGCTCGTCGTCGTGAGCGAGCTCACCGTTCTCGCGCACTTCACCGGTGACCGCTTCAGCAGCAGCGCCGACAGCGCCGAGGTCGCCACGATCACCGGGCTCCCGGTGCTCGCGAAGATCCCGCGGGGTGAGGGCATCGAGGTGGTCGAGGCGTTCCGGGTCCTGCGAACCAACCTCATGGTCCTCGAGGGCGCGGGCAAGCCGCGCACCGTCGCGATCGTCAGCGCGAACCAGGCCGCCGGCAAGACCTTCACCGCGGTGCATCTCTCCGAGTCGGCGTCCACGCTCGACGAGAAGGTCGTGCTCGTCGACGCCGACCTGCGCAAGCCCACGGTGCACGACCGGTTGGGAGTGCCCCGCGCCCCCGGACTGTCGTCGGTGCTCCAGGGCGGTGACCTCACGACGGCGCTCACGAAGGTCCCGGACAACCCTTACCTGCGGATCCTGCCGAGCGGTGCACCGGTCCAGGACGCGTCGGGCGTCCTCGGCGCCCGATCGTTCCGCCACGTGCTCGACGCACTGCGTGCGGTACGCCTCGTGGTGGTCGACACGCCACCCGTGAACCTCTTCGCCGACGCCATGGCCGTGGCGTCCCAGTGCGATGCGACGATCTTCGTGCTCGACGTCAAGACGAGCCGGCAGCGCGCGGTGCGCCAGGCGCTCGAAGCGCTCGACCGCGCCGGTGCCAACCTGATCGGCGTGGTGATCAACCGCGCCAACGTGGCGAAGACCTCCTCGTACTACGGCGAGGGCTGAGACCGCTCGGCCTCTGCCGGCGCGGCTGACCGCGCGGGCTCAGTCCACCTCGCCGGTACCGAGGTTGCGTTGGTCGAGGTCGTCGGCGATCGCCGTCTGCGCGTCGTCCGGTGGCTCGCCCGCGAACGCCCGTAGACCGCCCGACCCGTTCGGCGAGAGCACGTGGATGAGCGCGAGGTAGACGACCGCGACGCCGACGAGCCCGATCGGCCACGGCACGCGATCCAGCGACGCCCACCCGAGCAGGCCCGAGATCAGACCGGCTGCAAGTGTCTTGACCATCGCGGCGACGGGCAGCGGCGCGATCCCCGGAATGCGCAGGACCCCGATGCCCAGTGCCACGAGCACCGCCGTCTCGGTGATGACCGTGGCCCACCCGGAACCCATGTACGAGTAGCGCGGGATCAGCACGAGGTTCAGGCCGACGTTGACCACCACCCCGATGAGCATCGCGATCGGGTACAGGCGGTTGCGCTTGACCGCCACCAGCGTCGTGAACGCGAGCAGGGTCAGGAAGTGGAGCCCTTGGCCGACGACGAGCAGCCTCGCCGCGTCGGCGCCGACGTCGTAGTGGTACAGCGCCCGGACGAGCTCGTCGGCGAAGACGAGGAAACCGGCACACGCGCCGACCGCACCGACGAGCAGCAGCACGAGCGTGTGCCGGAACACGCGCCGGAACCGCGCCGGGTCGTCAGGCCAGGCCGCCACCATGAGCGTGAGCGCCGGCGTCACGACCGCGAGCGGGACCGCGCCGAGCAGGTCCGAGAACTTGTAGCCGACGTTGTAGATGCCCGCCGCCTCGACCGTCGCGAGGATGGAGAGCATCACGACGTCGATGCGGAAGTAGATCGTGTCGAGCGCGGCACCGAGCGCGAGCGGCGCGGCCTCCTTCAGCCAGACCCACCACTGCGACCGGTCGAACGCGAGGTGGATCCGGGTGCCCCGGCGCATGCTGAACAGGATCCACCCGAGCACGATCACCGCGTTCAACACCGTCGCAACGACGAACCACTGCAGCGATGCGATCCCGGCCGCGGCGACGCCGACGACGAGCAGGAACGCTCCGAGCTGGCCGAGCACGTTGGAGATCGCGACGTCCCTGAGCCACAGGCGCGCCTCGAAGAGGAGGATCACGCCGAACGCGACCGACAGGATGACGAGGTTCAGGCCACCGATCGCCGTTCCGACGACGATGTCGCGTGAGTACCACCCCGCCGCCGCGCCGATGCCGACGAAGGCGAGCGCGACCGCGTACGACACGAGGCCGATGACGAGTCGCAGCCCGGTGTAGGAGCCGACGATCTTCGCGGCGCCCGCCTCGTCTGCGTCGAGGACGTCGGCGATGACCACCCGCGAGAGACGGAGATCGGCGATGAAGCCGACGATGCCGAGCAACGAGAAGATGACCGAGTACTCGCCCCATTGCTCGGTGCTCAGCCGCCGGATGATGATGACGCTGCTGAGCCACGCGAGCGCCGCGACGACGTAGCGTCCGGCGACGAGCACGCCGGCGCCCGAGAGCAACGAGCCTGATCGTCGCGGCGCGCCGGGTGCGGAGGCGTCGGTGATCGCGGCCTCTCAGTGCACGACGGGCGTCGAGCGGGACACGACCCGCGCTCGCACCGGGAAGTGGACCAGGCCCACCTCACGGCCGTGGCTCGCCACCTCGACCGTGTCCTTCTCGGCGCGCTGG
This sequence comes from uncultured Bifidobacteriaceae bacterium, assembly GCA_964639075.1. GTDB lineage: Bacteria > Actinomycetota > Acidimicrobiia > IMCC26256 > JAENVU01 > JAENVU01. The sequence goes on along the minus strand of CAZXCB010000007.1, from coordinate 13,867 downwards.
TCGTAGATGACGCCGACATCGTGCGAGTGGATGCCGACGCTCACGGCATAGATGCCGTCGAGGACCGGGAACCGCTCGAACTCGAACGTGCAGGTGCCGTCGCCCTCGACGCGGCCGGGATCGTCGCCCGTCAGGTCGCTGTTGGTGCCCAGGAGCATGCGGCCCTCCTGGTCGTGGATCGCGATCGAGAACACGACGTCGTCCACGGGTTCGGGCGCGTGGAAGCGGACCTCCACGCGCAGCGGCTCGCTCGGGAGCAGATGGGTGCGCCCGGGCGCCGGGTACCGCACGTCAGCGCCGGTGATCTCGATCTTCAGGTTGCGACGCAACATCGGGTCGTCGAGCTCCTGCGGGACCTCGGCTCCCTTCGTGCGCAGGTGCTCTCGGAACGCGAGTGCGGCCTCGCCGGGGGCTCCCACCGCCACGAGCTGCCCATGGTCGAGCACCGCGGCGCGGTCGCAGATCCGGCGCACGAGGTCGACCGCGTGCGTGACGAGCAGGATCGTCCGGCCCTCGCGCTGGAACTTCTTGATGCGCTCGAGGCACTTGCGCTGAAACGCCTCGTCGCCCACGGCGAGCACCTCGTCGACGAGCAGGATCTCCGGATCGACGTTGACCGCGACCGCGAAGCCCAGGCGCGCCGCCATGCCCGACGAGTAGTGCTTCACCTGGTTGTCGATGAAGTCCTCGATCTCGGAGAACGCCACGATCTCGTCGAAGATCCGGTCGATCTCCTTGCGGGAGAACCCGAGGATCGACGCGTTCATGTAGACGTTCTCGCGTCCGGTGAGGTCGGGATGGAAGCCCGACCCGAGCTCGAGGAGCGCCGCGATGCGGCCACGCCGGACGATCGAGCCCTGCGTCGGGCGCATGATGCCCGCGACGCACTTGAGCAGCGTCGACTTCCCGGAGCCGTTGTGTCCGAGCAGGCCGAGCGTCTCCCCCTGGTCGACGTGCAGCGTGACGTCGCGCAGGGCCCAGAACTCCTCGTGACTCGGCTTCCGCCAGTTGACGACCCGCTCCTTCAACGAGTCGGCCCGGGCGTGGTTCAGTCGGAACTGCTTCGAGACGTGCTCGATGTCGATCGCGGCGCCCATCAGATGGTCTCCGCGAAGTTGTCCTCGAGCCGGCCGAAGATCCGGAACGCGAACACCAGCAACGCGATCGACACGCCGGCGACGATGCCCAGGTTGCGCAGGTACCACCACTGCGACAGGTCGGGCACGGCGGGGACCACCTTGGACTTGCCGTCGACCGGGATCGTGACGAGGTGGTTCCCCCAGATCGCGCGCTGCATGGTGATCACGATCGACGTGAGCGGGTTCAACAGCGCCCAGTCTCCGATCTGCTCGCGCACCTGCGCGTACGGATAGACGATCGGCGTCATCCAGAACCATGCCAGCAGCACCAGCTCGAGCAGGTGCTGGGTGTCCCGGGCGTAGACGTTGACCGCAGCCAGCAGGATCGCGAGCGAGGCGACGAGCAGGAGCAGCGCCAGCAGCGCAGGAACGATGAGGGGAAGGTACGACCACGACGGTGGGTAGCGGAACACCACGAGCGCCGCTGCGAGCACGCACAGCTGCAGCCCGAAGTGCACGAGCGCGGCGCCGATCGACGCGAGCGGCAGGATCTCGCGCGGGAACCACACCTTGCCGACCAGACTGGCATTCCCCACGATGGAGGTGGTGCCACCGCCGAGTCCCGCGGAGAACAGGTTGTAGGGCAGCAGCCCGGACAGCAGGAAGATCGCGAAATAGGCGATCGACGCCGGGATGAAGTACGTGAAGACGAGGTAGAAGACCACCAGGTAGAGCATCGGGTTGAGCAGCGACCACACGAACCCGAGCGCGCTGTTCTTGTACTTGACCTTGAGCTCTTTGCGGACGAGCGTTCCGAGCAGCTCGCGGTAGGCCCAGACGTCGCGCAGTCGGCGGACCGCGCCGGGGCGGGCCGACGCCTCGGCGCGGTCCGAGGACCGGGGCGAGGCGACGGAGTCAGAGGAAGTGGTAGCCACGGCAGGTTGGTCCACGCGGGTGCGAACCCCGTCGATCCTAGACCGGCATCCCCTTCGATCCCGGCTCCCGCGAGCGCGGGCCCGTGCGCGCTCGACTCAGAGATCCGACGACTGCAGCCCTCGTCGGGCGCCGTATCGTCGCCAATCGCCGCGGACGTTCGTGAGGAACGCTTCGTAGCGGTCCAGCAGGTCGTCCCAGTCGTAACGACGCTCGACGTAGGCCCGCCCCGCAGCTCCGAGCTCGTCGCCGAGCGCGTGGTCACCGGCGAGCAGCTCGATCGCACCTTCGAGCTCGCCGTACCCGACGTACGGGATCGCGCCGCCGCTTCGCCGCGCCTGCCCGCGCAGCACCTCGCACCGCCCCTGGACGATCGCCGGGCGGCGGTGCGCCCAGGCCTCGCACAGCACGATCGAGAAGCTCTCGAAGTACGACGGCTGCACGAGCGCCAGGCAACCGGCGAGCGCGGCGTCCTTCATCGGCTCGTCCAACGGGCCGGTCACGACGACGCCAGGGGTCGGGGTGAGCTCGCTGACGAGCTCACCGAGCAGGACCAGCAACGGCGCGTCGTCGTGACGCTCGCGATAGGCGCGGTACGCGTCGACGAGCTCGAGCGCGCCCTTGCTCGCGTCGACGCGTCCGACGTAGAGCAGATACGGAGCGGCCCCGAGGCCGACGTGCTCGCGGAACATCGCGGCTGCGCCTGCGTCACGGTCGAGCGCCTCCAGATCGATTCCCACACCCGTGATGATCGAGGCGCGCTGCAGCCCGAACCTCCGCTCGACGAGCACCTGCTCCTCCTCGGTGAGGAACGCGAACGCGTCGGCGAGCCGGAAGATCGGGTCGAACACCGCGAGCGCGAAGGGGGGCTCGTCGTGCGCGAGCGGATGGAGCACCGTCGGCACGATGCCGGTCACCGCGGCGAGCCCGTCGCCGGTGTGGGGGTACAGGTAGGTGAAGAAGACGACGACGTCGAAACGCGCTGCGTGCTCGCGGAGCCATCCCGGCAGCTCCGGCAGGTCGGGTCCTTGCATCCGATGCCAGAGTCGTTGCACGTGGTAGGCGGGCTGCGGTCGGCCCCAGACGACCCGGTCGTGCAGCGGACCGAAGAAGCGATGGTCCCGGGGCGCGCGCACCGAGAACCGGTGCACGGTGACCGCACCATCCTGCTCGGCACCGGCCGGGTAGACGTCGGCCCAGTCGACGTAGCTGGTCGCCCGGCTCGTGACGACCTCGACGTCGTGGCCGCGCGCGGCCAGTCGGGTCGCGTAGTCGCGGCACGCGCGTTCGGCGCCGCCGAGCACCTCCGCACCGTACCGCTGCACGGCGAAGAGCAGCCGCACGTCAGGCCACCTCGAGCAAGGCTTCGAGGAACATGGATCGCGCGCGATCGGGATGGAACTGCGTGACCACCCGCTCGCGTCCACGTGCCGACAGCAGGTCGCGGACCTCGGTCGACTCGATGATCATCGCCATCGCCTCGGCGAGGAGCACCGGATCGGGCCCGGCGGGGAGCAGGAGTCCGGCGTCGCCGATCGTCTCCGGCAGCGCGGCGACCGCGCGCCCGATCACCGGCAGATCGAAGGCCATGGCTTCGAGCACGGGCACACACAGGCCCTCGTGGTCGCTCGCGCAGGCGAACACGGTGGCGCCCCGGTAGTACGCGACGAGCTCCTCCGGCGAGATGCTCCCGGTGAACCGGACGTTCGACAGACCGAGCTCGCGAACGAACCGGCGGAGCACCTGCGCGTAGGCCGGGAGACGGAGCGGTCCGGCCAGCACGAGCGTCGCCTCCGGGACGATCTCGGTGGCGAGCACGTGGAAGGCCTCGAGGAGGAGCTCGTGGCGCTTGTGCGGGAGCACTTGCCCGACGAACAGGATCGTCGGACCGGGCCGGCTCGCGATCCACTCCTCGGTCGCGGGATCGGACGCGACGCTCCCCAACCGGTGCGGGTCGACGACCAGCGGGACGACACGCACGTTCTGATAGCCGGCCTCGCGCAGCTCCTCCGCGTTGTACTCGGAGACCGCGAGCGCGAGCGTCGCGCGGTCGCGGAGGTCGCCGAGGTGCACCCGACCCTGGTCGAGCAGTCGCGCGAACCGTCGGTCGAACGGACGGAAGTACTCGGCCGGCGTGATGTTGTGGTACACGACGACGGTGCGTTCGGTGCGCTCGGCGAGAAAGCGGCTCATGCCGACGTCGCCGATCGAGACGTGCGCGACGAGGAGGTCACCGGGATCGGTTCGGCCACCCCCGCGGTAGTCGCGCAGCGAGTGCACCTCTCGTTCGAGTGAGCGATCGCGATGCGCGGCGTAGATCTCCGACGGGCCGACCCGTCGCAGGAGTCGCCGATACTCGAACGCGGCTCCCGTGATCGCGTCGCCGGGCACCGCCGAGACGACGACCTGGTTGATCCCCATCACCGGGTGGCGATGATGGCGTAGTCCTGGGGCGCGAACACGAGCGACGAGAGGCGGGAGAAGTTCTCGTTCACCTCGCGGGTGGGCTCGTCGTCGCCGGCCAGGGGGAGCAGCTGGTCGGTGTCCGGCGGCGGGTTCCGCCAGTCGATCTCGACGTCGGCGAACCCGGCCTCGCGGAACAGGAACTCGAGGTACGCGGGGTGCACCGGACGAACGTGCGTCGGATCGAGATAGAAGGAGCGGGCGAACACGTAGAGCGACTGCGGATTGACGGTCTCGATGATGACCTTGCCGCCCGGCCGCACCTTGCGCGCGGCGATCGGGACGAGATCGAGCGCGTCCTGCGGCTCGAGGTGCTCGATCACCTGGATCAGGGTGAGCCCTCCGAGCGACCCGTCCTCGATCTGCCTCAGGTGGGTGTTGCCGTCGTCGAGCGTCACGTCGAGGCCCGACTCGGCGGCACGCGCGACGAGGGTGGCGTCGGTCTCCACGCCGCGGGCCTCGACGCCGAGCTCACCGAGCAGCTCGAGCAGCTCGCCCCGCCCGAAGCCGACGTCGAGCACCGGTTCGCAGCCGCGAAGCCGCTCGGCCAGGTCCCGGTACCGCACGAGCAGCTCGGCTCGACTGCCACGGAACACCGCTTCGAACCGGTCGTTCTCGAACCACGGCTCGAACACGGGTGGGCTCGGGTGCTGCTGACGCGGCACGTGGATGCGCCGCTCGATGACCGCGAGGAGGTCGGCGCGCAGCAGGTTCAGTGCACGCTGTTGGTCGGCGACGAGCGTCTGGAGCGAGTCCAGCTGATGTCTCAGGCCCGCACCGGATTGCTGGTCGGTCATCTCGAGCGGGTCCGCGACCGCCTCCAGCGCGTCCGCGACTGCCCGTGCGTTGGCTCGCGCCTGACCGATCACGCCCTCGGTCTGGCGTCGGACGACCTTGGCGACGATCCGATGCAACAGCGCACCGCCCGGGACGCGCGAACGCAGGGGGATCGCGTCGGCGGCGAACGCGTCGGTCGTCTCGTGAACGGCGTCGAGACGCTCGCGGAAGCTCGAACGGCTGCCGCGCGTGCTCACGATTCGCTGGTAGTGCGCGTCGAGCTCCTGCTCGAGACCCGGGGGGTACTCGCCGGACCGGCGCCGTTCCTCGACGCGGGCCTGCAACGCGTGCACCAGCTCGTCGACCCGCGCCGCGCTCACATCGCCTTCCTGCATCGACGTGAGACTAGTGCTGCGCTCCCCGAGCAACGGGCTTCGCCGCGGCGTGTCGGACACTCACGTCGGCGGGGCGTCGTCGACCTGCTCGAGCGCGGTGACGAGCGCCTCGCGCAGCCGGTTGACCTGGCCGACGATCGGATCGATCTGCCACGCGGTCAGTCGACGAACGAGCCGCTTCCCGATCGACGCGCCCGGTCGAAGGGACACCGGCGCGGGCAGCGCGAGCGGAGCGAGTTGGCGCAACGGCGCCGTTCGCCGTTCGGCGGCCGCGGTCGCGCCACCACCACGGCGCCGCGCGGCGCGAGCGCGGATCGTGCGCATGACCGCGTCCCGGTCGCTTCCCGACCAGGCGCCCCACCCTTCGTCGCCGGGGCTCGCCGATCGCGGCACCGCGGGTGCCCCGAGCGCGCGGTGCTCGACGGCGAGGCCGCGCACGGAGGCGAGCGCCGCACCGAGCGGCTGTTCGGGGCCGAGCCCGTATGCCGCCACCTCGCAGTTCGGCACCGCGCGCAGCGCGCGCACCAGCCGACGGTCGGCCGGCGTCGTGTCCTGAAGCCGCACGAGGACGCGGTCGAACCCTCGGGCGAGCGCGACGAACGAGACGATGCCGCGTGCCGAACGGAGGTCGCGATGGTGGCGAGCGGCAGACGGCGCGGGCGAGCAGACCTCGACGTCGTGGCCGAGCGCGCGGAGGGTGCGGACCTCGGCGACCGTGGCGTCCGCGACAGGGCCGTACGGCGGTGGGTAGTCGGCGACGACGAGCACCCTCATCGCGCGTCACCCGGCGACGTCCACGCCTCCAACGTCGACTCGATGCGATCGAGGACACGGGGCCACGACGCATGGTCCACGGCGTAGGCACGACCGTGTGCGGCGAGCTCGCGCGCGGCCTCAGGGGCGTACGCGACGAAGTGCAGGCACTCCTCCAGCTCGAAGTCGTCGTCGTAGAGCAGACCGGCGCCCGAACGTTCGCAGTGCCACCGGTTGACCGCCCCCCCGCCGTTCGCGATCACCGGCGTCCCGGCGAGCCAGGCCTCCATCATCGTGCGCGAGAAGCTCTCGGCGACGGAGGGCTGGACGTATGCATCGGCCGCGGCGAACGCGTCGTCTCGCTCGGCGTCCGGAAGGAACCCGAGGTCGACGACGCGGTCGGCGATCGCCGCCGGCGCCCGCACGGGTCCGGTTCCGATCGTGACGAGCGAGAGGGGCAACGACGGATGGCGCTCGACCGCCGTGGCGAAGCCCGCGAGCAGCCGCTCCCAGTTCTTGCCCCCCTCACGTCGTCCTGCGTAGAGCACGAAACGACCGTCGAGCCCGTGCACACGCCGGAACCGCTCCGGGTCGTAGCGGTCGGGAACGTGGACACCGCTCCCGACGATCTCCGACGGTGCCAGCCCCGGGATGATCCGCCGGGCGAGGTCGCGCTCGGGCTCGGACAGGAACCACACGCCTCGGACGGAGCTGAACAGGTCCTGGAAGATCTCCAGGTGCGCCTCGGGCTCGTCGTGCAGACACGGCATGAGGATGCTGCGCTTCGGCTCGAGCTGGCCACACGCGTACGCGGGCCAGAAGAGGTACGGCGCGAACACCAGCGCCCGGTACTCGTCGCCCTGCTCGAGGATGTGGTCGAACAGCGCGGGCACCCGGACGTCGTCGTTCATCCATCGCATCTGCGCGTCGAGGTCGATCGGCTGCCGAGCGACGATCGCCGCGTTCAGCGCGGCACGCTCGCGACGGGGCGTGGAGACGACGGCCGGGAACCGGCGCACGGTCACCGCTCCGTCGTGCTCGACACCGGTCGGGAACTCGTTCACCCAGGTGAAGTGATCGCGCGCGCACGTCGTGAGCACCTCCACCTCCCATGAGCGGGACGCGAGCCCATGGGCGATCTCGCGCAACACGGTCTCCGCGCCGCCCACGACCCCGGGCCCGTATCGGGCGGGGACGAACGCGATCCGGCCCGTTCGCTCCACGTCAGCTCGTCCTCCGGTCCGAGCGCCCGAGCATGGTCCGGCACGCTAGTGCACGTCCCATCGCCTCCAGGGCCTTCCCGCCTTTGCGATCCGGGGCGATCCAACGGTCGGCGACGTCACGACGGTACGCTCGCGTCCATGAGCGAGCGCTCACTTCCTGCCGGCGCGAGCAACCCCGGCCGCGTGCCCGAGCCGTGCCTCGGCGTCGTGATGCCCTGCTACAACGAGGCTGCGACGATCAAGGTCATCGTCGATCGCGTGCGCGAGTCACCGCTCGTGCTCGGGCTCGTCATCGTCGACGACGGCTCGACCGACGACACCCTGCAGACCGTGCTCGGGTTCGACGACCCGCGCGTGCGGGTCTTCGCACAGCCCATCAACCTCGGCAAGGGCGCGGCGTTGCGGCGGGGCTTCCGCGAGGTGCGATCGCCCTACGTCATCGTGCAGGACGCCGACCTCGAGTACGACCCCGGCGACTACCCGACGGTGTTGCAGCCGCTGCTCGACGGCGACGCGGACGTGGTGTACGGCTCGCGCTTCCTGAGCGGACACGCGCGCCGGGTCCTCTACTACTGGCACTCCGTCGGGAACCGGTTCCTCACGACGACGTCCAACATGTTCACGAACCTCAACCTGACCGACATGGAGACGTGCTACAAGGCCTTCCGCCTCGACGTCATCCGCAACGTCGAGATCGAGGAGGACCGGTTCGGGTTCGAGCCCGAGATCACCGCCAAGATCGCCCGCCAGGGATGGCGCGTCTACGAGGTGGGCATCTCGTACAACGGCCGCACGTACGCGGAGGGCAAGAAGATCGGATGGCGCGACGGCGTGCGCGCGGTGTACGGCGTCCTCCGCTACTCGCCGATCTGGTCGCGAGCCCGCGAGCGCATCGACCGCGCGCCCGACCGCGATCTCCCGCCGGCGCACTTCGACGACGCGGATGCCGAGCTGTCGACGGTGTTGGAGAGCCTTCAGGGCGCGGAGCGCTATGCAGACTGGATCCTCGCGCTGGCCGAGCCGCACCTCGGCCCTCGCGTGCTGGAGATCGGCGCCGGACACGGCGAGATGACCCAACGTCTGGTGCGGACACACGAGGTCACCGCCACCGACCTCTCCCCCCGTTGCGTGGACGAGCTCCGTGGGCGCTTCGCCGGCGACCCGCGAGTCCGAGTCGAGCTCGCGGACGCCGGTTCGATCGATCACGAGGACCAGTTCGACGCGGCGATCCTGGTCAACGTGCTCGAGCACATCGAGGACGACGTCCAGGCCCTGCGCGACATCAGTGAGCGCCTCCGCCCGGGCGGGCGGATCGTGATCTTCGTCCCTGCGTTCGAAGGTCTCTACAGCGAGTTCGACCGCCGCGTCGGGCATCGACGCCGGTACCGTCGATCGCAGCTCGTCGAGACGGTCGATCGCGCCGGCCTGGGTGTGGTCGACGCCCGCTACGTCAACTCGCTCGGCGCCATCGCCTGGTGGACCTTCGCCCGCCAGCTCGGCCAGGTGCCCACCCAGTCGTGGTCGGTCCGCCTCTTCGACCGAGTGGTCCCAGCGCTGCGACGGGTCGAAGCCGAGCACCAGCCGCGCTTCGGCCAGTCGCTGTTCTGTGTGGCAGAGCGCGCCTCGAGCTGAGCACGCCGGCGCCGTCACTGGCGCCGATCGAGATGCGCACTTAACCTCAACCGGCGCGTCACCGATGAATTGTCAACATGCTTCACACCCGTCGCCTTCCCCGCTGTCTGGTCGCGTGCGTTGCCGTCTTCATCGGGCTCGCAGCGCTCATCGTGCCGAGCCCTCCGCCGGCTCGGGCGGTCGGCGCCGACGACATGATCATGGGCCCGAGCCGCGTCACGGCCACGCAGATGGCGGCATGGTTCCGCTCCCGCACGAGGTCGCCGTATCGCGCCGGGGTGCCGCTCGACGAGCTCGTTGCGCTGTACCTCCTCGAGGGCAGCCGCGCCGGCGTCCGCGGCGACATCGCCTTCGCGCAGTCGATCCTCGAGACCCGCTGGTTCAGCTTCCCGGACGGCGGGTTGCTCACGCCCGCGCAGAACAACTTCGCCGGCATCGGCGCCTGCGACTCGTGCGTCACCGGCGTGACCTTCGCCACCGTCCAGCTCGGCGTGCGCGCACAGATGCAGCAGCTGCGCCGGTACGCCGACCCGACCTCGCGCTCGTGGAACATCGGCGCGTCACCCGTGCGGCCCCTGTGGGCGACCGACGCGGCGTACGACGCGATGAACCGGACGCACGGGTGGGCACCAACCTGGCAGAGCCTCTCCGGCACCTGGGCGACCTCGACGAGCTACGCCGCCAACATCAACCTGCTCTACAACTCGATGTGGGACTACGCGGGTCGGCCCGGCGCGAACGTCTGGTCGCCGTGGCTCCGTGTCGGTGGCGAGCTCACCTCGGGCCCGGCGGTGGCCTCGTGGACGGCGAACCGTCTCGACGTCTTCGTGCGCGGCACTGACGGCGCGATCTGGCACAACCGGTCGCTCTACAACGTGTGGGCGGGATGGGAGAGCTTCGACGCACCGCCCGTCGGGCTCGCCGCCAACGATCCGGCGGCCGTGTCGACCGCCACGGGACGGATCGACGTGTTCGCTCGGGGGAACGACAACCACCTGTGGCACCGCCTCTACGACGGCACGACGTCCCAGCCCTGGGAGGACCTCGGTGGGTCGCTCTCCTCGGGGCCGACCGCGGCGTCGTGGGCGCCGGACCGCCTCGACGTGTTCGCCCGCGGACCCGGCGGCGACCTCCGGCACGTGTTCCGGGTCGGGACCAGCTGGTCCGGATGGGAGAGCCTCGGCGGCGCACTCACGAGCGCGCCGACGGCGGTCTCGTGGGCGTCGAACCGCATCGACGTCTTCGTACGCGGAACCGACCTCCAGCTCTGGCACGGATGGTGGAACGGGTCGAAGTGGACGCTCTGGGAACCTCAGGGCGGCCGGCTGAGCTCCGGTCCGACGGTCGCGTCATGGGCTCCCGGCCGCCTCGACGTGTTCGTGGCGGGAACCGACGGGCAGCTCTGGCACAAGCTCTTCAACGGGGCCTGGCACGCGTACGGCCCGTTGGGTGGCGCGCTCACGAGCAGTCCCGGCGCAGTGTCGTGGGCGAAGGGTCGCATCGACGTGTTCGCACGCGGGACCGACACCCAGACGTGGCACAAGAACTGGAGCTCGTGACCGAACCGGTCACCGTCCGAGGAGCGCGCAACACCCACCACTAGGCTCACGACCGGATGACGGTCGTCGAGACCCGCGAGCTGCGTGCCGCGCCGACACGCAGCTCGGCGCCCTCCCCGCCACGGTGGCGTCGCCGCACGTTCGTCGGCGTGCTGTTCGCCGGGCTCCTCGCGGCGATGCTGCGACCCGGATGGCACACGCTGTCGGACACGTACCCGAACCTCGGTGACAACGTGTTCCTCTCCTGGAGCATCTCGTGGACGGGCCACGCCCTCGTCACGGACCCGCTGCACCTGTTCGACGCCAACATCTTCTTTCCTCACGCGCTGTCGCTCGCGTACGCGGACAACCTGCTCGTGCTGCTGCCCCCGTTCGCGCTCGTGCGGGCGTTCGGCGGCAGCTGGGCCCTCGCCCTCAATCTCGTCGTCATCGGGCTGTTGTTCCTGAGCCTCGCGGCCACGTACTCGCTGACGCGCTGGCTCACCGGCCGGACGGACGCGTCGATCTTCGCGGCGATCTCGTACACGTTCGGCGCGTTCGCCCTCGCCCACCTCGTGCACACCCAGCTCATGCTCCTGGGCTTCTTCCCCCTCGCGTTCCTGCTCCTGTTCCGCTTCCTCGAGCGCCCGACCGTGGCCGCAGCCGGCGCACTCGGAGCGGTGAACGTCGCGATGGCGCTCGGCGCGCTCTACTACGTCGCGATCTACGCCCTGTGCTTCGCCGTGATACTCGTCGGGTACGCGATCGCGCGTCGGCGGACCGTCGGGCGCGAGCTGGTCCGCGGACTCCTCGTCGTCGGCGCCATCAGCCTGCTGGCCATCCCGTTCCTGTGGCCCTACTACCAGCTGAGCCTCACCCGACCGCTCGAGCCGAGCTTCCGGCTCCAACCCGAGGACCTGCTGACGCCGGCACCGGGCAGCTTGCTCTACTCGGGACTCGACGACCGGGCGAAGGACGTTCCCGCGCGCGCCGAGCACAGCTTCTTCCCCGGCTTCTCCGCGATGGTGCTCGCGGTGGTCGGTGCGGCGGTGCTGATCGTCGCGCTCGCGCGCCGGCGCAGCGCCGACGACGGGGCGACGCCCACCGTCTCCGGCGCTCGCGCCGATCGTCAGGTGTTCCTCGCGTTGCTCGCGGTCGCCGGCGCGCTGGCGGTCGTCGTCGCGATCGGTCCCGAGGCACGCGGCGTCACCATGCCCTTCCGCTACCTGCACGACCACGCGCCGGGGTTCGGGGGCATCCGGGCCACGTCGCGTCTCGCGGTTCCGGGCCTGCTCGCCCTCGCGGTGCTCGCGGGCACGGGGTTCGCGTCGATCACGCGTCGGTGGCGTCCGGTCGTCGCCGGCGTGGTCGCCGCCGCGCTGTGCGGGTTCCTGCTGCTGGAGCTCGCGGCTCCGATGGCCCACACGACGCTGCCGAGTGGTCGGGCGACGCTCGCCGTGTACCACGCGCTCGCCGGGCGGCCGGACGGTGCCGTCGTGGAGCTTCCCGTCGTGGACATCACCCGCCAGAGCGGCACCGACTATGCATACGTCGAGGCGCCGCGGATGCTCTACTCCTCGATCGACTGGCATCCGCGCTTCAACGGCTACTCGGGGGGCCTGCCCGACGACTACGTGTCGAGGACCAAGACGCTCAACACGTTCCCGTCCGCGGACGCCGTGCGGATGATGCGGCGCCTCGGGATCCGGTACGCCGTGCTGCACGTCGGCAGGTACCAGGGCGTGCTGCAGTACACGAAGGCGCAGGTCGCCGCCATCCTGGACCGCCTCCCACCCGGGGCCCGCGCCACCCGCCACGGCAACGCCTGGCTCGTCGACCTGGGCCCCACCGCAGGCTGAGCCGGTGGGACCCACGCCGACGCCGATCGGGGCGGGTCGCGCGCACTAGCGTTTCCGACGTCATGCTGCGACGGATACTCCTCGCCGTCCCAACGCTCGGCTCCCTGCTCGGTCTCACGCTCGTGGTGGTGCCGACCGCGCGGGTCCCCGACTCCCCCCCACCCCCGGTGCGGATGTCGAGCCAGGCGATGACGTCACCGACCCAGGTCGTCGCCGCCGGGTGGTCGAAGATCGTGAGCGGGAACCCCGACCTCGTCGGCGTGCGGTGGCAGGGGGACCCCTCGACGACCTTCACCGTCCAGACGCAGGACGCGCGCGGGCGCTGGTCGAGCGCCAGTCCGGTCGGGGTGTCCGACACCGGACCGGATCCCGGGTCGCCCGAGGCCCGTCGCAGCCCACCGGGCAACGTGTCCGAGCCCGTGTGGGTCGGGGACGCGGAGGCGGTCCGCATCCGCGTCGCGACGGGGAGCGCGCGCGCCGTCGACGTGGAGCGGGTGCAGGTCCCGCGGGCGTCGTCGTCGGGCGTCGCGGGGGCGGCCGCGCCCCAGCCCGGCATCATCGGCCGAGCGCAGTGGGGAGCGAACGAGAACCTCCGACTCGCCAACTGCCCGGAGGGCCCCGACTACGACGCGAACGTCCGGCTCGCGATCGTCCACCACACCGGCGGGCGCAACAACTACTCGCCCGGAGACTCGCCTGCGATCATGCGCGGCCTGTACGCGTATGCGACGCAGACGCTGCAGTACTGCGACATGCACTACAACTTCCTCGTCGACCGGTACGGACAGATCTTCGAAGGTCGGTACGGCGGGATCGCGGAATCGGTCCACGGCGCGCATTCCGTGGGCTTCAACACCAACACCACGGGCATCGCCACGATGGGGAACTTCCAGACCGTGTCGGCACCCCCGGCCATGGTGGCTGCGCTCGAGCGGCTGATCGCATGGAAGTTCGACGTTCACGGAGTCGACCCGACGCGGTCACTCACCTACGTCACCATCTCCGGCAACGACAAGTTCGCGCCCGGCACCCCGGTGACCGTCCCGCCGGTCATCGGGCACCAGGACACGTGGTTCACCGACTGCCCCGGCCAGTTCCTCCAGCCGCTCCTCCCTCAGATCCGCTTCGTGGCGACGTCGATCATGGCCGCGAACCGCGGGTGGAGTCGTTGGAGTGCGGTGGGGACGACGTTGGCGTCGGCGCCGGCGGTGGCGT
>CAZXCB010000006.1:0-39261 GCA_964639075.1 uncultured Bifidobacteriaceae bacterium | reverse complement strand
CCCGAGTGGCGCAGCGCCCGACGCGGGCGACGCGGTGAAGCTCGCGGTCGGTGCCGTGGGCGGTGGCGGCTCGGTGACGGTGATGGTGCGCGACGCCGAGTCCGAGCCCTGGCCGTTGGTCGCGACGAGCGTCGCGGTGAACGTGCCGGTCGAGTTGTACGTGTGGCTCGGGTGCTGCGCGGTCGATGTGCCGCCGTCACCGAACGTCCACGACCAGCTCGTCGGCGCGCCGGTGCTCGTGTCGGTGAAGCTCACCGCGAGCGGCGCGGTGCCCGACGTCGGCGACGCGGTGAAGCTCGCGTTCGGCTCGGTGCCGCCGGGCGCGCTGACGTCGAGGACGAACACCGCATGGTTCATCGGGTCCGATGAGGAGCGGCTGTCGAGACCGTCGGTGACGAAGAGCTGCTCGCCGATGACTTCGACCGCGCGGCTGTCGGCGATGCCGAAGCCGGTGAGGCTGATCCCGTTCCAACCGGTCTTGATCGTGCGGGTCGACATCGCGACGCGGTAGAGCCGCTCGGACGAGTTCACGGCGAGCATGTCGCCGCTCGACTCGTCGAAGTCGATGCCGAACACCTTGGAGAGGCCCGACACCGAGAACGTCGGTCCGAACGTGAGCGTCGAGTACTCGAAGGTCCGGAACGTGGAGCTGTTGACGAGGTACAGCAGCCCGTCGGCCGGACGCCACCCCGCGCCGGTCCACTCGGAGGACATCGGCTGCCACGAGTCGACCTGCAGCTGCTGGTTCCCGTCGCGACTGAGGCGGAACACGGTCGGTGTCGCGCTGGTGCTGCCGGAGAACGCGTAGAGCACGTCGGCGTTCGCGTCGTACGCGAGCGCTTCGAGGTCCTCGGTGCGCGACGAGCCGGCGGAACCGCCGACGCCGAGCCGTTGCGCGTTCGAGAACGTCGTCTGCGAGATCTTGCGGCGCAGCGCGCCGGTCGTGCGGTCGACCTCGTAGATGGCGTCACCGTTGTCGTCGGCCATCCACAGCGCGTCGTCACCCGCGACGTACGTGCTGCCCTCGTTGTCGCGCACGCTCGTCGACGACCCGGTGAACGGCGACGTGCGGATCAGGCGGTCGAGCGTGATCTGCGGCGTGGTGGTGTCGACGAGCGCGCCCGCGCTGCCCGTCGCACCGATGCCGGCGAACGCGAGTGCCGCGCTCGTGACGATCGCCAGTGTGCCGAACCGTGCGCGTCCCATGTATCGCTGCTCCACCCTGTTCTCCGTCCCGGCCGCTCAGCCTACACAGGGGACTTCCCGCCCCTTCGCGTCGGAACCGGACGGGGTGTGCCGACCCGCGTGCGGGGTCGGCGGGCTCGGCCCCCAGCTACCCTCGGTCCGGTGAGCCCCATCGAGTACGCACGGGCCGGCGACAGCCACATCGCGTACCAGGTGATCGGCGAGCCCGGGCGCGTCGACGTCGTCCTGGTCGCCGGGGCCCTCTTCCCGCTCGAGCTCCTCGCCGAGGACCGTGTCGCGGCCCGGTTCACGGCCGGACTCGCCGGGTTGGGTCGCCTCGTCGTGTTCGACAAGCGCGGCGTGGGCCTCTCCGACCCGATGACCGACTGGCAGACGAGCGCGCAGGAGCAGTGGGCCGAGGACGTGCTCGCCGTGACCGACGCGGCGGGCCTGCGCGACCCGGTGCTCGTGTCCTGGGAGCCCCACGGCGTCGCCCGGTTGGCCGTGTCGCGCCAGCCCGACCGGTTCGCGTGCATGGTGCTGCTGAACCCCGCCGACTCCGTCGACGACTTCCGGCGGGCGCTGATCGCGCCGGACCGACCGGTCGTGCCCACGCGGTCGCTCGAGGAGCGCGCGTTCCCGAGCCGCATCAACGACGAGGACTTCACGGCCTGGTTGCAGCGCTCCGGGCGGGCCGGGGCGAGCCCGACGTCGGCCGCCCGCATCTGGGACCACGTGCTCGCCTATGAGGAGCCGTTGACGCCGCCGGGCATCACGACGCCGACGCTCGTGCTGCACAAGCGGGAGTCACTCCAGTCCGAATCGGGTTCGCGTGCGGTGGCGGAGGCGATCCCGGGCGCCCGGTTCGTCCAGCTCGAGGGCGCCGACCACTTCCCCATCTCGGGCGACGTCGACGACCTCGTCACCGAGATCGCCGAGTTCGTCACGGGCGGCCCCTCCGGGCTCGCGCCCCTGCGCCAGGTCGCCGCCGTGCTGTTCACCGACCTCGTCGACTCGACGCGCCGTGCCGTCGCCGAGGGCGACGACCAGTGGCGCCAGCTCCTCGACGTCCACGACCGGACCGTGCAGTCGTGCGTCCGCCACCACGGCGGCCGGGTCGTGAAGTACACCGGCGACGGCGTGCTCGCGCTCATGAGCTCGGCGACCGCGGCGCTCGAGACCGCGCACACCGTGCGCGACCACCTGGCCGACCAGGGGCTGCGCATCCGGGTCGGGGTCCACGTCGGCGACGTCGACCGGCGCGGTGACGACGTGTCGGGGATCGCGGTCAACATCGCCGCGCGGATCATGAGCGAGGCCGGGGCCGACGAGACGCTGGTCTCGGAGGCCGCCCGCCAGTCGGTGCTGGGCTCGCGGCATCGCTTCGAGGAGGCCCACACCACCGAGCTCAAGGGCATCCCCGGGCAATGGACCCTGTACCGCTGGATCCCCTGACCCGCCATGCTGCACCGCCGCCACGGTCTGCCCGACGGATGGCTCGACATCGTCGAGGACCGCGTCGCGGTCTGGCACCTCCTCGACGACCGCGACCGGGAGGTCCTCGAGACCACCAGTGACTGGCTGCTGCGCCACAAGCACTGGGAAGCCGCGCACGGATTCGCCCTCACGGACGACATCACGGTGACCCTCGCGGCGCAGGCCTCCCTGCTCGTGCTCGGCCTGGACGTCGACGAGTACCGCGAGCTGAGCGCCATCATCGTGTACCCGACCGCGATGCTCTCCCACGGCGAACGGGCGGGGCCCGCCCCGGGAACGGCGACCGACGACGACCTCCCGATCCTCGGCGAGGCACACGAGCACCGCGGCCCGGTGCTGATCGCGTGGGACGAAGCCGAGGCGGCGTCACGGCATCCCGGGAGCGGGCACAACGTCGTGCTCCACGAGCTGGCGCACAAGCTCGACATGGCCGACGGACTCGTCAACGGCGCACCGCCGCTGGGCGGCCGCGTCGATCCCGACCGCTGGCAGGCGGTGTGCACCGACGCGTTCGAGGCACTCGCGGCCGGAGCCGACCGTCCGCCACTGCAGCCGTACGGCGCCACCGACCCCGCCGAGTTCTTCGCGGTCGCGACCGAGGCGTTCTTCGACGTCCCGGGACTCCTACGTGACCACGAGCCCGACCTCTACGAGATCCTGCGCGACTTCTACCGGCAGGATCCGGTGACGCGAGTCCGACGCTGACTCGCGCCACCGGATGACCCGGTCGCAGCGTCTCCACCCCTCACCTAGATTCCGGCGGTGGCCTTCTCCATGGGCGCGACCTCCTACGACCGGTTCATGGGCAGGTACTCGGTGCCGCTCGCCCCGTTGTTCGCCGACTTCGCCGCGGTCGACGCCGGCCAACGGGTCGTCGACGTCGGCTGCGGGCCCGGCGCCCTCACCACCGAGCTCGTGGCCCGGCTGGGGACCGCTTCGGTGTCGGCGGTCGATCCGACGGAGTCCTTCGTCGCCGCGGCCCGGGAGCGTCACCCCCGGGTGGACATCCACCACGCCGGCGCCGAGCAGCTCCCCTTCGTGGACGGCGCCTTCGACGCCGCCCTGGCCCAGCTGGTCGTCCACTTCATGACGGATCCGGCACGCGGGCTGCGCGAGATGACCCGCGTCACGCGCGCGGACGGCGTGGTCGCCGCGTGCGTCTGGGACCACGACGGCGGCACCGGACCGCTCAGCATGTTCTGGGACGCCGCCCGCGAGCTCGCGCCGGACGTCGAGGGCGAATCCGGGCTCGCCGGAGCCAAGCAGGGGCAGCTCGCGCAGCTGTCCGAGGACGCCGGTCTCCGCGAGGTCGAGGAGCACACCCTGACCGTCGAGGTCGAGCACCCGACGTTCGAGGACTGGTGGGAGCCCTTCACCCTCGGCATCGGCCCCGCGGGCCGGTACGTCGCCGAGCTCGACCCGGGCTCACGGGCCGAGCTCCGGGAGCGATGCGCGGCCATGGTGCCGGTGGCACCGTTCGTCGTGAGCGCCGGGGCGTGGGCGAGCCGAGGACGGGTCTGACGGTGCCGGAGTTCCCCCGGTACGACCCGAAGATCGCCGCCGGACTCGCCGGGTCGGCGACTGCGGCCGGTGGGCTCGCTCGGTTCCTGGAGATCGAGCACGTCGACGTCGGTCCGGGTCGGTTGCACGCGCGCGTCGCCGTTCGGGACGACCTGCTCACGCCGTTCGGCAACCTGCACGGCGGCGTGCTCGCCGCGTTGTGCGACCACGTGCTCGGAACGGTCCTGTATCCCGTGATCCCGGCGGGCGCGTGGGCCGCGACGACGGAGTTCAAGATCAACTACCTCGCGGCCGTGACGACCGGGGACCTCGACGCACGGGCGGAGATCATCTCGCTCACGAAGCGCACTGCCGTCGTGCGCATCGACGTCGAGAATTCCGGGCGTCTCGTGTGTGCCGCGCAGGGCACGGTCCTGGTGGTGGCCGCGAGGCAGTGAACCAATGGCTTCGGTCCGGCACGGGTTCGGCATCCTCGTGCCGCTGCACGCCATCACGGCGCGGCGTACGCGCTGCCGATCGACGCGTCGCGCTGAGCCGGGGTTCGCCGACCTCAGACGACGGGCTGGAACGGATCGCGGGTCGAGAGCTCCGGGACGGTCGTCGTGGTCGTCGTCGGGGGAAGTGTCGTCGTGGTGGTCGACGAGACGGCCGGGCTCGTCGACGGAGGAGCCTGGGAGGTGCTGCCGTCGTCGGAGCAGGCCGCGAAGCTCACCGCCGCCCCGAGCACGAGCACCAGTGCCGTCCGTCGACCGACCACACCGCGAGGCTACGCCCCGGCCGCCGTGACGTTCGGCCCTGGCCGCTGCCGGGCTCGTCGCGGTACGTACTCGGTGGAGGAGCTGCCGTGGAGAGCCACCGAACCGACTCGTTCACGTACCGGGGACACGAGCTGGTGTACGACACCTACGGGGAGGGCGACCGGCTCGTCGTGTACCTGCACGGGCTGCTGCTCGACGCCGAGCTGAACCGGGGCATCGCCGGCGCGCTCGCCGAGCGCGGCAACCGCGTCGTGCTGCTCGACCTGCTCGGTCACGGACGGAGCGACAAGCCGACCCACGCCTCCGAGTACCGGATCGACAGCTACGCGAGCCAGGTCTTCGCCCTGCTCGACCACCTCGACGCGCCCGAGGCGGTGCTCGGTGGTCTGTCGCTCGGCGCCAACGTGAGCCTCTTCGCCGCGACCCAACGCCCGGAGCGGGTCCGCGCCGTGGTGCTGGAGATGCCGGTCCTCGAGTGGGCCGTCCCCGCGGCCGCGATGGCGTTCGTACCCATCGTGCTCGCTGCGCACTACGGCCGGCCCGTGTTGCGCGTCGTCACCGACCTCGTCCGCCGGGTGCCCCGCACACCGTTCGGTCCTCTCAACTCCGTGCTGAACGCCGCCTCGTCCACGCCCGAGGTCCTCGCCGCGATCATGCACGGCGTGCTCGTCGGACCCGTCGCCCCGACCCAGGAGGAGCGTTCGCGCATCGAGGTGCCCGCGCTGATCCTCGCCCACCGCAACGACCTGATCCACCCGTTCGACGACGCCCGCGCCCTGGCCCGTCAGCTTCCCGAGGCCGAGCTGGTGCCGGCGAGATCGCCGTTCGAGCTGCGGCTCCGGCCCCAACGCCTGACCGACCGGATCGCCGAGTTCCTGCGCAACGTGTGGGACGCCGTCGACCCTCAGGAGGCGTCGTCGAGCAGTGCCCGAGCGCGTTCGTAGAGCTCACGAACGCCGTCGGCTGCCCCGGACGCGAGCACCGTGACATCGGCGGCGGTCCGGTCGTCACCCGTCATGCCGAAGGAGAGCCGTCCGTTGTAGGAGAGGATCGCCGTGCTCACTCGGACGCCGTGGCTGATCGGGACGAACGGGCGGTACTCGAGCATCTCCCGACCGAGACAGTAGAGGGGGAACTGGGGTCCGGGAACGTTGGTCGTGACGGTGTTGACCGAGCGTTGCGGGAACTGGTGCATCGCACGGATCGCGAGCCGGCTCATCGGACCGACGATCATCGGCGGTGCGAGGTCGCCGACGGTCGTGACGGCCTCACCGGCCTCCGCCATGTGCGACGCCTTCAGCTCGGTCATCTGCTCGCGGACCAGCCGGAGTCGTTCGAGAGGATCGGCGACGTGGACCGGCAGGTCGACCAGCAGGGTCGAGACACGATTGTCCGGAATGCCGTGTGCGTCGTCGTGGCGCGTCGACACCGGCACCATCGAGCGCAACACCGCGCGGTCGGCATCCTCGCCCCGCGAGATCAGGAGCGCTCGGTAGCCGGCGCTCACTGCGGCCAGCACGACGTCGTTGACCGTGCCGCCGAACGCGGTCCGGATCGCGCGCACGTCATCGAGGCTCGCGGAGGAATGGGCCCAGACGCGATGGGGACCGATGGTGCCCTCGATCGACAGGGCCGGCGTGGCGCGCAGGTCACCCGCGAAGCGGGCAAGTCCCCGCGCGGCATCGAACACCGTGCGGACCGCGCCGGTCGGGTGCGTGACGGCACGGGCGAGCTCGCGCGCGGTCGCGATGAGGTCACCGACGAGACCGGCCCATGCGTCGAGCACCTTCACCGCGCCGTCGGGCTCCGGTCGGGGCTCCCATGGTTCCGGATCGGCGACCGTCGAGTCGGGTCGAGCATCCAGCAGCACGCCGAGCAGCTCGACCCCGGCGATGCCGTCCACCATGCAGTGATGGATCTTGAACACGAGCGCCCAGTGCCCGCCCTCGAGGCCTTCGACCAGCCAGGTCTCCCACAGCGGCCGTTCGCGGTCGAGGGGCTGCGACATCAGCCGGCCCATCAGCCGGCAGAAGGTCGCATCGTCTCCCGGCGCCGGCAGCGCGGTGTGCCGCAGGTGGTACCCCAGCTCGAAGTGCGGGTCGTCGACCCACACGGGCCGTCCGAGCTCGAACGGGACCTCACGCACCCGTTGCCGGTAGCGGGGGATCAGATGCAGCTTCGCGGCGATCAACCGGCGGACGTCGTCGAACGCCGGCGGCGGGTCGGCGAACACGCACGCCCCCGCGATGTGCATGTGCGCGACGCCGTCCTCCAGATGGAGGAACTCCGCGTCCAGCGTGCTCAGCCGCTCCATCGAGACGCTCCGGGCATGCTGGGGTGACACACGGGACTCCGCACGGACCTCACCTCCCGCCGCGCCGGGCGCAGACATGGTGCGCCACACGGACGCCCGGGGCCAGGGCCCGAAGTCCCCTGGCGACGCATCGGGTCGCGGCTCGCCGTTCAGGGCAGGTCGAGCGCCACGTCGATCGACTCACCCGGACCGAGCCGGTAGACGTCGTCCCTGATCGCGACCGCGATGGTCGCGCCCTCGTCCTCGTCCATCCGGATGCGCGCGCGTGACGGCGTGAACTCGAGGTGCAGGAGATGGCTCTGGTACCGGATGTCGAACGCGAGCGAGCCGAGCTCGGTCGGGATGATCGGGTCGAATCGCAGGAGGTCCCCGCGGATCTCGAGGCCGGTGTAGCAGCGCTGGACGAGGTCGATCGTCCCGGCCATCGCGCCCAGGTGGATCCCCTCCTTGGTGGTCCCGCCCTGGACGTCGTTCAGGTCGGAGTAGAGCGCCTCCACGAAGAGATGCCACGACCGCTCGCGGTCGCGCTGCGCGTGGTTCCAGGCGTGCACGACCCGGCTCAGCGTCGAGCCGTGCGCCGTGCGCGGCTCGTAGTACTCGATCATCCGGTCGCCCAGGCCGTCGTCGCACTCGTAGCCGAGTCGCCCGAGCAGCGAGCCGAGCTCCGTGCGTGAGAGCACGTAGAGCAGCATCCGTGCGTCGGCCTGCTTGCTGAGCTGGTACCGGTTCGGATCGTCCCCCTCGGATTCGAGGATGCGGTCGAGCCGCGCGATGTCGCCGTAGCGCGCCCGGTACGCGTCCCAATCCAGCTCCTCGAGCTGCTCGTACCCCTCGAACTGGCTGATGACGCCGTCGTGAAAGCACACGCGCATCTTGCGGCTGATGTCACCCCACCGGTCGAGCTCCTGCTCGCTCAGCAGCAGGCGCTCCCTCAGCTCGCGCGACGCGGAGCGCGGGAGCGCCGCGAGCGTGTCGAAGGCGCGGCAGAGGCACCAGACCGCCATCAGGTTCGTGTAGCCGTTGTTGTCGATCCCGAGCTCGTCACGGTCCGGGTATCGGTCGTGGTACTCGTCCGGGCCCATCACGCCCTTGATCTCGTAGCGGTCGAGCGCGTGGTCGTAGGTCGCCGCGCTCGCCCAGAACCGGGCGATCTCGAGGATGAGCTCGGCACCGAAGGCGATGAGGAACTCCAGATCCCCGGTCGCCTGGAAGTACTGCCAGGTGTTGTGCACGATCGCGGCGTTCACGTGACGCTGCCGGTGCGAGACGTCGGGCAGCCAGTGGTCCGACACCGGGTTGAGATGCATCGTCGGCGTCTCCTCGCGGCCACTGCTCGCGCTCTGCCACGGGAACATCGCGCCGGAGTAGCCGGCCGCGAGCGCGTTCAGACGCGCCCGGTCGAGTCGCCGGTGGCGGTAGAGGAGCAGCTCGCGGGCGAGCTGGGGAAGCCGGAGGCTGAGGAACGGCAGGATGAACAGCTCGTCCCAGAACACGTGCCCGCGGTAGGCCTCACCGTGCAGGCCCCGAGCCGGCACCCCGACGTCGAGCCCGATCGAGTTGTTCGACACGGTCTGGAGCACGTGGAAGATGTGCAGGTGCAGCGCGCGCGCCACGTCACCGTCGGTGCCGAGCTCGATGCGCGCGTGCTCCCACAGCTGGCGCCAGCTCACCACGTGGCGCTCGAGGAGTGCCTCGAACGTGCCGGTCATGTTCATGAGCCGGTTGCACGCCTCCTCGCCCGGCTCGCTGATCCCGTTGTCGCGCGAGGTGAAGACCGACGCGATCTTCTCGACCACCGTCTCCTGGCCGCGTTCGACGTCCACCGTCAGCTCGAGTGCGACGTAGCCCTCCCGCTCGATCGACTCCGGTTCGATGGCGAGACGCGCCCCGTCGCGGTACACCCGCGTGCGGGCCGCCTGCGCGATCCGCACGTGCGACTGCTTGGTCTCGACGAGGAGGCAGACCGTCTCTTCGTTCTCCCGGTCGGTGCGCAGCGGCGTCAGGTGCTGCTTGGGCAGCGGCGCGTACCGCGCGACACCCGAGTTCGTCACGGTGCCGTCGAGCGCGCTCCGGACGCGCAGCCGACCCGACCAGTTCTCGGCGACGATCGTCGTCTCGAGGCAGCCCAGGTGGGCGTCGCACATGCTCACGAAGCGCCGCTGCGTGACCGCGACGATGCGCCCGTCGGGGTCGCGAAGACGCGACATGCGGGTCAGGGTGCCGCGGAACATGTCGAGCTCGAGCCGGTGGCCGAGCACCTCGCACGAGGCATCGGTGAACCAGTCCCCCTCCTCGGCGCGGAACGCCAGCACCAACCAGTTCGGCAGGTTGACCAGGCTCTCGTCGGCGATGCGCCGACCCGCCAGCTCGGTCGAGAGCCGGTTGTAGACGCCCGCGGCGTACGTGCCGGGATAGTGGCAGCCGTCGGCGGTCGCCTCGGGCGCGGCACCCCGGGTCACGAAGTAGCCGTTGCCGAGCGCGCAGAGCGCCTCCCGATGGCCCTCCTCGGCCGGGTCGAAGCCGTCGAAGGTGATCACGAACTCACTCATCGTCCGGGCGCCTCCAGCAGGTCGGCGAGCTCGCCGAGGAATCTGCGCGCGTCGTCGGGATCGGCGAGCCGGTACGCGGCCTCGGTCGGTCGGTCCTCGACGTCGTCGAGGACGATGCCGATCCCGCGTCCCACCAGGGTCGCGAACGCGTCCTCGTCGGTGGCGTCGTCGCCGAGGTAGATCGGCAGGCACCCGTTCCCGTCGAGTCCGACCTGCTCGAGCAGCCACCACACCGCCCGACCCTTGTCCCAGTCGACGTCGGGGCGGAGCTCGAAGATGCACTTCCCCCCCGTCTTGCGCAGGCCCTCACGGGATCCGAGGACTTCGTCGACGGCGCGTTCGACCTCGGGCACCAGCGCGTCGTCCACCGCGCGGTAGTGCGTCGCGACCGCGAACCGCTTCCGCTCGACCCAAGCCCCCGGGATCGCCGCGACACGATCCTCCAGCGCGTCGGCCGCCTCCGCGAGCGCGGCCGCGTGCGCGCGGCCCTCCGGCAGCTCGTGGTGGACGCCGCCGGGCCCGACGATGTCGAACCCGTGACTGCCGGCCAGCCAGACCCCGTCGGCCTGCACCATCGCGCCGACGTCGCGCACGTCACGGCCGCTGATGATCCCGACCACACAGTGGCGGGCGAGTCGCTCCAGCACCTGGCGGGTCGCCTCGGACAGCACGGCGAGCTCGGGTCTCGACACGATGGGGGTGAGCGTTCCGTCGTAGTCGCAGAACACGGCGACCGGGCCGGCGGCCATCCGCGCGCGCAGGCCGGGGTCGCCGAGGGCGGCGGGCAGGTCAGCGATCGAACGGGCCATCGCCGCCTCGCGGTGCCGGATGGGGATCGAGCTCGAGCTGCGCGAGATCGGCGACGACCACGTCGGCGCCGTTGGCACGCAGCACCGCGCTCGCGCCGACGTGGTCCAGACCGACCACCAGTCCGAAGCCGCCGCGCCGCGCCGCCTGCACCCCGACGATCGCGTCCTCGACGACCGCGGCCCGGGCGGGCTCGACGTCGAGCCGGCGCGCGGCTTCCAGGAACAGGTCCGGCTCGGGCTTGCTCGCGAGCCCCAGCCGGGCGGCGTCGAGCCCGTCGACGCGCACCTCGAAGAGACCGCCGGCACCGGCAGCCTCCAGGATCGCCTCGCAGTTCTCGCTCGCGGACACGGCCGCGGTGCGGACACCCTCCTCGCGGAGCGTCCGCACGAAGGCGAGCGTCGACTCGAACGGCTCCACGCCGTGCGCACGGACCTCGGCGAGGAACGCGTCGTTCTTGCGGTTCCCGAGGCCGCACACCGTGCGGCGATCCGCCGGATCGTCCGGACAGCCGTACGGCAACGCGATCCCGCGCGACTCGAGGAACGCGGCGACACCGTCGTAGCGCGCGCGGCCGTCGACGTGACGGAGGTAGTCGTCGTTCCCGAACGGGACGAACTGCGTCCCGGTCGACGCGGCGTGCTCCTCGAGGAAGTCGTCGAACAGCGCCTTCCACGCCGCGGCGTGCACGGTCGCGGTCCGGGTGACGACGCCGTCGGTGTCGAAGATGAACGCCGTGATGCTCCGGCCCGCGACGTTCATGGCGTCCGACGATCCGAACCGCTCAGAGGTACGCATCCGGATGGAACGACCATTCGGCGTCGCCGCGCTGGAGGCGTCGACCGGCGATGTCGAACGGCTCGATCACGAGCCACGCATCGCGGTCCTCGGTGAGCCAGGGCTCGGGGTCGAACTCGTCACGGAAGTCGGCGGCGTCCGGATCGACGTGTTGGAGCGAGCCCCGCACCACGACCGACCACCCGCGTTCGTTCGTGGCGTCGACGCCGTCGATCTCGAGCGCGGCGGGCAACGGTGCGGAATCGATGACGCCACCCGGACGGGTCCGCAACGCGAGCCAGGTGCCGCCGCTGTACTCGACGAGCCGGTAGTTCACGGGCAGCACGACCGGGTAGCCGTTGACGATGACGGCGACACGGCCCACGCGGTACGCCCGGAGACAATCGAGGCACTCCTCGGTGGTGAGCGTCTCGAGCCACGCCTGTTCCATCTGTTCCTTCGCCCTGCTCGCGACGCGGTCGGCCTCACCGTATCCCGCTCGGCGCGCCGTCGAAAGCGTGGCACCTTCAGTCGTACGGTCCCAGGTCGGGATGGGCCTCGCGCCACGCGGCCGTCTCGACCTCGACGTTGGTGAGCAGGGCCATCTCGTCGACCGCCGCGCGCAGCTCGCGGTCGAGTGGTCCGGGGATGCGGCCGCCGAGGACCTTGCGCAGCCGGTCGTAGTACTCGAGCTGGTGGACGGGCGACGCGTTGAACGGTGTCCATGCCGGTGGACTCGTCCGCAGGTCGTCGATGATGGCGCGGGCGTTGTGGAGCTTGTCCGCGGCGGTGACGAGCAGGATGCTCGGGTCGTCGACGGCCCCGAGGTGGTCGACGTACGCGGCCTTGCGCGCCACCCAGTCCGCCGCGGTGCGGTGCGGGCTCACGTCGTCGGCCTGTTCCGGGTCGTCGCCGGGCGCGACCAGGTCGTCGGTGCAGGCGCGCACGATCTCGAGGACCCGCGGCCCGAAACGGCGACGGATCTCCTGGTCGGGCACCCGCTGGTCCTCGATCGCGTCGTGGAGCAGCGCGGCGATCGCCTCGGTCTCGGTCGCACCGGCTTCGAGCGCGATCGCCGCGACGCCGAGCAGGTGCGAGACGTACGGGACTGCCGGCTTGCCCTTTCGGTGCTGACCGGCGTGGAGCTTCGCGGCCCAACCGAGGGCCTTGCGGAACGGCTTGCCGACGACGCCCGGCTCGTCGGACGGCGCGTACTCGACCCCGCCGCGGCTCATCGACGCTCCCGAGCGGGCAGCGCGAGCGCCCACCGCACACCACGCCGGATCGCGGGGACCGATTCGTGCGCGTATCCGTGGCCCATGCGGTCGACCACCTCGATCCGCCGCGGGTCGGGAGCCGCCGAGTAGAGCTTGTGTGCCTCGTCGCGCTTGATGAAGGCGTCGGCGTGACCGTGGACGATCGCCAGCGGGGCGTCGACCGTCCGGGCGAGCTCCACCGGCGGCACCGGATCGGTCCAGTGCTCGGCGAGCCGGACCCGCAGCGCGCGCCGAGCGATCCAGCGACCGGGACGGGTCTGGGTCAAGAGGGCCGCGCCCGCGCTCTGCACCGTGCGCGGGAGGTTCCACTCGGCCGGGCTCGACACGGTGACGACACCGTCGGGCGCGCAGTGCGACGCGTGGCGCAACACCGCGATCGCGCCCATGGACGCGCCGACCAGCACGATCCGATCCGCATCGCCGCGGGCGAGCTGCACCGCGGCATCGACGTCGAGGTGCTCGAGATCACCGAGCGTGCAGAGTCCCCCGGACTCGCCGTGACCGCGCGCGGTGCAGGAGACCACACGGTGCCCTTCGGAGGTCAGCGCATCGGCGACCCTCGTGACGGTCGGGCTGTCCTTCGTGGCGCCGAACCCGTGGACGAGCACGACCGCCGTCCCCTGGGACGTCGGGGGGTGCCACCGCCGAACCGCGAGGCGGACTCCGTCGCTCGTCACGGTCCAGTCCTGGTGACTCGTGTCGATGCCGCAACGATACTCGGGGCCGATCGGCAGCGGACCTCGCCCCGGCGCCTCGCGCACGCTCCGGTAGGGTCGACCGGTCATGGGCGTGCCACGGGCGCATCGGGTCGCGGTGGTCGTCGACGGTGCCGCGTCGTTGCCGGCCGATCTCGCCGAACGCCACGGGATCTTCGTGGTCCCGATGACGCTGGCCATCGACGGCGAGGTCCGGCCCGACGTCTCCGTGCCGCTGGACGAGCTCCTGGAGCGACTCCCCAGGGGTGAGGTGACGACGTCCTCACCGGCCCCCGGCGATTTCGCGGTCGCGCTCGAACGCGCCCGCGGGTCGGCCGACGCGGTGCTCGTGCTCACCCTCGCGGCCGAGATGAGCAGCAGCTACTCGGCGGCCGGGCTCGCCGCCCAGCTCGACGCACCGGGAGTGCGGGTCGTCGACACGCGCACGGCCGCCGGCGGCGAAGGCCTCGTCGCCCTGGCCGCGGCACGCAGCGCACAGGCGGGAGGGGCGATCGAGGACGTGGAAGCGGCCGCGCGCACGGCCATCGAGCGGGTCCGCCTCGTGGCGACGCTCGACGACCTCGACGCGCTCGCTCGGAGCGGTCGTGTCCCCCACCTCGTGCGCCGCGCCACGAGCGCGCTGCACGTGAAGCCGCTGTTCGAGTTCCGCAACGGCGCCGCCCACGCGCTGACCCCCGCCCACGGCGAGCGCGCGGCGCGTCACCGGATCGTCGAGCGGTGCCTGGCCGACCGTCCGAGTGACGGGGCGGCGCGCCTGCACCTCGCGGCGCTCGACGCGCAGGCCACCGACCGCGCCCGGCTGCTCGTCGACGACGTGCTCGCGGAGGTGCCCGATGCCGACTGGTTCATCGGTTCGTTCGGCCCGGTGATGATCGTCCACGTCGGACCGGGGGTCTCCGGGCTGGCGTGGTGGTGGGAGCCGATCTGAGCGGCCGGGCCGCGCGCCCACCGGTTCAGTCGGGAACGAGCACGCACCGGGTGCCGGTGTAGATCGTGGGGACGCACTTGTTGCAGTGGACGCAGAGTCCGCTCTCGGTGCGACCAGTCGCGAGCTTGTTCACGAGGTCCGGCTCGCGCAGCAGTGCCCGCGCCATCGCCACGAACTCGAAGCCCTCACCGAGCGCGTGCTCGATCGTGGCGAGCTCGTTGATGCCGCCGAGCAGCACCAGCGGCATGTCGAGCGCGTCGCGGAACTGACGTGCGAACGGCAGGAAGAACGCCTCTTCGAACGGGTACTCGGGGAAGATCCGACCGCCGAACATCCGCAGCCCGAGACCGACCAGCCAGGGCTGCGTCGCGGCGAACTCCCGCATGGGGACGTCGCCGCGGAAGAAGTACATGCCGTTCAACAACGAGCTCCCGCCGGTGAGCTCGAGGGCGTCGAGATGTCCGTCGGCTTCGAGCAACCGCGCGAACTGGATGCTCTCGTCGAGCCAGAGGCCACGGTCGACGCCGTCGGCCATGTTGAATTTGGCGAGCACCGCGAGGCGTCCGTCGGCGACCGTGCGCACGGCCTCGACGACGCGTCTCGGCAGGCGCGCCCGGTTCTCGATGCTCCCGCCGTAGTCGTCGGTGCGCCGGTTGAGGTTCGGGCTCATGAACGAGCTCAGGAGGTAGTTGTGGCCGAGGTGGACCTCGACCGCGTCGAAGCCGGCGTTCACCGCGACGCGGGTCGCCGCTGCGAACTGCTCGACGAGCTCGTCGAGCCGGGCACGGGTCGCACCTCGCACGAGCCCCATCGCCGGCGCGCTGAACCGCGTCGACGGCGCCATCGTCGGGTGACGCCTCGACGCACGCTGGGCCACCAGACCCGCGTGTCCGAGCTGGGCCGACACGGCGCCGCCCTCGGCGTGCACCGCGCTCGTGAGTCGGGCGAGGTCGTCGGTGAGGTCGTCGGAGAGGACCAATGTGTCCCGACTGACCCGACCCCCCTTGGAGACGGCGCAGTAGGCGAGCGTCGTGAGCGCGGCACCGCCGCGGGCGACGGTCGCGTGGAAGTCGATCAGCTCCGGGGTCACCGCGCCGCGGGGCATGACCCCCTCGAAGGTCGCGGCCTTCAGGATCCGGTTGCGGAGCCGGAGCGGACCCAGCTGCGCCGGCTCGAACGGTTCGGGCATGCTCCACCTCCTCGTCCGGCCGAGCGCCTCGGCGTCGAGGACCCGACTTTGGTCTCTTGCGGCGCGCGATCCGGGGACCGATTCTGGCCCGATGCGAGGCGGGAACCGCGCGGACCATCCGGGATCGGTCGGGGTTCGGCCGCGGTGGCGGTCGAGACGCTGGGTCGTCGGTGCGGTGCTGGTCGCACTGGTCGGCACGCTCGGCGGGGCCTGGTGGCTGCGGCGGCAGGGGCCGTCGCGACCTTCGATCGGCAGGGCGGTGGACCGGTTCCGTTCGTCACGCGGGGAGTCCGGAGCGGACGCACGGCGGCCGCAGCCCGGTGTGTACGTCTACGCGGGGACCGGCGAGGAGCGCCTGTCGTTCCTGGGCACCCACCAGTCCCAGACCGGCGACCTCCCCGGCACGGTGGCCCTGGGCGCGGACGGCTGCTGGACGTCGACGATCGAGTACAACTCGTTCCACCGACAGACGTGGAGCCGCTGCACCGTGGACGGACGGTTCGTCGAGCACGGGAACTCGACCGATCAGAAGTTCGACTTCGGGCCGTTGAGCCAGAGCGAGCACACCGAAGTCGTCTGCGATCCGCCCACCACGCTCGCCGACCTCGCGAACGCCCCGGGGGACCATGATCCGTTGCGCTGCACCGGTCACTCGCAGACCACGAAGGCCACGATGATCCAGCGCGGTCGCGTCACCTACGTGGGACCGGCGACCGTCGTCGTCGGCGGGAGACGCGTCGCGGCGATCCACGCGAAGATCGATTTCGCGATCACCGGCGATCAGACCGGTTCGACGCACGAGGAGCTCTGGATCGCGCGTGAGAGCGGGTTGCCCCTTCGCGAGCGCCGGGACATCCGGGTGGTCTCCCCGGCACCCGCGCCGCTGTTCCACGTCACCTACACCGAACGCGGCAGCTGGCACCTCACGTCGATGACCCCGCGCACCTGAGCCATGGAACGACTGAACGGACTCGACGCCGGACTGCTGTACGCGGAGACACCCGCGTGGCACATGCACGCGGGCGCGCTGTTCGTCCTCGAGCACCCCGGCGCCGATCCTGCGCAGATGCTGATCGACCTGCTGCGCGCGCGGATGCCGCTGCTGACCCCTCTCCACCGGAGCCTCGTCGAGACGCCGTTGCATCTCGGGTTGCCGGCCTGGATCGCCGACCCCGACGTGGACGTCGCCGCCCACGTGCAGCGCGTCGGGGTGCCCTCACCGGGCGGCTCGCGCGAGCTCGCGGCGCTCGCCGGCCACCTGTTCTCGACCAAGCTCGACCGGGACCGTCCTCCGTGGGAGTTCTGGGTGATCGAGGGGCTCGAGGACGAACGCGTCGCGTTGCTCCTCAAGATCCACCATGCGCTGCTCGACGGAGTCCGCGCGGCGCGCTTCTACGAGGTGCTGTTCGACCTCGACCGCGATGCGCCAATGAGCCGACCCACGCCGCCTCCGGCGCATCCCGAGCTGCCACCGTCGGCCGTCCACATGCTCGCCGACGCGGCCCGCTTCGCCGTCGGCACCATCGGGCGGGCGGCGCGCTTCGCCGAGAGCATCAGCGCCGCGATCGCCCACCTCGCGGGCATCGTCGCTTCCCCCGAACGCTCGGCGATGACCTGGCCGTTCGGCGCGCCACGCACGTCGTTCAACAACCGGCTCACGGCGCGCCGGTCGATCGC
Organism: uncultured Bifidobacteriaceae bacterium; assembly: GCA_964639075.1. Classification (GTDB taxonomy): domain Bacteria; phylum Actinomycetota; class Acidimicrobiia; order IMCC26256; family JAENVU01; genus JAENVU01. The sequence continues at coordinate 22,066 of CAZXCB010000006.1, read as the reverse complement.
GTTCGCGTCGGTCCCCTTCGCCGACGTCCGCGCCGTGAAGGCCGCGTTCGGCGTGACCGTCAACGACGTCGCGCTCGCGATGTGCGCCGGCGCCCTGCGCAGCTACCTCCAGGATCGCGGCGAGCTGCCCGCCCGCTCGCTCGTCGCGCAGATCCCCGTCGGCGTCCACCGCGCGGATCCCACCGCCGCCGGCAACTTCGTCGCGCCGACCGGAGCGAAGCTCCACACCGAGATCGACGATCCCGCCGACCGGCTGCGGGCCATCGCCGCGTCCACCCGCAGCGCGAAGGACGTGCAGGCCGCGCTCGGCGACGACATCGTCATCCACGCGCTGGAGATGGTGCCGCCGCCCCTGCTCACCGCCGGCGTGGGCATGTACCAGTCGCTCGGACTCGCCGAGCTCCATCCGCCCATCTTCAACCTGATCGTCTCGAACGTCGCCGGACCTCCGGTGCCCCTCTACTGCGGGGGCGGGCAGCTGGTCGCGTCGTATCTGCTCGGCCCGCTCCTCCTCGGCTGCGGCCTCAACATCACCCTCGTGAGCTACCTCGATCACATCGACTTCGGCATCGTCACCTGCCCCGACGTCGTGGACGATCCGTGGGCCATCGCCGACGCGCTCCCGCCCGCCCTCGACGCGCTCCGCCGCGCGGCGACGTGACCAGCGGGACCTCCGGCACCGAATATCGTTCCGGAACTCGATCAGTCCGGCACCACCGGCCGGCCACGCGCAGGGGGACCGACATGGAGGCACGCCGGCGATCCCGGTCGAGCGGGCAGCGCCGGTTCGGAGCGGTCGTACGACTCACGCTGATCCTGACGGTCGTCGTCGGGACGCTGACCGTGTCGGTGCCCCCGGCCGCCGCGACGTACTCGCCCTGGGAGCCGTTGGGCGGCAACCTCGTCGGCGAACCGGCGAGCGTGTCCTGGGCGCCGGGCCGGCTCGACGTCTTCGCCCGCGGGACCGACAACCGCCTGTGGCACCGGTACTACGAGTACGGCTGGAGCGCCTGGGAGAGCCTCGGTGGTGGTCTGAGCTCGGCCCCGGGGGTGGCGTCCTGGGCACCCGGGCGTCTCGACGTGTTCGCGCGTGGCACGGCGGGCGACCTCGTCCACCGCTACTACGACCATGGATGGAGCGCGTGGGAGTCGCTCAGCGCGCCGGGGACCATCACGTCGTCGCCCGCAGCGACCTCGTGGGCGCCGGGTCGCCTCGACGTGTTCGCGCGCGGCACCGCAGGTGAGCTCGTCCACCGCTTCTACGTCGCCCAATCCGGCGGGTGGAAGGGCTGGGAGAGTCTCGGCGGCGGGCTCGTCGGTGCGCCGGCGGCCACGACGTGGGCACCGAATCGCCTCGACGTCGTCGTGCGCGGGACCGACAACGCGTTGCATCACCGGGTGTACGCGCCGTACGCGTGGTTCCCGTGGTCGTACGTCGGCGGAGGCCTCCGCGCCGCGCCGGCGATCGTGGCCCACTGGCCGGGCGTCCTCGACGTCTTCGTGACCGGCTCGGACAACGCCGTCCATCACCAGACGTTCCTCGGGGGGTGGCTGGGGTGGCAGCACCTCGGTGGTGTCGCCACGTCCGGTCCGGCCGTCGCGAGCTGGCAGGTGGGACGGCTCGACGTGTTCGTGCGCGGGACCAGCGGCGCGCTCTGGCACACCTACGAGAAACAGCCGACCGGGAACGGGCCCGCGCCGCCGTGGGGCTCGGGCTCCGGACGGCGGATCGTGTACTGCAACTCCTGCCAGCGCGCGTGGCACGTGAACGCCGACGGCGACTGGTACACGTTCCCGGTGTCCGGCAAGGCCGGAGTGCCGCCGCCGGGTGCGTACCGCGTGATCCGCCGGCTCAGCCCGGGCGGCTCGGGCAGCCTCATCCTCCCCTACTTCGTCGGCTTCGCCTACGGGTCGACGACCGACATCGGCTTCCACGGCATCCCGTTGCGGCCCGACGGGTCGCCGATCCAGAGCGACGCGGAGCTCGGCCAGTTCCGCAGCCACGGCTGCGTGCGGGAGAGTCAGGCGGACGCGGTGCGCACCTGGAACTTCGGGAGCGTGGGAACGCCGGTGATCGTCACCCCGTAGCCTCGAAGGCGCCGAGGCCGTAGTCGCCCTTGATCGTGGTGCGGTGCATGCAGCGGCCGTGCTCGGGCGACATCCCCGACACGGCGTGGAGCACCCGCCAGTTGTCCCAGATGAGCATGTCGGTGGGTGACCACCGGTGGAAGTAGCAGAGGTCGCGGGCGACGTCGAAGATCTCGTCGCAGACCTCCATCAGCAGTGCGTCGCCCTCCGCGTCCTCGTGGCCGACGAGTCCCTTGGCCATCCACGGCGACACGTGCAGCACCTTCTCACCCGTCGCGCGCGTCCACACCGCGGGGTGCAGGGCGCGGGGCCGGTCCGCGAACTCGTCCATCACCGCCTGGGCCTCCGGCGACGCCTGGACCTCGACGAGGTCGGCGGGGCGGCCGTAGTGGAGGTTGTCGAGGATCACGTCCATCGCGTACAGGACGGTCTCGCCCTCGATCCGGTCGCGCAGCTCGGGTGAGATCGCCCGGTAGAGCGCGATGCCGTCGACGAAGCCGGTCCGGCCGCCGTCGGGCGGCGTCTCCACGGAACGCAACACCCCGGCCCGGTTGAGCTCGTCGTTGTAGCAGTGGTCGAAGTGCCACGGCAGCCACTGCGACAGCTCCACGCCGTCGAGACGGACCTTGCCCCCCTCGTTGGGCTGGTGCCGGATCTCGATGACGCCGAGCTCGCCACCCGCGCGGGGCGTCGCCTGGCTCGGGTGGTCCTTGAGCGGACCGAACACGGTGCTGATCGCGACCTGCATCGACGGAGTCGGCTCGACGTCGGTGAACACGAGCAACCCGTACCGCTCGAACAGCTCGTCGAGCTCGGCGCGCGTGGCGTCGTCCGCGCACGCGTCGCGAGTGAGCCCGGCGACGCGCGCACCGAATCCGACGTCGGCGCGGATGACCTCGACCGCCAGTTCGCTCACGCCATCCCCCTCTCGGGCGCGCCGACCGTGCGATCGGCCCACTCGACGAGCTGGGGGACGAGCCGCGGCCAGTGCACGAACAGCGACCCCGCGTGCTCGATCTCGGCCCGGCGCTCGTTCCACTCGTCGTCACCCCACGGCGGCTCGACGAGCTCCGCGCCCGGCAGGCCCGCCGCGAGCGCCTCGGACGTGGCGCGGGTGTGCGACATGTCCGACGCACCGCTGCGGAACACCAGGATCGGGACACCGAGCCGGGCGACGTCGGCGTCGTCGAGCCCGGGCACGAGCGAGTCGTCACACGGGCAGTACGCGACGGCCCAGCGGTCCATCACGTCGAGGAACTCCCGGCGGTCCATGGCGAGGATTCGGTCGCGGTTGCGCGGGTTGCGCGCCTGCACCTCCTGCCACTGGTCGAGATCGGCGACCGCCTCCATCCCGCCGTGCCACGCCGCGTCGGACGACGGCATGCAGTAGTAGCTCGCCAGCTGGAGCAGGCCCGGGACGCCGCCGCTGATCCACCACATCGCGAGGCCGGCGGTGACGTCCGGATTCCGCGCGGCGGTGAGCAGCGAGACGCGTGCCCCGCCGGACCCACCGGCGATCACCGTGGGACCGAGCTCGAGGTGGCGCAGGAGCGCACCGAGCAGCTCGGCCTGGACCTCGGACTCGGACGGCCCGCGGAACACCACCGAGGACGCGCCGCAGTTCGGACGATCCCAGGTCAGGACCTGCCGGCCCCGGTCGGCCAGCGCGCGGGCCATCTCGGGAAGCCCGCCGACCGCCTTGGTGAACCGGCCGCCCGGTGTCAACACCCAGGGCTGCCCCTCGCCCACGAGCTCGTAGGCGATCTCGATCCCGTCCAGCTCTGCGACCGGCATGCTCGATCTCCCCCGCGCGGCGCGGCCGTTCTACCAGCCACCGCGCCGGCGGTCGATCCCGCGGCGCGGTCGACCCGATGGGGGTCGTCACGTGACGGATCGTCGGCCGGTCTGGAAGGCTGGGCGGCCGGCCGGCGGCGGACCGGGACCGTCGAGCCGGGTCAGGGAAGGCGGGCCGTCGTGGGCGAGGATGCGATCGACCGGAAGGCCGTGGGTTGGGTGGCGGCCGCGCTGGCCGCTCCGCTCGCCGGACTCGTGCTGCTGCTCGCAGTGCCCGACGCCGATCGGCAGTGGGAGCACCACCCCTCCCACTTCTGGCTCGTGCTCGCGTGCGCGCTCGTTGCGGGTGGCCTGGCCGCGTCCATCGGGAGCGCCGCCCGGCGCCGCGCCGACGCGCGCCTGTTCCTCGTGTCGCTGTCCTACCTGACCGCGTCGGGCTTCTTCGGGCTCCACGCCCTCGCGACGCCCGGCGTGCTGCTCGACGTACCGAATGCGGGCTTCGTCGTCGCGATGCCCGTCGGTCTGGTGCTCGCGTCCGGCTTCGCGGTCTGGTCGTCGGTCCGGCTCGACGGTGATCGAGCGCGCGCCGTGCTGCGCCGCACCGGTGCCTTGTGGGGCGCGGTCGCCGGTGCTGTCGCGATCTGGGCCGCCTGGTCGCTCGCGTCGATGGCGCCGCTCGACGATCCCCTCGTCGGCGAGGAGGCCACCACGTGGCTGTGGGCGATCGCGATCCCCGGACTGGTCGGCTACGGGATCGCGGCCGGCCGGTTCCTCGTGCTCGCCCGCGCTCGCCGCTCGACGCTCGTGCTCGCGGTCGGCGCCTCCTGGGTCCTGCTCGCCGAAGCGCAGATCGCGACGGCGACGGCGCGCAGCTGGCACCTCAGCTGGTGGGAGTGGCACGTGCTCGTGCTCGTCGCGTTCGGCAGCATCGCCGTGATCGTCCGTCGTCTCCCCGCCTCGGAGCCGTTCGCCGACCTCTACCTCGACGAGATCGCCGGCGGCGTGCGCGAGGTCACGGTGCTCTTCGCCGACCTCGTCGCGTTCAGCACGTACTCCGAGTCGCACACCTCCGAGGAGGTGCAGACGCTCGTGAACACCTACTTCGACGCCGTGGTGCCGGCGGTCCGTGCCGAGGGCGGCCGCGTCGATCGCTACGTCGGCGACGCGGTCATGGTGACCTGGAACGTGTCGGTCGACCAGCCCGATCACGCGCACCGCGCCGCGATGGCCGCGCTGCGGTTCCAGGAGGCCGCCGCGACCGTGGCCGGGGAACACCCGGACTGGCCCGTGTTCCGGGTCGGGATCAACACCGGCGAGGCGACGGTCGGGTTGATCGGTGGCGGCGACGAGCGCGGCTACTCGGTGCTCGGCGACACCGTGAACGTCGCCGCACGACTCGAGGGGCTCGCGCCGCCCGGCGGCGTCGTGGTCAGCGGCGCGACGCTGCGCGGCATCTCGGGAGCGACGGTGCAGTCACTCGGCGCGCTGTCGGTCAAGGGACGCACCGCGCCCGTCGACGCGTGGCTGCTCACGGCCGTCGCCGCGAGCACCCCCACCTGACCGGTCGACGAGACCTACCCCGAACGTCGGGGGGTGGAGACCACCGGCGGGCTCGCACCGAGCGAGAGCATGAACAGCGTCTCGTCGGCCCACTGGTCGAGGAACGCGTCGGGAACGCCGTCGCTGAAGATGACGTCCGCGGCGGCCGTGAGGATCCGACGGACCTCGTCACGCGTCGGAGTGCGATCCGCTGTGGCCATGCTGCCCACCTCTCGCCGCATCGAGGGTAAACCTCCTCCCGCCATCGCGGGTGGACCTCCCCCGAGCCCTACGCTGCGACGATGCAACGGCATCGGATCCGCATCACCTACTGCGTCCCCTGAGACTATTCGGGCCGCGCCGTGAGCGCGGCGGCCGATCTCCTGCACGACTACCAGCACGTCATCGACGAGCTGACGCTCGAGACCGGGAGCAAGGGCGTGTTCGACGTCGAGGTCGACGGCACGCTGCTCTACTCGAAGCACCGGACCGGCCGGCACGCCGAGCCCGGTGAGGTCCTGCAGCTGTTCCGCGAGCAGATCGTGCCCGGCGTCGACGTCTACTCGCGCGACTGACCGCGCTCAGACGCGCTCGATGACGATCGCGGGGGCCATGCCGCCACCGGCGCACATCGTGACGAGCCCGAACTGGCCGTCGGTGCGCTCGAGCTCGTCGAGCACCGTGCCGATGAGCATCGCGCCCGTCGCACCGATCGGGTGACCGAGGGCGATCGCACCGCCGTTCACGTTCACCTTGTCCCGATCGACGTCGAGATCCCGCAGGAACTTCTCGACCACCACCGCGAACGCCTCGTTGACCTCGAACAGGTCGATGTCGGCGAGCGTGAGCCCGGCGCGCTCGAGCACCTTGCGGGCCGCGGGGACCGGCGCGTTCAGCATCAGCGTCGGGTCGTCTCCCAGGTTGGACGTCGCGACCACACGGGCGCGCGCTCGCAGGCCGTGCGCCTTCGCGTAGTCCTCGCTCGCCATGAGGACGGCGCCCGCGCCGTCGACGACACCGCTCGAGTTCCCCGCATGATGCACGTGCTGGATGTCGAGGTCCGGGTACCTCTGGTTGATCAGCTCACGGAACGTCAGGTTGTCCTCGTGGCGGTAGTCGGCGACGGCAGGGAAGCTCGGCGCGAGCGCGGCGAGCGACTCCATCGTCGTCTGGGGCCGCGGGTACTCCTCGTGGTCGAGCGCGACCGTTCCGTCGAGGTTGTGCACCGGGACCAGGCTCTTGTCGAACCGGCCCTCGGCGATCGCCCGCGCGGCGCGGCGCTGCGACTCGACCGCGAGCGCGTCCAGGTCGGCGCGCGGGATCCCTTCGAGCGACGCGATCGCGTCCGCGCACACGCCCTGGTGTGACTGCGGGTGGATCTCCTGGAGGTGTGCGTTGCCGGAGCCCATCGGCATGAGGCCCTTCTTGGGCAGCGACATCATCTCGGTGCCCCCACCGACGACGAGGTCCTCCATCCCGGCCATGATCGCGTTGGCCGCGATGTTGTTGGCCGTGATCCCCGACCCGCAGAAGCGGTCGAGCGTGACGCCGCTGGCGCGGATGTCGAAGCCGGCGTCGAGCGCCGTCATGCGGCCGAGGTCACCGCTCTGCTGGCCGACCTGCGAGCTCGTCCCCCACACGACGTCGTCCACGTCGGCCGTGTCGAACCCGTTGCGCGCGACGAGCGCCTCGAGCACCGTCCGCCCGAGATGATGGGGATGCAGGTGCGCGAGCGAGCCCTTCCCCTGCTTGCCGATCCCGCGCGGGGTGCGGCAGGCGTCGATGATCAGTGCCTCGGGCATGGCGTTCCTCGTCTTCGGGGGTCCGGCGACCGGTCGTGGGCCGCCACAGCATCGCGGAGCCGGGAGTACGGTGACGACCTGACACGCACGTCAGGTTCCGAGCGCACCGGGGGTCCGAGTGGAGCTGCCCAAGATCATCAGCGTCGACGACCACGTCGTCGAGCCACCGCACGTCTGGCAGACCTGGCTGCCCGAGCGGTTCCACGAGAAGGGGCCGCGCGTCGAGCGCAAGCAGTGGGGCGCGTTCCGGCTCAAGAAGGGCGCCAAGTACGAGATGACCGAGGATCCCGAGGGCGAGTGGGGCGACGCCTGGATCTACGAGGACAAGGTCATCTACGTGCAGAAGAAGTTCGTCGCGATCCCGAAGGCGGCGACGGTCGGCGACGACGTGTCGACCTTCGACAAGACGATCATGACGATGACCGCGACGACCTACGACGACATGCGTCCCGGCTGCTACGACGCCAAGGAGCGCAAGAAGGACTTCGAGATCAACTGGGTCGACGGGTCACTGCCGTTCCCGACGTTCCCGCGCTTCTGCGGCCAGACGTTCTACGAGGCCGACGACAAGGAGCTCGCGCTCGCCTGTGTGCAGGCCTACAACGACTGGATGGTCGAGGAGTGGTGCGACCCCTCGATCGGCATCAACATCCCGCTCGCCATCATCCCGCTCTGGGACCCGCAGCTCGCGGCGGCCGAGATCGCGCGCAACGCCGCGCGCGGCGTGCGGGCGGTGTGCTTCTCCGAGCTGCCGACGCGTTTGGACCTCCCGAGCGTCCACACCGGCCACTGGGATCCGATGCTCGCCGAGTGCAACGAGACCGGGACGACCCTGTGCATGCACGTCGGCTCGTCGTCGACCGACCCGTTCTCATCCAAGGACGCGCCGCCCGGGGTCGGCAGCATGGTCGGGTTCAACAACTCCATGGCGTCGCTCGGCGACTACCTCTTCGGCGGCATCATGCACCGCTTCCCGAAGCTCAAGATCGCGTACTCCGAGGGCCAGATCGGCTGGCTGCCGTACGCGCTCGAGCGCGCCGACACCGTGTGGGAGGAGCACAACGCGTGGCAGCACTCCAAGCGCCTGTGCCCCGAGCCGCCGTCGACCTACTACTACGACCGTGTCTTCGGCTGCTTCACCTGGGACCGGCACGGCGTGCGGTCGCTCGACGAGGTCGGCGAGAACAACATCTGCTTCGAGACCGACTACCCCCACACCGACACCACGTGGCCGAACTCGAAGGACTACTGCGAGAAGATGCTCGAAGGCGTCGCCGACGAGCAGAAGTACAAGATCCTGCGCGGCAACGCCATCCGCATGCTCGAGCTCGACCGCGTGTGAGGCCGGGCGGCACGCCGCGCGTGCATCCGGCGCCGCGACTGGGCAGGCTGCGCCCGTGGGACGGGTCCTCGCGGTCGGCATCGACTCCGGCGCCATCGGGCTGATCGAGGAGCTCGGCGCGGCCGGACTGCTCCCGAGCTTCGAGCAGACCCGTCGCCGCAGCGCCCGCCTCCGGCTGCACAGCGACCCGAACCACCGCCACGGGATGCTCTGGACGCAGTTCATCAGCGGCCGCGCGGTCGCGGCCGACCGCCCGGGCTTCCGGTGCACGTTCGATCCGGACACCTACGAGCCGTTCGAGGAGTCGGCGCACCACGACTTCCAGGGCGACGGCCCGTTCTGGGAGCGCAGCGGTGCGCAGACGATCACGCTCGACGTGCCCCGCTCGACGATCTCGGGACCGGGCGTCCACGTCACCGCCTGGGGCGCGCACGCACCGACGTACCCGCGAGCGTCCCGACCGCGAGGACTCCTTCGGGAGATCGACGCGCGCTTCGGAACGCACCCGGCATGCGAGAACGAGTACGAGTGCGGCTGGCACGATCCCGACCGGCTCGATCGCCTCACGGAGGCCCTCGAGGTCGGTGCGCCGCGCCGCGCCGAGGTCGCCACGTTCCTGATGCGCCGGTTCCCGGACTGGCGGCTCTTCGTGACGGTGATGTCCGAGTCGCATTCCGCCTCGGAGATGCTGTGGCACGGCATCGACCCGACCCACCCACTCGCGCGGTACGACCCGGACGCCCGCGCCCGCCTGACGCGGGTCTTCGTGGCGATGGATCGCGCGCTCGGCACACTGATCGCGGCGCTCGGACCCGACGACAGCCTCGTCGTGTTCTCGCTCGACGGGATGAAGCCGAGTCACGGTGATCTCCCGTCGATCGTGCTGTTGCCGGAGCTGCTGCACCGCCGGCACTTCGGCACGAAGCTGCTCGAGGATCCCGACCCCGACGGGTGGCGGCGCGCCGGCTGCCCGCCGCTGGTGCCACGCCGGGGTGTCCTGTGGCGCCACGACCTCGATCGCCGGCTCGTCCACCCGCCGCCGATGTCCTGGCGGCGGCACGTCCAGCGAATCCCGGCCTACGAGTCCGCCCGCCTGACCCGGCCCGGGCGGTGGGTCGTCGAGCGCGTCAAGCACGAGCATCTCGGTGCACTCGGCCGACCGATCCCCGCGGAGAGCGAGGAGCTCACCACCGCCATCGAGCACCACCGGCAACGACTCGACGAGATCCTCTTCGTCGGCAACTACTGCCAGTACCGGTCGCGCCTGCGTTCGTTCGTGCTGCCGAGCTTCGGCGACGGCTACCTGCGAATCAACCTCCAGGGACGCGAACGCGACGGCCGCGTGACCATCGCCGAGTACGACGACGAGCGCCGCGCGCTCGACGCTCTCGTCGGCGCGTGTCGCAACCCGAGGACCGGCGCGCCGGTCACCACCGGGATCGAGTGGTTCGAGACCCGCACCCTGCAGGAAGCGGTGGACCGCCCGTACGCGGACGGGGTCGTCCCGTGGACCGATCCGACCGACGCGTTCGAGCATCCGGAGCTCGGCGTGATCGGCCCGTTCCCGCTGCATCGCACCGGCACCCATTCCGATGTCGGGTTCGCGTGGGTCAGCGGACCCCGCGTCGTGCCCGGCGAGCTCGCCGACCGGTCGGTGCTCGATCTCCCCCCGACGATCCTGCGGACGCTCGACGCCGATGCATCGCTCCCCGCGGCCGGCACACCGATCGAGCTGGATAACTGAGTCACAGGTCCTGCCCAAGAATCGGTGAACTCCGCCGCGCCGAGGTCGTTGGTCCCTACCGAAGCTCCTCCGCGTCCGGTTGGTTGCAGAGAACCCCCGGACGAGGAGTCCTCGTGAAGCGCATCGCCATGTCGCTGTTGATCGTCACGCTGTCCGTCGGCATCGGTGTCTCCACCGGTGCCGGCCCCGCGGTCGCGGCGAACGCCACCGTCGGCAACGGGTTGACGACCACCGACCTGAGCGCCGTGGGCATGAGCCCCGGCGCGCTCGCCTCCACGCTCGTCGGAGCCGGCGTGACCGTCTCGAACGTCACGTATTCGGGCGCGAACGCCCAGGCGGGACTGATCCACCTGGTCGACCCTGCCGTCGTGTCGTTCAACGACGGGATCATCCTCTCCTCGGGCAACATCGCCGACGTCGTCGGGCCGAACAAGTCCGACGGCATCACCGGCGACATGGCGGGCCCGGCCGACCCCGACCTCGACGCGCTGATCGCGAACACGCAGACGGTGAACCCGGTCACGTTCGACGCGGCGTCGTTGGAGTTCGACTTCGTGCCGTCGGCCGACCAGGTGTACTTCACCTACACCTTCGCGTCCGACGAGTACCTCGAGTGGGTGAACCTGTTCAACGACGTGTTCGCCTTCTACGTGAACGGCCAGAACTGCGCCACGGTCGCCGGCGGGGCCGCGGTGAGCATCGACACGATCAACGACGCGGTGAATCCGAGCCTCTTCCGCGACAACTCGTTCTCGTCGCCGCCCCCGAACCCGATCAACATCGAGTCCGACGGGCTGAGCGTCGAGCTGATCTGCTCCGCACCGGTGAACGCCGGCCAGACGAACCACATGAAGCTCGCGATCGCGGACACCAGCGACCAGATCCTGGACTCGGTCGTGATGATCAAGGCGCAGAGCGTCAGCACCGTGAAGCCCGAGTCCTGCAACGACGGCGTCGACAACGACGACGACACCCTGATCGACGACGGTGACCCCTCGTGCCAGGCGACGACCACGCCACCGCCGATCGGGTCCGGCGGCATCGGATCCGGTGGCAACCCGCCCGCGTTCACCGGCAACGAAGGCACGCCGATCGGCCTCGACGCCGCCGCCCTCGGCTGGGTCTCCACACCGGACACGCTGAACACGACGTGGACGGTGACCGGCATCAACGGCACCGTCGGCAGCTGCGCCATCAGCCCGGCGGATCCGATGCCGCTCGACCCCGACGGCACGGTCGCCGTCGTCTCCACGATCTGCCCCGACGACGGCGAGTACGTCGCCCGACTCGACGGATGGGACGTCCAGGGCCACGGCTCGTTCGGCTACGACGTCGACTTCTTCGTGCACAACGCGCCGCCCGCGGTCACGATCGACGCTCCGACCGCGGGGGCCCAGGCCGCCGTCGGGGTGCCCGTGAGCCTGTCCGCGACGGTCACCGATCCGGGCGTCGACGACACGATCACCTGCCAGATCGACTGGGGTGACGGCAGCTCCGAGGCCGGAACGCTCACGGGTGGCAGCTGCACCGGAGCCCACGCCTACGGCGCGGAGGGCGCCCAGGTGCTCACCGTCACCGCCACCGACAACGCAGGCGACAGCGGGGGCGCGGCGACCGTCGTGACGACGACGGCAGCGACCACCGACGTCGCGCCGTCGATCACCACGCACCCGACCGACGTCCAGGTCCTCGCGGGCCAGCCGTACGGCTTCGCGGCGGCGGCGAGCGGTCAGCCGACGCCTGCGGTCCAGTGGCAGGAGTCCGCCGACGCCGGCGCCACGTGGGCCGACGTCCCCGGCGCGACCACGGTGCCCCTCGCGGGCACGGCGAGCAGCACCCAGGACGGGCGCCAGTACCGCGCCGTCTTCACCAACGCGGCCGGGACCGCGGCCACCGCCGCCGCCACGCTCACCGTGGTCCAGTCCGTCGTCACGCTGACGCCGTCGACACCGACACCGGCCGTCGGGGAACCGCTGGTCCTGACCGCGTCGGTCGCCGACGCGACGACACCCACCGCGCTGCTCAAGGGCACGATGACCTTCCGCGACGGTGCGACCGTGCTCGGCACCAAGACCGTCACCGCCGGAACGGCATCCCTGACGACCGGCAAGCTCGCGGTCGGCCCGCACAGCGTGACGGCCAGCTACCTCCGCACGCCGACCAGCACCCCGGTCGCGTCGCCGGCGGTCGCGGTGACGGTGGTGCCTGCCGCGACGACGGCGGACGTGACGTCGACGGTGAACCCGTCGGTCTACGGCCAGTCGACCACGCTGAAGGCCACCGTGAAACGGGTCGCGCCCGCGACCGGTGCCGTCACGTCGGGCACCGTCGACTTCTACGACGACGGCGTGTTCCTCGCGACGAAGCCCGTGGTCAACGGGGTCGCGTCACTCCCCACCAGGTCGCTCACGGCCGGCAGCCACACGATCGGGGCGATGTACTCCGGGTCGGCGACCGACAACGGCGTCGCCGCGGCGCCGCTGACCCAGACCGTCGGCCTCGCACCCACCGCGGTGACGCTGACCTCGTCGAGCCCGACGTCCGTCTTCAGCCAGAAGGTCACGTTCAAGGCAGTCGTCAAGCGCCAGGCGCCGTCGAGCGGCGCCGCGTCGGGCACCGTGGACTTCTACGACGAGCTCGGCCCCATCGCGCTCGGCGTCCCGCTCAGCGCCAGCGGAGTCGCGACCGTCAAGACGAGCAACCTCCCGGTCGGGCTCCACGTGATCCATGCCGACTTCAGCGGCACCGCCAACGAGCTGACCTCGCACGCCACGGTCCTCCAGACGGTGAACCCCGCGAGCACGGTCACGAAGCTCGCCGCCTCGCCGCTCACCACGACCGCCGGCAAGCCCGTCACCCTCACGGTCACCGTCGCGCGAGTGGCGCCCGCGACCGGTCTCCCGACCGGAACCGTCACGGTGCTCGACAACGGCCAACCGACGTCGAGCGCGCCGCTCGTGAACGGCAAGGCCGTGATCAAGACCACCACGCTCGGCGTCGGAGCCCACTCGCTGACCGCGGTCTACGGCGGTGACGGCAACGACGACGGATCGGCGTCGGGAGCCGTCACCGTGACCGTCACCTGAACGAAGGCACCCGGACGCCCGTCCGGGTGCCGCGTCGTAGGGTCAGCACCATGGCGCCGAGGGAAGCGGGGCTGACCGTCGCGGTGACGGGACCGACCGGGACGTTCGGGTTCGGACTCGTCCCCGTGCTCGAGGCCGACGCGCGGATCGCGCGGGTTCGTGGCATCGCCCGGCGTCCCTTCGATCCGGCCGAGCACGGCTGGCGGAAGCTGACCTACCACCGGGGCGACGTGCGCGACGCCGAGGCGCTCGAGCGTGTGTTCGCGGGCGCGGACGTCGTGGTGCACCTCGCCTTCCTCGTCACCGGCACGGCATCGGCCGAGGTCACCCGCGCGATCAACGTCGACGGCACCCTCAACGCCTTCCGGGCCGCGGCGCGCGCCGGCGTGTCCCGCTTCGTCTACGCGTCGTCGGCCGCCGCCTACGGCTTCCACTCCGACAATCCGATCGGTATGACCGAGGACTGGCCGACGCGACCCGACCACCGGTTCTTCTACGCGGAGGAGAAGGCGGAGCTCGAACAGCTCCTGCACGTCGAGTCCGCCGCGCACCCGGCGTTGGACCTCTACCTGCTGCGACCACCGATCGTGCTCGGTCCCCATGCCGTCGGCGCCAAGGACTTCCTCCCGCGCCGGCTCGTCCCGATCGTGAGCGCCGCGGCCCGCGTCGTCGAGGCGGTCCCCGTCGGCATCCCCGTCGTGCTTCCCGCGATGCCGTTGCAGTTCGTCCACGAGGACGACGTCGGCGCTGCCCTGTTCCAGTGCATCGTGGGCGCCGGCCCACCCGGTGCCTACAACATCGCAGGCGACGGGATCGTCACCGCCCATGACGTCGCGCGCGAGCTCGGGTTGACACCGATCGCGTTCCCCCTCGGCGTCGTCCAGCGCGCGGCCCGCGCGGTGGCGTCGATCCCGCTCCCCGCAGCCCTGCCGCCCATCACCGGCTGGGCCGAGGCGATGAGCCACCCGGCGATCATCGACACCACGAAGGCCCGGCGCGATCTGGCGTGGACGCCCCGCTCCACCAGCCTCGAAGCACTCCAGATCACGCTGCACCCCGATCCGTGACGCGCGGGAGCGCCTCCGTCACCGGAGGTTGCACGCCCGGCCGGCGTGGCCCGAGACTGCGGCGATGAGCGACAGCGACGCGGTACTCGTGCAGCAGGAGCGGGGACGCGTGCGGATCGTGCTCAACCGCCCGGAGCGCCACAACGCGATCGGCGGCTCCATGACGCGGCGGATCAACGACGCGCTGTGGGCCGCCGACGCGGACGACGACGTCCACGTGGTCGTCATCAAGGGCAACGGTCCGAGCTTCTGTGCCGGTGCCGACCTTCGAGGCTACGAGTCGGCGCCCGAACGCGGCGGGCGCGGCGGGGCCCGGCACATCGACGACGACATCTGGCAGATCGAGCAGGGCCAGCGCCGCGACCTCGCGATCTTCGACATGCACAAGCCGGTCATCGCGCAGGTGCACGGCCATTGCCTCGCGCTGGGCACGGTCATCGCGTTCTACTGCGACATGGTCATCTGCGCCGACGACGCCCGTCTCGGTTTCCCGCCGTCGCGCAATCTCGGCACGACACCCTCGATGATGTGGCTGTACCACTGCGGCCCGCAGTGGGCGAAGCGCCTGCTCCTCACCGGCGACACGATCAGCGGCGCGGAGGCGGCGCAGATCGGGCTCGCGTTGAAGGCGGTTCCCGCCGACGAGCTCGAGGCCGAGGTCGAGGGTCTCGCCGACCGGCTCGCGTTGATCGACCACCACCTCCTCGCCGCGAACAAGCGCATCGTCAACGTCGGACTCGAGCTCATGGGTGCGCGCACGCTGCAGCGGATGGCCGCGGAGACCGATGCGCGTGCCCATCGCGCGCCCGGCACGCGCGCCTACTACCGGGACGTGAAGGAGATGGGCCTCACCGCCGCGCTCGAGCACCGCGACGCGCCGTTCGGCGACGGCCGGGCGCGGGTCGACGGGCCCGAGCGGCGCGACGAGCACGGCCGGCTCGTCGACCCGGGCTGAGCGACCCCGATGAGCCTGCGCACGCCCATCTGTGACCGGCTCGGCATCGAGGTCCCCGTGGTGCTCGCGGGCATGGGCCAGGCGGCGACGCCCGCGCTCGCGGCCGCGGTCTCCAACGCCGGCGGCCTCGGCGTGCTCGGCGCGACCGGCTGCTCCCCTGAGCAGCTCCGCCGCTGGATCCACGAGACGCGCGAGCTCACCGACCGGCCGTTCGGCGTGGACACGATCCTGCCGGCGTCCGTGCGCCGGGACGCGGCCACACCTCGACGCGCGCGCCCGTCGCCCGAGGTCCTCGCCGAGCACTCGGCGTTCGCGGACCGCTTCATGGTCGAGCACGACCTCGCGCCCGTCGCACCCGATGCGATCGCGCACACCATGGGAATCGACCTCGAACCCGGCGCGCCGTTGCCACTGAGCCAGGAGTTCTTCGAGGCGCAGATGGAGGTCGTCGTCGACGAAGCGGTTCCCGTCTACGCGGCCGGGCTCGGCAACCCGGGGCCATGGATGCAGCGCCTCCGCGCGAGCGGCACGTTCGTGATGAGCGTCGTCGGCGCGCCGCGCCACGTCGCCGGCGCGCTCGCGGTGGGAGTCGACGCGATCGTCGCCCAGGGCGGTGACGGCGGCGGACATCACGCGCCGGTCGGCACGATGGCGCTCGTCCCGCGCGTCGTCGACCTCGCCGGCCGGACGCCCGTGCTCGCCGCGGGTGCGATCGCGGACGGACGCGGGCTCGCCGCGGCGCTCGCGCTCGGCGCGCAGGGCGCGTGGGTCGGAACCGCGTTCCTCGCCACCCACGAATCGGGGATCCCCCAGTACCAGAAGCGCGCGTTGGTCGACGCCGACACCGAGGCGACCGAGGTCTCCCGGGCCGTGACCGGCAAGCCCGCCCGATTCCTGCGGGGCAGCTGGACGACGGCCTGGGACGACGCTGGGCGCGAGGCCCTCCCGATGCCGTGGCAGACGGTCGTCGCCGGCCCGGTGATGGGTGCGGCAGCCGTCGCCGAGCGGTCCGACGTCAATCCCGGCATCGCGGGGCAGGGCGTCGGACTCGTCCGCGAGATCCGCGGGGCAGCCGAGGTCGTGCGCGCGATGGTCGACGACGCCGAGGCGTGCCTGCGCAGCGCGGCCCGCCTGGTCGGGTGATCGGCAGTCGGGCCGGCTCGTCGTCATGCCGGCTCCGTGACCTGGCGCGTCCGCACGGCCTCGCCGCGAGCCCTGCGTGACAATGGGAGCCGTGGGATCGGGACTCGCCCTGGGCATCGCCGTCGCGCTCGCGTTCGCCGTCACCAACGGGCTCCACGACGCCGCCAACTCGATCGCCACCCTGGTGAGCACACGCGCGGCGCGACCGGGTCCTGCGATCCTGCTCGCGAGCGCCGGGAACGTCCTCGGCCCGCTCCTGTTCGGCACCGCGGTCGCCAGCACGATCGCCGGGGTCGTCACCGTCCCGGCGAACGAGACGATCGGCGTGCTGGGCGCCGCGCTCACCGGTGCCGTGCTCTGGAACGTCGTGACCTGGCGCCGCGGCCTGCCGTCGAGCTCCGGACACGCGCTCCTCGGCGGCCTGGTCGGCGCCGCGGTCGTCGAGGCGGGCACCGGAGGGGTCCAGTGGGGCGGGTTCGACGGCCTCCGACCCGTCGGCGTGATCGGCGTCGCGGTGGTGCTCGCGCTCGCGCCCATCGTGGGGCTGGCCGCCGGGTGGGCCGTCGAGCACGGGCTCCGCGCGGGTACCACGAGGTCGACGCGGCACGTGCGGGAGCCGGTGCGCGCCGCGCAGTGGGCAACGTCCGGCGGTCTCGCGCTCGCGCACGGCGCGAACGACGCCCAGAAGGCGGTCGGCGTGGTCGCGACCATGCTCCTCGCCGCCGGCGACAGCACGACGCTGCACCCTCCCATGTGGGCCGAGCTCGCCTGTGGCGCGGCGCTGACCGTCGGTACCGCGCTCGGAGGATGGCCGATCGTCCGCACGATCGGCCGGCGCATCATCCGGCTCCGACCGCTCGACGGGCTCGCGAGCCAGTCGGCATCCGACCTCGTGCTCATCGGGGCCCCGGTGATCGGCGCACCGGTGAGCACGACCGAGGTCGTGGCGTCCTCGGTCGTGGGCGTCGGTGGGGGCCGGAGCCGCTGGCGTCACGTCCGCTGGCCGGTCGTGCGGGCGATGGTGCTCGCGTGGTTGATCACCGTGCCGGTGTGCGCGACGCTCGGCGCCCTCGCGCTGGTCCCGTGGAGGTGGCTCACGTGACGAAGCGACGCTGGTTCCTTCCCGAGAACGTCGATCTGCTGGCGATGCTGCGCGACCAGATCGCGATCACGGTGGAAGGCATGGACGCCCTCGTGGCGTGGGCCGCCGGAGATCGCGACGCCGCCAACCGGGTCCGCGAGTGCGAGCACCGCGCGGACGACGCGAAACGGGCGCTCTGGCGCTCGTTGCGCGACGCGTTCTCGCCGCCGATGGACGCCGAGGATCTCTTCACGCTCTCGGCCGACCTCGACGAGGTGCTCAACGGCGCCAAGGACCTCGTCCGCGAGATCGAGGTGACCGACCTGGTGCCCGATGCCACGATGCACGCGATGGCCGCATCCCTCGCCGAGAGCGTGCAGCACCTCTCGGAGGCCTTCACCGGGTTGGGCGGTGCCGGCGATCCCACGAAGGACGCCGACGCCGCGATCCACAGCCAGCGACACATCGAGCGCGTCTACCGCGCCGCCCTGGCCGAGGGGATCCCGGAACGCCGGCCGGCCGATCTCGCAGACCTCCGCGACGTGTACCGGGAGTTCCTCCAACTCGGCGAGCGCGTGCACCGCGTCGCCGATCGGGTCTGGTACGCGACGGTCAAGGAGGCGTAGTCGACCGGCTGTCTACGATGCGGGCCCGCAGTGACCCGCGAGACAGCGACCATGACCGAACGCAGCTCACCCCCACGTCGCCCGGCGCGCGGCCGCGCCCGCGTCGCGCGACTCGGCGGACTCGCGGCGGTGCTGGTGCTGGCGGCCGGGTGCAGCGGGTCCGCGACGCGTGCGGCCTCCGACTCCGGCACCGGTGCGAGCCCGGCGGCGCAGATCGCGATCCGACCCACCGCCACGCAGGCCGCGCTCGTGGCGGCGCGCCCGTTCGAGGTGCACGTCCCGCCCGGCTCCGGGAAGGCGCCGGCACCGTTGTTGATCCTCCTGCACGGGTTCAGCGTCGACGGTGCCATCCAGGAGGCCTACTTCGAGCTGACACCCGTCGCGGACGAGCACGGCATGCTCTACGTCCATCTCGACGGGACGGTGAACGCGGTCGGCGCCCGCTTCTGGAACGCGACCGACGCGTGCTGCGATCCACGGGACCACGTGGACGACACGGCCTACATCGAGGCCGTCATCACCGATGTGAAGTCCCGCTACCACGTGGACCCCGACCGTGTCTTCCTCGTGGGGCACAGCAACGGCGGGTTCATGTCGTATCGCATGGCATGCGACCACGCGGACGAGATCGCCGCCATCGTCAGCCTCGCCGGCGCGACCTGGGCCGACTCGAGCCGGTGCCGACCGTCCGAGCCGGTCGCGATCCTCGAGATCCACGGCACCGCCGACCGCACCATCTATTACGGCGGCGGCACGATCCTCCGCTCGCGCTACCCGAGCGCCGAACAGACCGTCGCCGCGTGGGCGCGCTACGACGGATGCCGGAAGCGGGCGGATCGACCCGAGCGGGTACGGCGAGCCATCGTGAAGGGCCTCCCGCGCGCGACGGTGCGCGCCTTCTCCGATTGCGACCGCAACGGCCACGTGGAGCTGTGGACCCAACGTCGCGGCGTGCACATCCCGCCGCTCCGTGAGGACTTCGCCGAGCAGGTCGTGAGGTTCCTCCTCGCGCACCCGAAGCGGTGAGCGAGGAGGCCACCGGCCGGCACGCTCAGGTGCGCCGGTCGGCGACGAATCGCTGCAACACGATGGCGGACGTCGTCACGGCGGCGGCGGGGATCGCGACCGTCGCCCGCGGACCCCACAGCGTCGGCCAGCCCTTCCGCCACCACACGACGCCGCTGGCCACCCACCCGGCCGCCAGGCTCACCGAGATGGCGAGGGCGCGACGCTTGGGCGACAGCGCGCCGGTGCAGCCGAACACGACCTCGACCGGCAGCGCGGCAGGGAACGTCGCGAGGAACTGGCCGATCGCGCTCGCCACGCCCTTCCCGCCCTGGAACCCGCGCCACACCGGGTAGCAGTGGCCCACCACCGCGGCCGTGCCACCGACGTGCGCACCGAGATCACCCGCGATCGCCCTCCCCGCGAACGCCGCGGCGGCACCCTTGCCGACGTCCACGACTCCGACCGCATAGCCCCAGCGCCGGCCGAGCACCCCGATCGCGTTCCAGGCACCGGGATTGCCCGAGCCGGTCGCGCGCAGGTCGACCGACCCTCGGGTCGCGCCGTGCGCGGCGAGCTCGGCCGACGGAATCGTGCCGAGCAGGTAGCCGACGCCCGCGGCCAGTGCCAGATCCCATGGCCGGCGGACCGGCATCGAGCCTCCTCGTTCCGAGACGCGGGCCGGGCGGCCGTCGTCGCCGCCGACGCTACGCGCCGAACGCACCTCGGGCGGACGTGACCGCGGGCCCGCACGCCGGCCGCGGTCCCGGATCGGTGATCTCGAGCGTCCGGTACCGCGCGGCCCGCACCCCACGGGGCCAGGTCCCGGGCCGCCACCCGGCCTTGCGCCAGAGCGCATCGAGGAACGCCGCGGCGTCGGGGAGCTGCCCCCACACCGACGGCAGGAACGTGGCATGGCCACCGGGCGCCTCGACGAGCAGGCCGTCCAGGCCCGGCTCGACGGTCGCGGCGAGCTCGTCGTGCGATGCCACCGGGAGCAGCGCCAACGGCGAGACGACCGAGACCTTCAACTCCATCGCGGCGTAGTCGGCGTCGGTGATCGGTGGCATCCGCGGGTCGGCGAACGCGGCGGCGACGGCATGGTGCGCCACGTCCTCCGCCAACGGCCGGTGGGGCGACAGGGTGCCGATGCACCCGAGCAGGTCACCGTCACGGGTCAGGGTGACGAACGACGCGCCCGGGTCGAGGAGCCGGTCGGGCAGGTCCCCGACGGCCGGCCGGCGGAGCGACCCTCCGTCGAGCACCGCCGCGATGGCACCGAGCGCGAGATCCAGCAGCGCGCGGGCTTCCGGCGGTCGGAGCGCATCGACGTTCACGCAGCTTCCTCGAAGGCGAAGGCGCCGTAGCCGACGACCCGGTCCTGGTCACCCGCGGTGTCGCCCGAGCTGCGCAGGTCGAGCACGCCGGTCGTGAGACCGCGCCGCCGGGCCGCGAGCAGGAGCCCGCGCACGGCGAAGCTGCCGCACGCGTCCCGGTCGTCGATCGCCTCGGGAGCGAGGGCGATGATCGAGGCCGCCGTGCGCTCGTCATGACGCCGCGCCGACCCGTAGCTCTCGTAGTGGCTGAGGTCGCTCGACACGACGACGAGGGTGGCGGGGTCCCACAGCGCGTCGATCGCGTCGGCGACGGAGTCCGCCGACGCAGGTCCGACCGCGACGGGCAGGACCGGGACACCGGGGACCACGAGCTGCAGGAACGGAAGCTGCACCTCGAGGCTGTGCTCGAGCACGTGGGCGCGATCGTCGACCGCGGCGAGACCGCGGTCGAGAAGGACACTCCGGCCCGCGCCGTCGACGACGACCATCCCGAGTGGCGTCGCGAACGCGTCGGCCGACGGGACTCCGAGGCCGACGAGCCGGCTGCGATGCGACGGACCGAGCAGCAGCACGCGTCCGACGCGGGCGGGATCGATCCGGCGGTAGGCGCTCGCGGCGATCGGCCCCGAGTAGACGTACCCCGCGTGCGGCACGATCAGGGCGCGCAGGCGCGCGGCGGCAGTCACCGATGCACCGTCCACGTGTCCACCCTCCACGTCGTCGAGGAGCGAGTGCACCGTCGCCGTGAGCGCCTCGCGCGTGGCCGGGTAGAACGCGCCGGCGACCGCGGCCGGGCGGACCACCGCCGAGGACCCGCTCATGAGTGCGCCTCGGCGACCGACGCGAGCCGCAGGGGGCGACGGCGCGATCCCCAGCGTCCGGCCGGGCCGGCGAAGCGGCCGGCGAGCGGCTCGCCGCACGCGGTGCACGCGCCGGTGTCGGTCAGCTCGTAGCTCGTGAGGTCGTAGCCGTCGCGGCCGATCACGACGGCGCCACAGGCAGTGCAGCGGGACGCCGCGCCGTCGACGTCGTGGACGTTGCCCGTGTAGGCGTGGTGCACGCCGTTGGCCAGCGCGATCGACCGCGCGCGGGTGAGCGTCGTGCGCGGCGTCGCCGGGACGTCGAGCATGCGGAAGTCGGGATGGAACGCGGTGAAGTGCATCGGCACGTCGGGCCCGAGCTCCTCCACCACCCAACGGGTCATGCGGTCGAGCTCCTCGTCGGAGTCGTTGTGGCCGGGGATGAGCAGCGTCGTGGTCTCGACCCAGACGTCGGTCTCGTGCACGAGGTACTCGAGGGTCTCGAGCACGGGCGCGAGCGCACCACCGGCGACGTGCTTGTAGAACTCCTCGGTGAATCCCTTGAGATCGACGTTCGCCGCGTCGACGTGGGAGAAGAAGTCGCGCCGGGGCGCGTCGCACACGTACCCGGCCGTCACCGCGACCGTCCGGACGCCG
>CAZXCB010000005.1:32655-40181 GCA_964639075.1 uncultured Bifidobacteriaceae bacterium | reverse complement strand
GACGACCGGGACGACCATGAACGCGGCCTGGAGCACGAACAGCGCCTGCCATCCGATGGCGTCGATGACCGGCGCGCCGAGCGCGAGTCCGACGACGGGTGCGCCGGCCGCGACCATGGCCCACCACCCCATGGCGCGGGCGCGGCGCTCGGGCGGGTACTCGGAGCTGATGAGCGCCAACGAGCTGGGGAGCGTCGCTCCGCCGACCACCTGCGTGAGCGTCCGCCAGCCGATCAGGAGCGCGGCGGTCCCGGCCGTCGCGGTGAGCGCGGTGGTGACGGTCGCGACCGCGAAGCCGACCAGGAAGACCCGGCGGTGCCCGTAGAGATCGCCGAGCTTGCCGAGGATCGGGAGGGCGAGCGCGGAGCAGAGCGTGGGCAGCGTGATGACCCACGCGAGGTCCGCGTCGTCGACGTGGAAGTCGTTCGCGATCGTCGGGATCGAGAGGGTGAGGACCGTGATCGGGAACGTCGTCGCGAAGAGGCCGCTCAGCGCGACGACGAGCACCCACCGGTCGTAGTGGCCGCGGCGCGCCAACGCGCCGGAGACGCGCGCCGGCAACGTGCGCGTGGAGAGCGACGCCCCGACGTCCATCCCCCCATACTGCCGTGCCGCGAGGTCAGCGGCCGGACGAGGTCGAGGTGACGCGCAGGAGCCGGTGGTCGCGGGTGAAGAGCCGCCGTTGCACTCCGAGCGCGACCACGGTGGTCGTGGTCGCGACGGACCCGAGGACGAGGTACATCACCGCCGCCTGCACCTGGACGGCGTCGAGCGGGCTGACCCCCGCGAGGATGAGGCCGGTCATCGCACCGGGCAACACCACGAGCCCGACGGCCTTGGTGGTCTCGATCTGAGGGATCAAGGCGGTACGGAGACCGTTGCGGACGTAGGGCTTCGCCGCCTCGGTCGCGGGTTGGCCGAGCGCGAGGCGCGCCTCGACCTCGTCGCGCTTGTCGCGCAGCTCCTCGACGAGCCGGCGGCCGACGAGGACGGTCGCGGCGAGGGAGTTGCCGATCATGATCCCGGCGAGCGGGATGAGCGTGCGGATGTCGAGCTCGAAGACACCGAGGCCGAACAGGACGCCGAGCGTGAGCGCGGCGGACGCCCCGAACGCGACGAGCGCGAGCGGGAACAGGCCGGGTACCTCCGGCGCGCGCGACCGGACGGTCCCGGACGCGACGACGATCATGACGAGCACCCAGAGCCACCCCCACAGGATCGAGGTGCCGGGTTCGAGCAGGACGCGGAGCAGCAGGCCGATGGCCAGGAGCTGCACCGCGGCGCGCACCGCCGCCCACGCGATGCTGCGCTCGAGCCCGAGCTGCTTCCACAGCGACAGCACGATCGCGACGAGCACGAGGAGCAGCGAGAGCGCGAACCCCTGCCATCCGATGTCGGTCATTGAGCCTCCCCGGTGAGGAACGAACGCACTGGTGTGGGTAGATCGGCGTCGAGCCCGGCGACGCCGGAGGCGTGCGCGACGCGACCGTCGACGACGACGAGCACGTGGTCCGCGAGCCGACGCATCTGCGCGAGGTCGTGGGTCACCCACACGACGACGACACCCCCCGACGCGAGCGCCCGCGCGAGCTGTTCGAGCCCGTGACGTTGGACCGGATCGACCGACGAGGTGACCTCGTCCATCAACACCACCTCGGGCTCGGTCACGAGCGTGCGCGCGAGGCACACACGCTGTGCCTCGCCGCCGGACAGCTCGTTCGCGATGCGGTCCAGGAACCCTGCGGGCAGCCCGACCCGATCGAGCATGGCGGCCGCCTCGCGATCCGTGATCGACGGTCGGGCGACCGCGAGGTTCTCGCGAACGGTGCCGGGGAACGGTGTCGGTCGCTGGAACACCATCCCGACCCGCCGCCGCAGCGTCAGCGGGTCGAGTCCGGCCACGTCGGCCGCGTGGAAGAGCACGCGCCCACTCGTCGGGACCTCCAGGCGGTTGCAGCAGCGCAACAGCGTGGACTTCCCCGAGCCCGACGGACCCACGACGACCGTGACACCCTCGCCGGGAACCGCGCCGCACGCGTCGTCGAGCCGCAACCGCTCGCCGTCGGCGACGGTCACATGGTCGAACGTGAAGACGTGCTCGCTCCGGCCGATGCCGGCATCATCTCAGGTCCGTGAGGCGGCCCGCCGACGCTGTCGCGGGTGTGGGCTCGGGACGTTCGTCCGTCGTCGCGGGACCTCCTGCCCTTCGTGCGATGCCGTCGGTCGTGTTCTGTGGACGCCGGAACATGCTGAGGGGGGCACATGAGCTTCACGAATCGTGAGTGGTGGGGGCTGATCCACGGGATGGTCCTGGGCGCGCTGTTCCTCCTGGCGTTCGCTGGCGCGATCGCCGGGTTGTACAGCCTCCGGCCGGGCCTCGTCACCGAGCAGGGGATCGTCGAGCGCATGCGCCGACTCAAGGTCGGTGTCGTGGCGATGGCGGTCGTCGCGTGGCTCACCGTCCTGAGCGGTACCTACATCGTGTACCCGTGGTACCGGGAGGAGGTCGCGACCAGCCCCAAGTCCCGGCTGCTCGCGAATCCGAACACCGAGGACTGGCACAAGTTCGCGATGGAGTGGAAGGAGCACGTGGCCTGGATCAGCCCGATGCTCGCGACGGCCGCCGCGTTCATCGTCGTGTACTACGGCGTCAACCTGATCAAGCACGATCGAGTGCGCAAGACGGCGATGCTGCTGCTCGTCATCGCGTTCGTCCTCGCAGGGGTCGCAGGGGCGCTCGGCGCGTTCATCACCAAGGTCGCACCGGTCAAGTAGGGGGAACAATGACGCAGACGAGCACCTCCGAGCCGGTCATGGCCGGCATCCAGTTCCACGACAAGCCCGAAGGGCCGATCTCCGCGGCGATCATCGCGGCGGGGGTCGGTGCCTTCGCACTCGGGGTCTTCACGACGCTCGCCGAAGCGAGCGAGCGCGCCAAGGAATGGTTCGAATGGAGCGTTCGCGTGGGCCCGCTCTCGGGCAAGACGACGATGGCAGTCGCCGTGTGGCTGGTGGCGTGGGGGGTCCTCCACCTCGTGTTGCGGCGCTCCCGCTCCGAGACGACCGGCGCGCTGGTGCTCACGCTCGTCCTCCTCGGGCTCGGGATCATCGGCACGTTCCCCACCTTCTTCCAGCTGTTCGCGCCCGAGTGATCGCTGCTCGCGGTCCCTCTACCATCCCGGCGTGAGCTCCCAACCGGTCGTGACGTTCCTCGGTGCGACCGGGACGGTCACCGGCAGCAGGTTCCTCCTCGAGGTCGACGACGCGCGGGTGCTCGTCGACTGCGGGCTCTACCAGGGGGCGAAGCCCCTGCGGCGACGGAACTGGGAGCCGTTCCCGGTGGACCCGGCATCGGTCGACGCAGTGCTCGTCACCCACGCCCACCTCGACCACACCGGCTACCTTCCCGCGCTCGTCCGCGACGGCTTTCGAGGTGACGTCCTCGCCACCCGGAACACCGGGGCGCTCGCGGCGATCGTGCTGCCGGACAGCGGACACCTGCAGGAAGAGGACGCCGCGTACGCGAACCGCGCCGGGTTCTCGAAGCACCATCCGGCCCGCCCGCTCTACACCGAGGCCGACGCGTGGACCGCGACCGAGCGGTTCACGGCCGTCGACTGGGGCACGGAGGTCGAGGTCGCTCCCGGGGTCCACGCGACCTGGCGGCGCGCCGGCCACATCCTCGGCTCGGCCGTGGTGACCGTGCGGTTCGCCGCGTGCGGCCGCACGATCACCTTCACCGGCGACCTCGGTCGCCCGCTGCATCCGATGCTGCGCGCGCCCGAGCCGATGGCACCGAGCGACGTGGTGGTCGCCGAGTCCACCTACGGCGACCGGGTGCACGACCCGGACGAGGTCGTGCTCGACCGGCTCCGGGATGCCGTGAGCCGTACGGTCGGCCGGGGCGGCACCATGGTGATCCCGGCGTTCGCGGTCGACCGGACCGAGGTGGTGTTGCTGCACCTCACGCGCATGATGCAGGCGGGCGAGGTCCCGACCGTGCCCATCTACGCCGACAGCCCGATGGCGCTCGCCGCGCTCGCGGTGTACCGCGACGCGGTCGGTCGTGCAGATCCGGAGATCCGTGACGACGCCGGCGACGTGATGGACCTGCTCGACCCGAAGCAGTTCCGCGAGGTCCACGACGTCGAGCAGTCGGCCGCGCTCGACGAGGGCGCGGTGCCGTCGATCATCCTCAGCGCGTCGGGCATGGCGACGGGTGGACGGGTGCTCCACCATCTGAAGCGCTACCTGCCGGATCACCGCGCGACGATCGCGATCGCGGGGTTCCAGGCGTCCGGGACGCGAGGGCACTCACTGCAGTCCGGCGCGCGCGTGGTGAAGCTGCTCGGCCGGTACGTCGCGGTCCGGGCGGACGTGGTCGACCTCTCGGGGTTGTCGGTGCATGCCGACCGCGACGAGATCGTGTCGTGGCTCGGCACCGCCGACGCTCCGCCGGAGATGACCCTGCTGGTGCACGGCGAGCCGGACGCGTCCGCCGCCCTCCGCGACCGGATCGGTACCACGCTCGGCTGGACCGCGGCGGTGCCGCGCTTCGGCGAGCGGGTCCGTCTCGACTGATCCGGCCGCGCCGTCTCTCGGCTGTCACCCGCGCGGCCCCTGGCAACCGTCGGTAGGTCGAAACACCGCTGACGGGGGAGCGTCGTCATGGGTATGAGCCGGATGTCGGTGTCGCGGGCTCTGGCCGCGGTGTCCCTGTCGACGGCCTCGGTCGTCCTGGTCGCCTGTGGTCACCGTGACCAGCCGGCGAGGGGGGCCGGGGCCCCGCTCTCGGAAGCCCAGTTCGTGGCCCGCGCCGATCGCATCTGTCTCGATGCCGCCAGCCATTTCTCGGAGCTTCCGAAGCCGGTCGGGGGTGCGAAGCCGGTCGGTCTCGGCACATTCATGCGGGCCTGGGTAGCGAAGCTGCGCGTGCTCGAGCCGCCCCGCTCGATCGAGGCCGACTGGCGCGCGGGACTCGGCCTCTTGGTTCGCGCCGCCAACAGGCTCGACGACGCGGAAGCGGGTGATCCGGACGCGCAGGGCGACGCCCTGTGGAATCTCGAGGCCCGCGCCCAGCGCCGGTTCGACGCGATGCGCCTGCCGTTCCGGGCCTGCTTCGTCGAGTGACCCGTTGCCGTGATGCCTCCCGACCGTCGAGACTCCGCTGCACGAGCCGGGCACAGGGCGTGACCGCCATCACCACGGTGCGGCGCCGGGCGAGGTTGTCGGTGGCTGACGGGTCGAGCCGGTGAGCCGAGTCGGGGGTTTCCGGAGCGCGGCGGCGCAGGCGCAGTACGAGCGGGCGTACGACGCGTGCCTGGCGACGTGGCCGGTCGCGCCCAACGCAGTCGACGTTCCCACGCGCTACGGGCCGACGCACATCAACGTGTGCGGCGCGTCATCCGGCGTGCCCGTGATGCTGCTCCACGGAGTGTTCTCCACGTCGACGTCGTGGGGGCTCAATGTCGTGGCGCTCGGTGCGCGACACCCTGTGCTCGCCGTCGACGTGATCGGCGATGCGGGCCGGAGCCGCCAGACCGAGCCGATCGAGGGCGCGGCCGGCATGGCGGCCTGGTTGGACGACGTGGTTCGTGAGCTCGACGCGGATGTCGTGCATCTGGTCGGGCTCTCCTACGGCGCATGGGTCACCATGAACCAGGCCGTCCGCGCACCCGGTCGCCTCGCGAGCGTGACGGTGATCGACCCGCCCGGTTCGATCACGCGTCCCCCACTCGGCTTCGCCGCGCGGATGGCGACGGCCGCCGTCACGAGGAGCGAGCGGGCGTTCGAACGGATGATCCGCGAGATGGGGAATGGGTCGCTTCCGTCCGACGAGCTGTTCGAGGTGCTCCGTCTCGGGTTCACGAGCTTCCGGACCGCCCAGCCCTTCCCGCGCCGGATCTCCGACCGCGATCTCCGCTCGATCCGGACACCGATGCAGTTCCTCGTCGGCGAGCACACCCCCGTGACCGACCCGCATCGGGCCGTGGCCCGGCTGGGACGCGTCGCACCCGCCGTGAGGACCGCGGTGATCCCCGATGCCGCGCACGTCCCGCCGATCGAGCAGGCCGAGGTGACGAACGCGCTCATCCTGGAGTTCGTCGACGGCGTCAGCGGTCGCCGTTCTGGATGACGCGCCGGTCTCGTCATCCGGCCCGGAGCACTGCTTCGACGCGGTCCGCGGCGCGCGTCGTTCCGTCCTCGGTTGCGAGCAGCGCCGCGAACTGGCGCGCCCGGAGCTCGGTCTCATCCGCGAGGACCGACTCGATCGCGGTCCGGAGCTTCGCGACCGTCATCCGGCCGCGGACACGGCGTCCGGTTCCGAGCTGAACGTGGCGGCGCGCATGCCACAGCTGGTCGAACAGGATCGGCACCACGACCGACGGCTTCCCCGCTGCGAGCACCAGCGAGTTCATGCCGTGCGCGCCTGCGTGCACGACCGCCCTGACCCGCGGCAGCACCGGACCGACCGGGACGAACGGCCACACGCCGGCCCGGTCCCCGAGCCGTGCCGCGACGAGCTCGTTCGACGTGAGGTACAAGCCGCGCAACCCGAGCTCGTCGAGTGCCCGCGCGGCGTGGTCGAACACCTCGGGAGCCGCGGACGCCGCGCTCGTCCCCAGGCAGACGAGCACCGGCGGGTCACCGGCCCGGAGGAACGCGGCGACGTCGGCGGGCAGGTGGTCTAAGGGGCCGGTCCAGTGGGTGAAGCCGACGAACGGATACTCCTCGCCCCAGTCGCTCGCGGGCGGGTAGTAGCGCGGCGACACCATCGCCATGTTGTGGTCCGGCGAGAGTCGCCGATCCATCACGTGCCACCCGTCGGTCGCCAGACCGAGGGCGCGGCGCTTGGCCACGATCCGCTTCTCGTCGAAGCACCACCGTGCCATCGGACTCCGACCGGCGTTCCACGCGAGGTCGTTGGCGCGACGCGCGAGCCCGGAGCTACCGGTGCGGAACGGCACGAGCCCTTCCGGCGGATGATCCGAGGTGCGGACGAGCATCGGGAACAGGTCGCCCACCATGAACGGGATCCCTCGCCGCTCGAACGGCATGGTCGCGATCGGCGCCGCCCCGGGATGCGAGACCAACAGGTCGGCACCGTCGGCGACGCCGTCGATCGCGTCGAGGATCGGATCGAGGCGCGGCACGGTCAGCCGCCGGTAGTAGAGCGGCATGAGCATCGCGCCCGAGAAGGCCTTGCCCCACCGCGCGCAGTAGTCGCCGTAGCGGTCGAGTCCCGACGGGCACATCTCGCCCGCGTCGGCGTCGGCGAGGGTCACGCCGTCGGCGGCGAGGCTGGGCAACAGCTCCTTCGGGGCGACGAAGGTGACGTCGTGACCGCGTCGCGCCAACTCCGCGGCCACCGGCGCGTAGGGGAACACGTCGCCTCGATACGCCATGGAGTAGACGACGATCCGAGCCACGCTGACCTCCACTGCCGAGGACCGGGCCGCACGGTTGCCGTGCGGCCCGGCTCGGACGCCGCGCTGCTCCTCGCCTTGCTCCACGCCATGTTCGAG
>CAZXCB010000005.1:25077-32645 GCA_964639075.1 uncultured Bifidobacteriaceae bacterium | reverse complement strand
TGCCCGTCCGTCGGTGCGAGCCGAGGTTCGGGACCCCGGCCCGCACCGACGCGCATGGCTCTTCCTCGGCGGCTGTGTGCCGGTCAGCCCAGATCGGCGCACGCCACCTTGTTCGCCGTCGACGGCAACGAGAGATCGTGGACGACGACCGAGACGGCGCTCGGACCGGCCGTGAAGCTCGCGGTCGCCTGACCGTTCGCGATGCCGCCGCCGTTGGCGACGAAGGGACCGCCACCCGGCCAGATCTCGTTCGGCGGGGTCGCGGGGCCCGCGGGGTCGAGCTTGTAGTGGCCGTCCGCCGCGCCCACCGCACATGCCGCCGCGTGGACGTGCGACGCGTAGGTGCCTCCGGGTGCGAGTCCCTCGACGTGAAGCGTGACGATCGTCGATCCACCCGCGGTCCGGACCATCTGGGCGTGCCCGCCCACCGACCCGCCGGCCCCGGCGGCGAAGGGCGTCAACGTTCCCCGGGTCACCGTTGCCCCTTCGGAGGCCGCGGCGGCGGTCACCATCGCCGTCGCTCCGAGCCCGGCCGCGCACGCGGCCGCGAGCCAACGTGCCCCGCTTCGCTGGTGCTGTGTCATTGCTACCTCCCGTGTCGGTGTGTTCCTACCTCGACAGACGGGCGCGGGCCGTTGTCGGGTGACACGCCATCGCGATCTTCGCGTCGACACCGCCGTCCTCCACACCGTGTCGCCCGCGCGCCGATCTTCCTCGTCTGTCGGGTGAGAACCGGGAGTTGCGAGAAAGGACGGGCCGATGTGGACGAGCCCTCATTGCACGACGGCATTGCGTTCTCCACTCCGGCGGGCGGCCGGAGCGCTCGGCGTGCTCGCAATGGGAGCGGCTGTGCTCGTCGCCGGCGCGAGCACTCCGGCGACGGCCGCGACCACGCCGGAGCTCGCGATCGGCAGCGCCGCCGTGACCGAGGGCGACGTCGGATTCGCGCCGGTGGTGCTCACGGTGAGCCTGTCGTCGCCGGTGCTCGTCGACACGACCGTCTCCTATGTCGTGGCCGACGCCACCGCGACGAGATCGACGGACTACCTCCGGTCAGCCGGCGGGAGCGCCCGGATCCGTGCCGGGCGGACCGCCACCGCGATTCGTGCGCGCATCGTCGCCGATACCGCGGCCGAGGGCGACGAGACCTTCACCGTCGTGCTCACCGGGAGCGATGGAGCGCCGGTCGCGCACCCGATCGGCACCGTCACGATCCGCGACGACGATCCGGCGGCCTCCGGGCGACTCGCGATCGGCGACGCGGCGGTCTACGAGGGTGATGCGACGACCCGGAACCCCATTCGGTTCACGGTGACGCTCGACGCGCCGGCACCGACGGACGTGACCGCGCGGTATGCGAGCATCGGCGGCACGGCCACCGCCGGTGCCGACTTCTCGAGCCGGAGCGCAACGCTGCGGATCCGCGCCGGTCGCACGGCGGCCGTGGTGACGTTCAAGGCGATCGGGGACACCACGATCGAGGGGACCGAGCAGTTCACGGTCGTGGTGTCGTCGGTCGTGGGTGCGGTCCCGACCGATGGGATCGCGGTGGGAACCCTCCTCGACGACGATCCTCCGCTCGTCACCGCGCCGGGTGCACCCACCGTGACGAGCGCCGTCGCCGGCCCGGCGAACGGCATGCTGACCGTGGCCTGGAGCGCCCCGAACGCCGACGGTGGCTCGCCCGTGACCGGGTACGAGCTGGAGATCACGCGCCCCGCGGGGACGGTGGTCGGGAGCTACTCGGCGACCGCGGCGAGCGTCGACTGCGGAGGGCCGGGCGTGACCTGCGAGCTCCGCGTCCGGGCGGTGAACGTGGCGGGCCCGGGCGCCTGGTCCGATCCGGTCGAGGGGACCACCTGGCGCGCGCCGGGCGCGGTCGACGGCTTGACCGTGAGTAGCGGCACCCACGTGGTGAGCGCGGCCTGGGCGACACCGCTCGACAGCGGCGACTTCCCGATCATCGACTACCGGATCGAGCGCAGCACCGACGGAACGAGCTTCGCGTTCGTCGGGTCCACGGCGTCTCGCGCCTCGACGGTGAGCTGCCCGGGGGAGCGGACGACGTGCTGGGTCCGTGTGCGCGCCCGGAACGCCGCCGGGCTCGGCCCGGTCTCGGAAGGCAGCGCCACCACGTGGGCCCGACCGTCCTCGCCGACGCTGGTCAGCATCCGCCGGATCGGGACGCTGGTCGGTCTCGGCTGGCTGCCGCCCGAGGACGATGGTGGCACCGCCGTGCTCGACATCACGGGCGAGCGCACCCTCGACGGCGGCGCGACGTGGATGTGGATCGGCAGCGTCCAGTTCGTGGCCCCGACCTGTCCGATCGGCACCAGCTGCGGCTTCCGGGTCTCGGCGGTCAACGCGGCCGGGACGGGTGACCCGTCGAACGTGCTCACGATCGGGCCCTGAACGGGTCCCGGCGCAGGTCGCCCGCCAGAGTGAGAGGCTCCGGTCGTGTGGGGCGATCGGATCCGCGAGGCGTTGCTCGCGGCCTGTCACCCGCAGCCGGTGCCCTCGACGTCTGTCGGGACGATGGCTGCCATCGGGTTGCTCGCGCCCCGCTTCCGCTCGGAAGCGCTGCCCCTCGACGTCGGGCGGCGCGCGGCGGTCGCCGAAGGGCACGCGGCATCGGTCGACGCGGACGCGCTCGTCGTGCGGCTCTTCCAGGAGGAGGGGCAGTCGCTGGTGCGGCTGGCCCGCTTGTTCGTCGACGACCGCAACGCCGCCGAGGACCTCGTGCAGGAGGCGTTCATCCGGCTGGCACGCTCGGCGCATCGGATCAGGGACGAGTCCAAGGCCGCTGCGTACCTCCGGTCGATCGTGCTCAACCTGGCGCGTGACAACAACCGCCGCGGCCTCGTCTCGCTCCGGCACCATCTCCCGGTCGACGATCGGCGCGCGTCCACCGAGGACGAGATCGAGCTGCGGGAAGACCAACGCGAGATGATCGAAGCCCTCAGGGACCTTCCGCATCGCCAGCGGACCGCGCTCGTCCTGCGCTACTACGAGGAGCAGGGCATCGACGACATCGCCGAGACGATGGGGATCTCCCGCAACTCGGTGAAGACGCACCTGCAGCGCGGGCTGGCGGCGCTCGAGCAGCGACTGGGCGACGCGACGGACCGGGCTGATGCGCGAGGTGCGGCGACGTGAGCGCGGTCGAGGAACGCCTCCGGGCCGCGCTCGTCGACGAGGCGGACGGGCTCGACGAGAGCGACGACCTCTTCGCGCGCGTCGCGCTCAGCATCGACGACGACCGGCGCCTCCGGCGTCAACGTCGCCGGCGTCTCATGGTCATCGCGTGCATCGTCGGCGCAGTTGCCGCCGTGGTGCTCTCGACAACGGAACGAACGAAGGGAGAGCTGGTCATGGACTGGTGGGTCTTGGAGATGTTGTGGTTCGCAGGGATGGTGTTCCTGGCCTTGTGGCTCGGGCCGTTCATCCGGCGGTTCGGGAAGAGCTACGCCGCGGACGTGTTCCGCGCGAATCCCCGGACGGGGAAGAGCTTCATCGTGCTGATGGACGTGGCGTACTACCTGATCTTCTTCGCCTTCATCCTGTTCACGGTGCAGTTCGCGCCGGACGCGGGATGGTCCGAGACGGTCAACGCGGCGCAGATGCGGGCCGTGGCCGTGCGTCTGGGGGGAATCCTGCTGATCGTGGGGCTGCTCCACGGGTTGAACGTGTTGATGCTGCCGATCATCGGTCGCATCCTCACGTTGAACCGCCGCCTCGACGAGCAGACGCCGCCGAGCATGCCCCCGGCACACCGGGAGTGACCGCACGGTGCCGATCCTCCTCCTGATCCCGTTCGCCATCGTCCTGGTGGTGCTCTCGGTCCTCGGCTTCGCGGGGATCGGACCCCTCAACGACGAGCGGCGCGCGGATCGGGACGGTGTGCTCGGTGCGTTCGGTCCCGCGGTCGGCCTGTTGCTCGGGGGCATCCTGCTCGCCGTCGCGGTGATCGGGTCGGCGTTGATGATCGGGCTCGGCCGCGGCGACGATGGCGGAGATCGAGCGCGCCGCGCGCAGTCGACGACGAGCACACAACCCCCGAGGACGCCAGGCACCACGCCGACCACGGCCAGCTCGAGCCGTCCGGCCGTACCCGGAGCACCGCGATCCGTAGCTCTCGGCCCGACCGTCGCGATCGAGGCCGACGGCGCCGATACGTTCCCCGCGTCCTACGACGTGGCCGACGGACTCGCACCCGCGACGGTGCTCCGCATGCGCGTCACCGGGTTCGAGCCGTTCGCGCGCGGGGTCGCGCAGCAGTGCGCGCCCACACTGTCACGGCCATGCGCCAACCGGCTCCGGGTGCAGTTCGACGCCGACGGAGTCGCCGAGTTCCAGTATCTCGTCACCGACGGCGTCCTCGACGTGCGGTGGAATCCGGGACGCTGCCGCGCCGGCGCACCGCCCTGCACCGTCGTCGTGCGCGCCCGCGAGGGCGGCGGGCAGGGAGAGATCCAGACCGTGTTCGGTGATCGCGTGCGTCGAGCGGGCCACATCTCGGTGACTCCGGCGAGCGGCCTCTCGCTCGATGGTGAAGCGGTGACCGTCGAGGTCGTCGACTATCCGCCGGGCGCGCAGGTCACCGCGATGCTGTGCGCGGCCCCGGACGCAATCGGCGCGCGCTGTGGGTCACCGGGCCCGAATGCACCGCTGCTGGTCGGTGCCGACGGATCGGGCCGGGCGAAGCTCGCGATCGAACCGGGTCGTGTGGGACCGGAGCTCGCTCCGTGCTTCCGCGGCGACGACTGCGGCATCTCGGTGGCGTCGGACGAGGTGTTCACCCGGGCACCGGTCGTGCCCATCTCGTTCGCCCCACCCCCCGGCGCCGCGTACGACCCGACCCGACTGCTGCTCGGCCTCGGTGTCGCGCTGGTGCTCCTCGGGATCGCGGCGGTGCTGCTGCTGCGCACCGACTGGGCGCCGGTCGGCGAGGCCGCGGCGCCCGAGATCGACGAGGCCGAATACGCCGACCTCGATGCGATCATCGCCGCGCTGCCGCCGCTCGAGGACGAGTCCGTGCCCGTCTCCTGAATCCCGCGCGTCGCGTCACCCGCGATCGCCCGCTCGGCGTCCGTCGGGTAGGGAACCGCGAGGTGAGGACGCACGGCATGGCCACGAACGTCATCGAGATCGAAGCGCTGCGCAAGGAGTACCGGCGCCGGAAGGGTCGCACGGTCGCGGTCGACGGCCTCGACCTCGTCGTCCCCGAGGGCGGTGTCTTCGGATTCCTGGGTCCGAACGGTTCGGGCAAGACCACCACGATCCGCTGCATCCTCGGGCTCGCGACCGCGACCAAGGGGGTGGTACGGCTGTTCGGTCGGCCGGTGCCCGAGGGCCTCCGTGACTCCGTGCGCCGGGTCGGCGCCATCGTGGAGTCCCCGGCGCTGCTCCCCGCGATGAGCGGGTGGGACAACCTCGCGATGCTGGGCGCGATCGACGGCATCGGGCCGCGCCGGGTCGACGCGGTGCTCGGGGAGGTCGGGCTGGCGGACCGCGCCGGCGACCAGGTGCGCAAGTACTCGCTGGGGATGCGCCAGCGGCTGGCGCTCGGTGCCGCACTGCTGAAGGACCCCGCGCTGCTGATCCTCGACGAGCCGGCGAACGGGCTCGACCCCGCGGGGATCCGCAGCGTGCGCGAGCTCCTTCGCGGGCTCGGTGACGCGGGCCGGACGGTGTTCGTGTCGAGCCACCAGCTCGCCGAGATCCAGCAGGTCTGCGACCGGGTGGCGATCCTCAGTCGCGGCCACTGCGTCACTCACGGCACGGTCGCGGAGGTGCTCGCGGCGTCGGGACGCTCGGAGACGATGCTGGTGGGCGTCGACGACCTCGACGGCGCGCTCGCCGTCCTCGAACGCGCCGGCATCGCCGTCGAGCGCGTCGACGGACGGCTCCGGGTCGCGGTCCCGCCACCCGCGGCCGACCGGATCAGTCGCATCCTCGGGGAGCACGGCCACTGGGTGCGTGATCTCCGTCCGGAGGAACGCAGCCTCGAGGAGCTGTTCATCCGGATGACGGGCGACGGAGCAAGTGCGGCGGCGGATCTCGCCGCGGTCGGCGTGTCGGGACAGGGGGGCGACCGATGAGTCTGCTGGTCGTCGAGATGCGTCGGGCACTGCGCCGGCGGGTGGTGCGCGTGATGATCCTGCTCGCGCTCGTCGGATGTGTCGTCGCCGGTGTGATCGCCTTCACCAGCTCCGCGGGCACGACGCCCTCCGAGCTGCACCGCCACGGCGAGCCTCATCCCGCGGTGCTCACCGACTGGTGGATCGCCGACCGATCCGACGGCGCGGTCCTCATCGCCAGCTTCTTCCTGCTGCTCGGCGCCGTCGCCACCGGCGCGGCCGTCGCCGGCTCCGAGTGGCGGGCCGGCACGATCACGACCGTGCTCACGTGGGAGCCGCGCCGGGTGCGGCTCAATCTGGCACGGACTGCGGCCTGCGGGATCGTGGCCTTCGCGGTCGCGATCGTGCTGCAGGTCGTGTTCCTCGCGTCCTTCCTCCCGGCCGTGCTGGCCAACGGGAGCACCGCCGGCGCGGATGCGGACTGGTGGTGGTCGTTGACCGCGGCAATCGCGCGGACGGGGCTGCTCACCGCGCTCGCGGCGATGTTGGCCGTCGCGCTCGCGACGCTGGGCCGCAACACCGCGTTCGCGCTCGCGGCCGTGTTCGCGTGGATGGCGGTGGTCGAGAACCTGATCCGGGGCCTGCGTCCGGGTCTGGCGCAATACCTGTGGGCCGCCAACATCGGCACGGTCGTGCCGTGGCGCCAGATGCGCGGCGTCGAGTTCACCCGCAGCCCGGCCCTGGCCCTGGGCACGATCGTGCTCTACACGGCGGTCTTCGTGGTGCTCGCAACCCTTTCGTTCCGCCGGCGGGACGTGCCCGGCACCACCTGATCGTGCCCTCAGTGGGGACGCGGCACGGCTCGGGCCGCGTCCGGGTACGTTGCCCGCCGTGAACCCGAGCACCCGTCCCCGTGTCCGCTTGCTCGCCGTCGGCACCGTTGCTCTCGCGCTCGTCGCCGCGGCCTGCTCGAGTGCCGGGGGGGACGACAAGGGGAGCGGCTCGACGTCGTCGACGTCGGCGCCCGGGAAGCCGGCCGCCGTGGATCGGCCCGCCGGTCCGTCTGCGAAGCTGACCGAGATCACGGGGCCCGGAGAGGTGTTCATCGGCTCCGCAACGCCCACCGATCTCGGCGCGGTCGGCTACGAGCAGCACGAGTACGTCGCCGAGGGGAAGGCGACGTCGTACAAGGCGGAGGGTGAGCTCGGATCCGACGGGAGGTGGTCGCTCGCACCCGACACCACGGCGCCCTACCGCACCCGCGTGCTCGTGCGCCGTCCCGCGGACACGGCGAGGTCCAGCGGCACCGTCGTCGTCGAGTGGCTCAACGTGAGCGGCGGCGTCGACGCCGACCCGGACTGGGCGAGTCTCAACGAGGAGATCGTCCGGCGCGGCGACACGTGGGTCGGCGTCTCCGCGCAGCTCATCGGCGTCGAGGGCGGCCCGGTGCTCGTGAGCGTCTCCGCGCCCGGCGTCGGCGATGTCGCC
>CAZXCB010000005.1:22624-25067 GCA_964639075.1 uncultured Bifidobacteriaceae bacterium | reverse complement strand
GTTCGACATCTACACGCAGGCTGCCCGCGCCCTTCGCGCGGGCGGCGAGGTGACCCGTGGCGCGAAGACGCGGCGGGTCGTCGCAGCGGGAGAGTCGCAGTCGGCGTTCGCGCTCGTCACCTACGTGAACGGCGTGCAGCCGCTCACGCACGCGTTCGACGCGTTCTTCGTGCACAGCCGGGGCGCGGTCGGGCTCGGGCTCGTCGGTCCCGGGGAGGCCGCCGACATCGCCGGCTCGATCGGCGGGCGTGCGACGAAGTTCCGCAGCGACGGCACCGAGCCGATCATGGACCTCCAGTCCGAGAGCGACGTCGTCGGCGTCCTGAACTCGGTCGCGGCCCGCCAGCCCGACTCCGACACGTTCCGGCTGTGGGAGGTCGCCGGCACCGCGCACGCGGACCGGCACCTCATGGGCTCCATCGCCGACTCGCTCGACTGCGGCGTGCCGGTCAACGACGGTCCGCTGCATGTCGTGGCCAAGGCCGCGTACGGAGCGCTCGTGAGATGGATGAGCACCGGGACACCACCGCGACCGGCGCCACGTCTGGCGTTGACCGCGGGTGGCGCGCCGGCGATCGCCCGTGACGCCGACGGCATCGCGCTGGAGGGTGTCCGCACTCCACCCCTCGACGCGCCGGTCGAGGTGCTCTCCGGGGTCCCGGGCTCGAACCCCGCCGTCATCTGCATCCTGCTCGGCTCGACCACGCCGCTGCCGGCGGAACGCATCGCGGCGCTGTACCCGAACCGCGCCGACTACGAGCGGAAGTACCGAGCGGCCGTCGCGGCCGCGATCGCCGAGGGCCATGTCCTCGCGGCGGACCGCGCGGCGATCCAGGCCTACGCCCACCCCGAGCGCGTCACGGGCTGAGCGCCGGGCACCGTCCCGCCGTTCGGCCCTGGTGCCCGTCCGGACCGGAGGCAAGGATCGACGCCGTGGACCTGCCCGCCGAGATCAGGGAGACGCACATCTCGACGGTCTTCCTGGTCGGGGCGCGCGCGTACAAGCTCAAGAAGCCGGTGCGGCTGCCCTTCGTGGACCTCTCGACCCGGGAGCTGCGTGAGGCCGCGTGCCGGGCCGAGGTCGAGCTCAACCGCCGGATCGCGCCGGATGCGTACGAGGGCGTCGCCGAGCTGCGCGGCCCCGACGGCACGGTGTGGGACCACCTCGTCGTGATGCACCGCATGCCCGATGCCCGGCGGCTCGCGGCGCTGGCGACGATCGACGCGCTGGACCACGACGACCTCATGGCCGTCGCGCGGGTGATCGCGCACTTCCACGCCGCCGCCGACCGGTCCGAGCGGATCGACGCGGTCGGAACACGCGACGCCGTCCGCGCGAAGTGGGTCGCCGGCTTCGAGGAGGCAGCGCCGTTCGTCGGGGAGCTGCTGGACCGTGAGGTCGAGGAGGCGCTCGAGCGCGCGGTGCTGCGCTACCTCGACGGCCGGGAGGCGCTGTTCGCGGACCGCATCGCGCGCGGCATGATCGTCGATGGCCACGGCGACCTGCTCGCGGACGACATCTTCCTGCTCGACACCGGACCCCAGGTGCTGGACTGCATCGACTTCGACGCGAACCTGCGCTACGGCGACGTGCTCGCCGACGTCGCGTTCCTCGCCATGGACCTCGAACGGCTCGGGCGCGCCGAGCTCGGCGCCGAGTTCCTCGCCGCGTACCGCGAGCTCACGGCGGAGTCGCACCCGCGGTCGCTCGAGCACCATTACGTGGCGATGCGCGCGCACATCCGGGCGAAGGTCGCCTGCCTGCGGGACGATCGCGAGCAAGCCGCGCTCCTGCACGCGCTCGCCGCGCGGCACGCGGAGGCGGCGCGCGTCCGGCTCGTCGCGGTCGGTGGCGGACCCGGGAGCGGGAAGTCGACGGTCGCGGCCGGCGTCGGCGACGCCCGGGGCTGGCCGGTATTGCGTTCCGACGAGATCCGCAAGGATCACCTCGGGATCTCGCACGCCGAGCACGTGGGGAGTGGGGTCGACGGTCCGGGCTACGACGCCGACACCACCGCGGCGACGTACGCGGCGATGCTCGACCACGCCCGCGTGCTCCTCGCGCGCGGGCACTCGGTCGTCCTCGACGCGACGTTCGCGGACCCGGTGTGGCGCGACGCCGCAGCCGCGCTCGCACGGGAGACGGTGGCGGACCTCGTCGCACTGGAGTGCGTGCTGCCGGAATCGGTCGCCGTCGAGCGCGTGCGCCGGCGGGCGCGGGACGGCGACGACCCGTCGGACGCGGACGCCGACGTCGTGCGCGCCTTCGCCGCCCGCGCGGTGCCGTGGCCCGAGGCCACTGCCCTCGCGACCGACGCGCCACCGGACGCGGTGGCCGCCGCTGCCCTGGATCTCATCGACGCTTGACGCCGATCCCGATCCCGATCCCGAGCCGCGGCGGAGCGTCCCGCGTCGCTCTCGGTCGCAGAGACCGAGCGGAGCC
>CAZXCB010000005.1:0-22524 GCA_964639075.1 uncultured Bifidobacteriaceae bacterium | reverse complement strand
CGAGCCGCGGCGGAGCGTCCCGCGTCGCTCTCGGTCGCAGAGACCGAGCGGAGCCGCCGATATGACGGCGACGCCGGTTCCTGAGTCCCGGGTGGGCGGGACTTCCGGACCTGGGAACGGGCGCGCCGGGCGACGAGGCTCCGGGGTGACGAGGAGGATCCGATGACCGACGCGAAGGACCCCATCGAGCAGATCGTCCGGCGACCGCCGGTGATGATCGACAGCCAGCTGACCCTGCGGAAGGCGGCGATGCTCCTGACCGAGGAGTCGATCGGCGTCGCCGTCGTGCGGGGCCACCACCCGCCGGTCCTGGTGTCCGAGCGCGACATCGTCAGCGCGCTGGCCGAGGGCCTGGACCCGGACCACGACCACGTCGACGCGATCGTCACCGGCGACGTCGTGAGCGCCTCGGCGCACGACACGATCGCCACGGTGGGTCGGATGATGCTGGACAACGAGGTCCGGCACGTCCCGATCCTCGAAGGCGACGCGATCGTGGGCATGGCGTCGAGCCGCGACGTCCTCGCCGCCCTGCTCGAAGCGTAGATCTCGGCGCCTTCGCTCGGTCGAAGTAGTTCCGGGCGACGCGGGACGCTACGGCGCGGCTCGCCTCCGCTGGCGCTCCGGCTCGGGACTACTCAGAGAGCAGACCCGGTCGATGGTCTCAGGCAGTGCGTAGGGTGCGGCGCGATGGGGACGAGGGTGGTTGCGTACGGCCGGGAGGCCACGGACGCGCTCAGTGCGGTGATCCGCGCCGCGCAGGCCGGGGATGTGCTCGCGCCCGTCACCGTGGTCGTCCCGTCGAACGTCGCCGGACTCGCGGCGCGTCGCACGCTCGCGGCCGACGGTGGGCTCGCCAACGTCGGGTTCGTCACGCCGTTCGGGCTCGCGGAGCAGCTCGGGCGGGCGCGGGCCGCCGCGGAAGGCCTCGTCCCGCTCACCGATCCGGTGCTCGTGGCGGCGATCCGCACGGAGCTGGCGGACCGCCCCGGTTTCTTCGCCGCGGTCGCGAGCCACGCGGCCACCGAGTCCGCGCTGGCCCGCCGCTACGCGGAGCTGTCGCGGGCGCGTCCGGCCACCCTGGCCGCGCTCGACGCGTCCGGGTCACCCCGGGCCCGTGCGCTCGCCGAGCTCTTCGGTCGGGTCCGGGTCCGGCTGGCCGGGTACGCCGACGAGGACGTGCTCGCGGCGCACGCCCGCGCGGCCGTCACGGAGGGAGATCCGGGCGTGCTCGCGCTCGGCGAGGTGGTGGTGCACCTCCCGCAGCCGACGGCCCCCGCGCTCGCCGACCTCGTCGGCGCGGTCGCCGAGCGGCGCAGCGGCACCTGGATCGTCGGGCTCACCGGTGACGCGTCCGCCGACGCGCCGGTGCTCGCCGCGCTGGCCCGGTGGGGGGTCGAGGTCCCGGAGTCGGAGCTGTCCGCACCCGTCCGGCCGTCGCCCGTCACCGGGACCGAGATCATCACGGCGTCGGACGTCGACGACGAGGTGCGCGCGACACTGCGGCGCCTGCTCGAGCTCGCCGAGGCCGGGCTCGCGCTCGATCGCACCGCGATGCTGATCCCGCCGGTCGAGCCGTACGCGCGGACGGTCGTCGCCGCACTCGACGCGGCGGGGATCGTCCACAACGGGCCGCCGATCCGCCGTCTCGGCGACTCGCTGGCCGGCCGCACCCTGACCCGGCTCATCGGGATGGTGGACTCCACGTTCGGTCGCGGCGAGGTGATCGCGCTGCTCGCGGCCGCGCCGGTGCTGGGCGCGCACGGCACCGTCCCGGTCGACCGGTGGGACGTCGTCTCGCGGCGCGCGGGTGTCGTCGACGGCGACCACTGGGGGGAGCGCCTCGAGCGGTACGCGGCGGAGCTCGACGCGCGGATGGCCGCACGGGTCGCCGAGGACGATCCCGGCGACCCGGCTCCGAGCTCGGTGGCGCGCTCGGCGCGTGAGCTCGCCGCGTTCGTCGCCGAGCTGCGCGAGCGTGTCGCTCGTTTCGCCGCGTCCACGGGTTGGCGCGACCGGGCGACCGCCGCCGCGGGCACGCTCTGCGAGCTCCTGGGCGACGAGCACCAGCGCGCCCGGTGGCCCGAGGAGGAGCAGGACGCGTTCGCCGCGGTCGCCGCCGCCCTGGATCGGCTCGCTGCGCTCGAGGCAGTGGAGCCGGCGCCCGCCGCGGGCGCGTTCGCCCGCGCCGTGGAGTCCGAGCTCGCGGCCCCCGCAGGCCGGGTCGGACGGTACGGGGAGGGGGTGCTCGTCGCGCCGATCGCGACCGGACTCGGGCTCGACCTCGACGCGGTGTTCGTCCTCGGGCTCGCGGAGGGTCTCTTGCCGGCGCCGCGGCGGGAGGACGCGCTCCTCGCCGACGCAGACCGCGGCCTCGCGGTGGACGAGGAGCTCGCGGGGCGCGACCGTGCCCTCGAGGATCAACGGCGCGCCTACCTGGCCGCCCTCGCGGCGAGCCCGCGTCACCGGGTCCTCTCCATGCCGCGCGGCGACCTGCGGAGCGGTCGCGAGCGGCTGCCGTCCCGGTTCCTGCTCGAGACCGCGTCCGCGCTCGCCGATCGGCGGGTCTTCGGCAGCGAGCTCTCCGAGCTCGGCATCGACGACGGGGTCGACGCGGTGCCGTCGTTCGCCGCCGGGATCGCGCGGGTCGCGTACGCGGCGAGCCCTGCTGATCGCGTCCTTGGCCTGACCGACCGGTTCGCGCGCGCGGGCGGCGACGCAGCCGAGCATCCGCTCGTCGCGGGCACGATGGTGGCCACCGGGATGGAGGCCGTGCGCGGCCGCGCGTCCGCGTCGGTCACGCGCTGGGACGGCAACGTCGGGTCGGTGCGCGACCAGGTGCGCTCGCCGGCGACGGGTGACGTCGTGTCGCCGACGCGCCTGGAGCACTGGGCGACCTGTCCGTTGCGCTACCTGCTCGCGAACGTGCTGCGGGTGCCCGCGGAGGAGACCCCCGAGCGCCTGCTGGAGCTCTCGCCACTCGATCGCGGCACGCTCGTCCACGAGGTGCTCGAGCAGTTCGTGCGCAACGAGCTGGAACGCCCCGAGGCCGAGCGGACCCCGGTCGGCCAGCCCTGGCCTGCGGACGCGCTCGAGCGGATGCTGCGGATCATGGGCGAGGTCGCGGCCGACGCGGAGGCGAAGGGGCTCACCGGCAAGGCCACGCTGTGGAGGCTGCACCGCGAGGAGATCGCGACGGACCTCGCCGCGTTCATCGAGGTCGACGACTGGTACCGCACGGAGGAGTCGCTGGTGCCGGTCGCGGTCGAGCTGCCGTTCGGGCTCGACGGCCGGGATCCGGTGCCCGTCGAGTTGGCCGACGGTCGGGTCGTGCAGTTCCGGGGGCGCGCGGACCGTGTCGACGTCGACCCCGCCGGCACCTACGTCGTGCTGGACTACAAGACCGGACGCGTTCCCCCGACAGACCCCGACCTGGAGGCCGACCCCGTCCGGGCGGGCACGCGGCTGCAGCTCCCGGTGTACGCGGCCGCGGCGCGCCAACGCTGGGGTGCCGATCAGGTCGAGGCCGCGTACTGGTACGTCACCGGTCGCGGCGGGTTCGTCCGGGACCGCATGGTCCTCGACGACGCCGTCGAGGCGCGTTTTCGCGAAGCCGTCGGCCACATCGTCGAGGGCATCGACGCCGGCTGCTTCCCGTCGGTGCCGGGCGAGGCGGATCCGTTCTTCGGCTCGAGCGCCAACTGCCGGTACTGCGCGTACGACGCGCTCTGTCCGGCGGACCGCTACGCGCAGTACGACGCCAAAGCCGGTGCGCCCGAGTACGCCGCGGTCGACGCCCTCTGGCCGGAGGTCACCGACCACCCGGGGGTGGACCAGTGAGCGGGGAGGCGGTGCTCGTCGACGAGGAGGCGCGCCGGCGGATCACCCACGACGGTCTCGACGAGCTGCTGTTCGTCGAGGCCGGGGCGGGGACCGGCAAGACCAAGCAGCTCGTCGACCGCGTCGTGGCGCTGGTGCTGGCACGGGGTGTCCCGATGCGCGAGATCGCGGCG
Organism: uncultured Bifidobacteriaceae bacterium; assembly: GCA_964639075.1. Taxonomy (GTDB): domain Bacteria; phylum Actinomycetota; class Acidimicrobiia; order IMCC26256; family JAENVU01; genus JAENVU01. Next base: position 18,511 of record CAZXCB010000005.1, on the reverse strand, counting down.
ATCACCTTCACCGAGGCGGCGGCGAGCGAGCTCCGCGCCCGGGTGCGCGAGGCGTTCGAACGCACGGTGCACGATCCGGCGACTCCGGAGCCGACGCGCGGGCAGTGCGAGACCGCGCTCGCCGACCTCGACAGCGCGGCGATCGGCACCGTGCACAGCTTCGCCCAGCGGGTGCTCGCCGAGCATCCGATCGAGGCCGGGCTCCCGCCGTTCGTGGAGGTCCTCGACGAGGTCGAGAGCCTCCTCGCGTTCGATCGGCGCTGGACCGAGCACGTGGACCAGATGTTCGCGAGCCCGGAGCTCGACGAGGTGATCGCTCTCGCGAGCATCCTCGGTGTGCGGATCGACCACGCGAAGTTCTCGTCGCTGCGCGATGTCGCGGTCGTGTTCTCCGACAACTGGGACCGCATCGCGTCGGCGGCCCGGGTTCCGGTCACCGCACCCGAGTGCGACGCGAGCTCGGCCGTTGCCGCCCTCGACGCCTTCCTGCCCGTTCTCGATCGCTGCGAGGGCATGGACGACTCGCTCGCGGAGTACTGGCGCGAGCACGCGGACGCCTTCCGGTCGGTACGCGCCGCGCTCGAACATCCGGCCGCGCGGCTGGTCGTCGGCGCGTTGTCGGGCAAGCCGAAGGTTCGCGTCGGCAACAAGGGCAAGGCGCCGAGCTGGGGCGGCAAGGACGGCAAGGACGCGGTCCTCGCGCTCGCCGACGCCGTCGACGCCGCGTGTCAGGACGTGCTCGACCAGGTGACCGACGCGGTGCTGCGCGTCCTCGCCGGCGAGGTGGCGCGGTTCACCGAGGCCGCGGCCGACGCCCGCCGCCGCGAGGGTCGGCTCGAGTTCCACGACCTGCTCGTGCTCGCGAGACGGTTGCTCCGGACGAGTCCGGACGCGCGCGACGCGTTGCATCGCCGCAACTCGCGCCTGCTCGTCGCCGAGCTCCAGGACACCGACCCGATCCAGATCGAGCTGACCACGCTCATCGCCGCGTCGGTCGGCGGCGGGGAGCCCGCCGAGGACTGGACCGAGATCGCGGTGGACCGCGAGCGGCTGTTCTTCGTGGGCGATCCGAAGCAGTCGATCTACCGCTTCCGGCGGGCCGACATCGGTCTCTTCCTGCGGGCCCGGGACACGTTCGCCGCCGAGCCGGTCCGCCTGACCACGAACTTCCGGACGGTCGAGCCGCTCGTGGGCTGGGTCAACGACGTGTTCGGGCGCCTGATGGCCGAGGAGGTCCCCGAGCGGCGACCGCGGTACGAGGCGCTGGCCGCGCACCGCGCGGCCGGCCCCGGCGACCACCGCGTCGTGCTGCTCGGAGGTCCCCACGCGAAGGAGGAGGGTCTGCGGGCCGGGCCGCTCCGGGAGCTCGAAGCCGCCACCGTCGCCGACGCGGTCGCCGGGATCCTCGCCGAGCCGGCGGCGTGGCCGGTGGAGGACGGCAGCGAGTGGCGTGCCGCGCGGCCCGAGGACGTCGCGATCCTCGTCCCGACACGCACGTCGCTGCCGTTCCTGATGGAGGCGCTGCGCGAACGAGGTGTCGAGTACCGCGCCGAGACCGGCACCCTCGTCTACGAGACCCAGGAGGTGCGCGACCTCGTCGCGATCCTGCGCGCGGTCGGGCACGGGGCCGACGCGATCGCCCTCGTCGCCGCGCTGCGCTCGCCGATCCTCGGGTGTGGCGACGACGACCTCGTCACCTACGCCGCCGCCGGCGGCGGGTGGGACCTCAACCGGCCCCGGCCGGACCTGCCGCCCGATCACCCGGTGATGGCCGCGCTCGCGTTCCTCGACGAGCTCCGCGCCGCGCGGTGGTGGTGCGGCCCCGGCGAGCTGATCGAGCGCATCGTCGCCGAGCGGGGGGCGATGACCATCGCGCTGGCCGCACCGCGGGCGCGCGACGTGTGGCGCCGCGTCCGCTTCCTCGTGGACCAGGCGCGGCTGTTCGAGGCGTCGCAGTCCGCCGACCTCGTGGAGTTCGTGGCCTGGGCCGAGCTGCAACGCTCCGACATGGCGCGCGTCCACGAGCCGCTGCTGCCGGAATCCGACGACCACGCCGTGCGGATCATGACCATGCACGGCGCCAAGGGCCTGGAGTTCCCGATCACCGTGCTGTCGGGCCTCACCACCCGCATCGGCGGCCGGCGCCGCGGGGTGCAGGTCCTCTGGGCCGGCGACGAGGTGCACGTGGCGTCGCGCAAGGGCGTCGAGACCACGGGGTTCGACCGGCGCGCCGACCTCGAGGAGGAGATGGACGCCGAGGAGAAGCTGCGCCTGCTCTACGTCGGCTGCACCCGCGCGCGCGACCACCTGCTGGTCGCCGCCCACCACGTCGTCGACGCCAAGTGCTTCGCACAGAAGGTGTGGGCCGAGTCCCAGACGGCGGACCCCGGGCGCTGGCGCCAGGTGGAGGTCCCGGCCGACCGGCGGGTGGAGCCGGTGTCGTCGCCCGCGGTCGTGCCACCCACGGATGAGGTCGACGAGCACGCGGCCTGGCTCGATCGGCGCGCCCGGCTGGTGGCCCGCGCCCGGACGCCGCGGACGATCAGCGCGACCGCGGTGAAGCGGTCCGCGGTCGGCGGTGTGGCCGTCGCCGCCGGAGCCGACGACCGCGAGGGACCACCCGCGGCGGTCGTGCCACCCACGGATGAGGTCGGCGAGGACGCGCGCGGCGCGCCCGCGACCGCCCGGTGGCGGGTCGGGCGTGCCGCGACGGCGTTCGGGCGTGCCGTGCACGCGGTGCTCCAGGACGTGGACCTCGCGACCGGGGCCGAGGTCGACGCGCTCGCGCGCGCGGCCGCCACCACGGAGACGCTGGGGGACGACGGGGTCGACGCCGTCGCCGCCGCGGTGCGCGCAGTGCTCGCCGCCCCGGTGGTGCGCGACGCGGCGGCGGCCGAAGCGCCCGCCTCGACCGGTGCGGGCGCGCGGCGGGTGTTCCGCGAGATGTACGTCGCCGGGCCGGTGGGCGACCGCGTGGTGGAGGGCTACGTGGACCTCCTGGTGCGGACCGAGGACGGGCTCGTGATCGTCGACTACAAGACCGACCGCCTCCGCGGCGACGCCGCCCTCGACGCGCGGGCGGGGGAGTACCGGCTCCAGCTCGCGGCCTACGCCGCGGCGCTCGAGGCGGTGACCGGCGAGCGGGTCGCGGCCGGTGTGCTCGTGTTCGTGTCCGAGGACGGCGCCGTGGAGCGGCGCTTCGATCGGGCGGAGCTGGGCGTCGAGGATCTCGCCGGGCTCATCGCAGCGGAGCCCGCCGGGGCTTGAATCACGACCGGGGTGCCGGTTATCCCGCCCCGGGGTGTGCGATCCTGGATCCTCCCCATGCGCCCGCAACACCGGCTCGTCCGTCTCGTCGCGATCCTGCTCCTCGGTGGAATCACCCTGGGCGTGCTGTTCGTCGCGCTCGGACCCGGAGTGGGCAAGCTCGCGGCGAGTGCGCGCTACTCGGGCCCGGTCGCACCGCGGCTGCGCCCGCTCGAGGGCCCGACGATCCTCTACGACGCGGACGGCAACGAGATGGACCGCCTCGGGAACCTGTACCGGACGCCGGTCAAGCTCCCCGACGTGCCCCAGGTGCTGATCGACGCGGTCGTGGCGACCGAGGACCACACGTTCTTCGACAACCCCGGGTTCGACCTCAAGTCGACGGTGCGCGCGCTCTTGTCGAACGTCGACCGCGGGGGCATCGGCCAGGGCGGCTCGACGATCACGCAGCAGCTGATCAAGAACCGGTTCTTCGAGGACCCCAAGCGCGACCTCGACCGCAAGGTCCGCGAGGCCGTCCTCGCGACCAGGCTCACCGACGAGTGGTCCAAGTCGCGCATCCTCGAGGAGTACCTGAACACCATCTACTTCGGCGTGAACGCGTACGGGGTGTCCGAGGCGGCGCGGCGCATCATCGGTCGGCCGCTCGCGGAGCTCGACCTCGGTGACGCCGCCTTGCTCGCCGGCATCATCAAGAACCCGTCGGCCTACGACCCGTTCAGCCACCCGGAGGCCGCGATCAAGCGGCGCAAGCTGGTGCTGGAACGGATGGTGGACGACGACAAGATCGATGCGGCGGCGGCGGCGCTCGCGGCCGCCAAGCCGCTGCCCGAGCGGCAGGACTGCGTGAAGGTCACGGGCGATCCCACGTGCGACGAGCTGCGGGCCCACTCCGCCTACGCGGAGGAGGTGAAGAACCGCCTGCTCGGCTTGAGCGAGCTCGGACCCGACACGCAGGCGCGCGCGCAGCGGATCTTCGCCGGCGGGCTCCGGGTCTACACCGCGCGCCAGCGCCGGATCGAGGACCTGGCCAAGGCCGCGGTCGACAGCACGGTCGGTCGGTTCGGACCCACCTACACGGCGGCGATCGCGGTGATGGACCCGCGCACGGGCGAGGTGTTGGCGATCTACGGAGGCGGCCAGACCGCCCAGGGCTTCAACCTCGCCACCATGGGCCCGTCGAACCAGGGGGGACGTCAACCCGGCTCGACGTTCAAGCCGATCACCCTCGCGACCGCGATCGAGAACGGCTACTCGCCGAACGACACGGTCGACGGCTCGTCCCCCTGCACGGTCACGTACCGGGGGCCGGACTCGACCGACCCGTGGCCGTGGGGCCCGCCGTGGGAGGCGACGAACGCGAAGGACGGGAGCGGCGGGAACGACTCGCTCCTCAACCAGACCAAGAACTCCGTGAACTGCGCCTACCTCCGGTTGTTCACCAGCGTCGGTCCGCCCAAGGTGCAGGCCATGGCGAAGCGGCTCGGCTACGTGCGCCCGATGCACAACTACCTCGCCAACGGCATCGGATCGGCCGACGGCTTCTCGCCACTCGAGGTCGCGACCGTGTTCAGCACGTTCGCGGCCGACGGGATCCGCCACGATCCGACGTTCGTCCGCCGGGTCGAGGACGCCGACGGTCGGGTGCTCTACCGCGCACCGGGCGGCCGGCGCGAGCTGAGTCCCCAGGTCGCGCGCACGGTGACCAGCGTCCTGAGCCACGTCACCGAGGGCACCGCTCCCCGCGCCAAGCTGCCCGACGACCGGCCCATGGCCGGCAAGACCGGCACGATCGACGGCGAGAAGGACGCCTGGTTCGCCGGGTACACGCCGCAGCTGGTCGCCGCGGTCTGGATGGGGAACCCCCTGTTCGAGGACGACGCGCACGGCATGCACAACGTCGGCGGGGTCCGCGTGTTCGGTGGCACCTACCCGACGACGATCTGGCAGAAGTTCATGAGCTCCGCGCTCGAGGGGCTGCCGGTCGTGCAGTTCACCAAGCCGATCGAGGAGTTCTGGCCGAAGGCGGCGAAGGTCAACCCCGACGGCGGGCGCGGGGAAGAGCTCCCGGACCTCTCCGCCCTCATGACGACGACGACCTCGACGCTGCCGACCGAGAGCACCACGACCTCGAGCTCGTCCACCTCGACGTCCACGTCCACGTCGTCGACGTCGACCACCTCGCCCGGCCCGTAGGCCGGGCCGGCGCGAGCGGCTGATACCGTGCGCCGTCGATGACGTCGCTCGAGCAGCTCCTCGTGGTCCAGGAGCACGACAGCGCGATCGACCACCTCCGGCACCGCCGGGTCACGCTGCCCGAGCGCGAGGTGCTCAGCCGCGCCGAGGCGAAGATCCGCGAGCTCGAGGCTCCCATCACCGAGGTCCGCGGTCGCCACGACGTCGTGACCCGTGACGTGAAGCGGCTCGAGGACGAGGCCGGCTCGGTCGCCGCGAGGGTCGACGAGGTCGAGAAGGCGATGTACTCGGGCACGATCACGTCGCCGCGCGAGCTCCAGGCGATGCAGTCCGACGTCGAGCAGCTCCGTCGGCACCAGCGCTTGCTCGAGGACCGTGAGCTCGAGCTGATGGAGGCACAGGAGTCGATCGACGCGGAGCTCGAAGCGCTGCGCGCCGAGATCGAGGCGGCCGAGTCCGAGGCCACGGCCGCGCGTGCGGCGGTCGCCGAGCAGGAGGCGGTGATCGACGGCGAGGTCGCGGCCGAGACGGACGCGCGCGGCATCGCGGCGCGCGAGATCCCGGAAGACCTGCTCGTGCTGTACGACCGGTGTCGAGGTCAGGCGCGCGGCATCGGCGTCGCCCTGCTGGTCGGCAACACGTGCCAGGGCTGCCGGCTCACGATCCCGACCACCGAGGTGGCGCGGATCAAGGCGGGCGCCGACGGTGCGGTCGCGCACTGCGACAACTGCGGTGCGATCCTCGTGCCGAGCCGGTGACGCACGGTCCGGTGACGAACGACCCCCTCCCGGGCTTCGCGCCGTCGGTCCGCACCATCCGCATCTTCTGCGACGGCGGCTCGCGCGGGAACCCGGGTCCGGCCGCGATCGGCGCGGTGGTGCTCGACGCGACGCACGAGCCAGCCTTGCTGATGACCACGGTCAGCGAGACGATCGGCGTCGCCACCAACAACGTCGCCGAGTACCAGGCGCTCATCCGCGGACTCGAGGAGGCCGCGCCGTTCCACGCGCCGCGTGTGGAGGTGCGGGCCGACTCGCAACTGCTGATCCGCCAGCTGGAAGGCCGGTACCGGGTGAAGAACGCGGGTCTGCAACCGCTGTTCCGTCGCGCTCGCGAGCTGCTGGCGAGCTACGACGAGGTCGACCTGCTCCACGTCCGGCGCGAGCACAACGTGGACGCCGACGCGCTCGTCAACGCGGCGCTGGACGCGGCCGGGAGCTGAGCGCCGTGCTGTTCTGGTACGTCGGGCCGTCGGTCGTCGGGGTCTTCGAGGTCTTCCGCAGCCGCGGGCTCGACTACCGCCTGATCGCGCTGGGCGCACTCGCGCCGTTGATCGTCGACCTGCCGATCCGCAAGTTCGGACCCGGTCATTCGATCGTGGTCGCGGTCACGGTCCTCGCGCTGGTCATGCTCGGCACGATCGGCCGGTCGAGGCTGCTGCGGCGCCGGCTGGTGTGCATCCCGATCGGGTGGTTCTGCGGCTTGGTCCTCTCGGGCGCGTTCCTGCACGACCAGTCGTTCCTGTGGCCACTGCTCGGCTGGGAGGTCGGCGACGTCGGCCTGCTCCCGCCGCCCACCTTGTTCGTGCTCGGCGACGCGGCCGGGATCGCGCTCATCGCGTGGAGCGTCGGCCGGTTCGGACTGCGGGACGCGGGACGCCGAGCCGACTTCCTGCGCACCGGCCGCCTCGAGGAGACCGCGTGATCACCTTCGTGCGTCACGGCGAGACCGCGGCGAACCGCGCTCGGCTCGCCCTCGGGCGCGCCGACCCGCCGCTCACCGAGCGCGGTCGGGACCAGGCCGCCGCGCTGGCCGGGCAGCTCGCGGAGTCGGGCATCGTGCGCGTGGTGTCGAGCCCGCTGGTGCGCGCCCGGGCGACGGCCGAGGCCATCGCGGCGCGCGTCGGAGCCGGGGTCGAGCTCGACGCGCGTCTCGTCGAGCTCGACTACGGCGAGTGGGACGAGACGTCGTTCGCCGACATCCCGGCCGACGCGCTGCAGCGATGGCGCGCGGATGCCTCCTTCGCGCCGCCGGGCGGCGAGAGCCTCGTTGCGGTCGGGGCGCGCGTCGCCGAGCTGTGTCGGGAGCTCGTCGGCGAGCCGGGCGTCGTCGCGGTCAGCCACGTGTCGCCGATCAAGGCGGCCGTGCTGTGGGCGCTGGACGCGGACCCCTTGCTCGCGTGGCGCATGCACCTCGACGTCGCGTCGATCACGCGCATCGGCGCGCCCGCGGGAACGCCGTGCCTGCTCGGCTTCAACGAGACGGCTCACCTGCGGGCAACGGAGTCGGGCGGTCGCTGAGCGAGCGGAGCTGGCGCAGCGCGGTCCAGACGCACAGGCCGAGTGCCGTGAGCGTGTAGATCGCCGTCATCGTCGGCCCGACCATCCACTCGAAGCCGCTCTTGCCCAGGACCGCGTTCACCGGGCTCCAGCCGAGCGGCTCGACGAGCGGGACGAGCAGGAGCAGCGGCACCGCGACCCGCACGCGCCGCGGCCAGGCGATCGGGCGGGTCGGCGTCCGGCGGGCCAGGAGCACGACCGGAGGTACGAGCAGCAGGTAGTCGTAGGGCACGTGGTAGAGGCAGGTGAGCACGAGCAGGCAGACGAGCGTGATCGCCAGCTCCTCCCGATCACCGTCGGGCTCGGCCCGGTGGAGCCGGTACACGAGCCACGCGCCGGCGCCGAGCAGGAGCAGACCGGCGACGGCCCCGACGCCTTCGGACGGGTGCAGGTGCGTGACCCGGACGAAGGTGTTGGCGAGATCGATGCGCAGCCCGCTGCCGAGCCGGGACTGGGCGGACCGGCTCGTGATCCGCGCGGACTCGCGCCACGAGTCGACGAGCTTGCCGACGCCACCGGCGTGGTCGACCAGCAACGGGAGCACGAGCGCGCTCAGTGCGACCGCGACCGCCGTGCCGATCGCGGCGAGTCGGGCACGCCCCCGCGCGACGAGGAGGACGACGAGCGCGATCGCGAACGTGGGCTTGGACCACACGAGCACGACCGCGGCGACCCCGAGCGCGAGGGACACCGCGCGGCTCGGACCGGCGCCGTCGTCGAGCGGCGCGCCGCGGCGGGCGACGGCGCGCAGCGCGAGCACGATCGCGATCAGGATCATGAGCGTGGGCTGGCCGCTGCGGAGATCGAACTTGCCCGGATCGCTGAGGAGCACGAGCGTCCCGAGGCCGAACACGTTCGCGGTGGTGGTCCGCAGGCCCGCGAGGCGCAGCGTCACGCCGGCGAAGACCAGCGTCAGCGCGAGGTTCCATCCCCACGCGATCGCCCGGGCGGTCGGGAAGGAGAACAGCACGAGCGGCCCGTGCACGATGAGGTGGATCGGTGTGTAGAGCGGGAACTCCTGGCCGACCGGGTAGTGCCGGTAGTACGTGTGCACGGCCCACGGGTTGACGCCGTCGCGCACCGCGACGAGCGGGTAGTACACGGCGTCGCGGAAGTCGGTGAGCGGGCCGATGTCGAGACGGCTCGACGACAGGTTGTGCCACGTGGTCACCGTGAGCCACGCGGCCACGCCGACGAACGCGCCGACGGCGACCAGGAGGCGCGCGATCGGCGGGACGCGCTCGCCGGTGGCGATCAGCCGGTCCCGCATCACTGCAAGGGTACCGGCCCGGTCAGGCCGTCCGGTTCGTTCGTTCCGCCGGCACGCGGAATACCGCGGTGCCGCGCAGGGCATCGAGCAGGCGGCCTTCCTCGAGGATGTCGTGGGCCGGGTCTCTGCGCAGCGCGGCCAGGCGGCGCGTGAGCCGGTCCCGGGTCGCGGGATCGAGCGTCGCGTTGGTCGCGATCTGTCGCGCGCCGCGCCGGCGCGCGACCGCGGCGATGTCGGGTCCTTCGGCGACCACGAGGACGGCGCGCAGCCGTCCTCCGTCGTCGATGCGGTGCGCGCCGAACGCGAGGCGATGGTCGTAGCTCTTGGGCATCGCGACCCTGATGCCGTGGCGCTCGAGGTAGAGCGCGAGTCCCCTGATCGTCTCGCTCGCGCCGAACCCCGTCGTCCGCAGGAGGACCGGATCCGCGCCCGCGGGCAGGTGGTGCAGCACCTGGCGGCTGATCCCGGCGACGGCGGCGTCCCGGCGCTCCAACGGCGGCCCGCCGTCGGCGGCGCGGGCGATCCCGGCGGCCGCGAGGACGAGCACCCCTGCAAGGACGAGCGCGCGCAGCACCCGTGCGACCCCGGCCGCGTGGTCCCGCAGGACGCACAGGCCGACGGCGACGGCGTACGCCGCGCAGAGCATGCCGAGGACCCAGAGCCAGCGCAGCCGGTACTCGAACATGCTGCCGAGGATCTGCGCGACGGTCACGACGGCCGCCACGACGGTGAGCGTGAGGACGGCACCGAGTCGTGCGAGGTCCCTTCGGCCTGCGTGCCACGCCGCGCCGACTGCCAGCGCGAACGGTACGAGCAGCACCGGGACGGGTCGGTGCAGGATCGCGACCGGTTCGGAGCTGAAGGGGTTCACGGGCTGGAGGCCGCGGAGCCAGTCGGCGTGCCACGAGAACGCCGCGGCGACGGCCCGCACGGCGTGGTCGAAGCCCTGTGCCGACTGCTTCGGCTCGAGGAAGTAGTAGAGGATCTGGCGCAGGTTCCCGGGTGACTGCGTGAGCTGCTCGACGAGTGCCGGGAGCCACAGCAACGCGAGCACTCCGGCCGCGACCAGGAAGGGCCGCCCGCGGCGGGGGGTGCTGGGCGGACGCAACCGCCAGAGCCGGAACGCGGCGACTGCGAAGAGGGTGGCGACGGGCAGCGCGTAGCCGACGTGGGTGTGAACGCAGTACGTGCCGACTGCGCCGGCGAGCGGCAGCGCCCAGCCGTCTCCGGTGCAGGTGACCCAGGCCGCGAGGACGAAGGCACCGAAGGGCATGACCGTCAGGTACGGATTCCACGGGTCGGCGAGGAACGTCGACGGGAACGTGAGGACGAGCAGCGCGAGACCGAGCGCGACCGCGAGTGCGAGCTCGATGCCCCCGCGTCGCCGGGCGAGCAACACCATCCCGCCCATCGCGGCGCCGTTGATCAGGAGCGCGGCGATCAGGAGCGCGGTGCTCGTCGATCCGAACACGCGGTAGGGAAGCCAGGCCAGGTAGGAGAAGGTCGGCCCGGGATGACTCCAACCCTCACGGGAGTACGGTCCGAGCAGCACGAGGTGGTGTCCGAGGTCGCGGATCCGCAGCTCGTTCATCGCGTTGTCCGACGAGGCGTGGTACGCGCCGCCGAACGCCGTCAGCAGGCGGAGGGCGAGCGTCGCCAGAGGGGCGAGCACGACTGCGACGAGGCCCGCGGTGGTGCCGTCGACGCGGGCCGGAGCCTCGGGCATCGCGCGGCCGGCGTCGGGTCGTGCGGGTGCCGTCACGACGGTGCGTTCGCCAGGCGAAGGAGCTCGGGGCCGAGCCAGCGCCACATGACGCGGGCACCGTCGCGCGTGAAGTGCACCCCGTCGGTGCGCATCGGGACACCGTCGATCGTCTCGGCGTAACGCCCGCCGGGACACGCATGAGCGTTCAGGTCGAGCAGCGTGACCCCCGGGTGGTCGCCCACGTAGCGACGCCAGACGTCGTTGAGCCAGCGGAGGCGCGCCGGGTCGGCTCGTTCCGTCTCGCCGAAGGACCCGAGATCCCGGGTCGGCGGTGAGAAGCACGGCGTCGTGAGCATCACGAGCCGCGCACCGCGGGCGGTGAGCGTGGTTCGGGCCAGGTCGAGCCGGTCGCGCAGCAGGGCCTCCATCTCCGGTGTGCCGACTCGGTAGGTGCGGCCGTCGATCGTGCGGTCGAAGATCTCCCAGCCGCCGAGCAACAGCACGGCGAGGTCGGGACGGCGGCGCCGGATGCCGTCGGCGTACTCCTGGGGCCACGTGCCGCAGTGGTCCTGGGGTTCGCCGGTGCGGTTGCCGTCGAGCGGCGAGCCCGTGAGGAGCCCGCAACCGACACGCGCCACCCCGGTGAGGAAGATCTGTGGCCGCATCGACGGCGGGACCGCGTCGAAGCCGAGCGTCACCGCAACGGAGTCGCCCGCCAGCACGACCTTCGTCGCCCCCTTCGGCGCCTTCGCGTTCAACCGCCTGGTGAACTCGGACACGATGCTCGCGAGATCCGGCCGTGGGCGCGACGCGGCGCCGGTCACGGTGAGCGCGACGAGCATCACCGCGGTCGTGGCCGACGCGATCGGGACCCAGAGCGCGCGACCGCGGACCCACGACGGCCGCTGCTCGCGGATCGGGCGCTCGACGAGCACGAAGGACGCGATGGCGACGGCGAACGTGACCGCGAGGCGGAGCGCGAGCAGCCGGTTGCCGTCGAGGCCGGTGCGGGCGGGGGAGAGGAGCACGTACAGCGGCCAGTGCCAGAGGTAGAGGCCGTACGAGATGAGCCCGATCGCCGGGAGGGGCGCAAAGGCGAGGACGCGGTGGAGCGGTCCCCGTGTCATCGCCGCGGTGATGAGTGCGGCCGCGGCGAGCGCGACGAGCGAGAACCCGCCGCGGTACAGGCGGGTCCAGCTCTCGGACCGCTCGACCGTCACCCACACGAGAAACGTGAGGCCGACCGTTCCGAGGATCTGCGTGGCCACCGCGGTGCCGCGGCGCTGGAACCAGGACCCGGTCGAGCACGCGATCGCGAGCGCCGCGCCGACGAGCAACGCCTGCGCGCGCGTGTCGGTCCCGTAGTACACGCGGGACGCGTCGCCACCGGGGTGGTACAGCGCCGCCATGAGCAGCGCCGAGCCGGCCGCGAGCGCGAGTGTGATCGCCGCGACGACGCGCCGGCTTCCGCGGGCGAGCTTCACGATGCCGAAGAACAGCAGCGGCCAGATCACGTACCACTGTTCCTCGATGGCCAGCGACCACATGTGTCGCAGCGGCGACGGTGTGGCGAACTGCTCGAAGTAGCCCTGGCCCGAGATCACGAGCCGCCAGTTCTGGACGTAGAACAGTGAGCCGAGGAGGTCGCCGCGCAGTCCGAGGGCCTCGTCGTCGGTCGCGACGAACGCGCCGAACAGCGCGACGGCGACGAGCACGACGAACAGCGCGGGGAGGAGCCGACGAGCCCGCCGCAGCCAGAAGTCCTTGAACGCGATCCGGCCCGTGCTCGTCAGCTCGCGGAAGAGGAGCGTCGTGATGAGGAAGCCGGAGAGCACGAGGAAGACGTCGACGCCGATGAAGCCGCCCGGCGCCGCGCTCAGGCCACCGTGGAAGAGCATCACGCCGAGGACCGCGAGGGCTCGGATGCCGTCGAGCGCGGGCTCGTGGGGGAGTCGTCCCGCCGGGGCGGGGGCGTCTGGACCGGTGCTCATCGGCGGGAGGTGACTCCGGGATCGGGCGGGGCGCCGACCGGCGCCGAAGCGGGCGGAATTGTACGGGTGGATCGGACCGGGCACGTGGCAGGTGCCGTCAGGGGCCGTCGTACAGTCGGCGGCGATGATCTGGCTCAGGGGTGTGGTCGCCGCGGCCGTGGTCGCGCTCGCCGTCGGGATCGCGGCGCCGATCCCGCGCGCCCACGCGGCCGATGTGGTCGACGTCCCGAGTGGCATCGACGCCACCGGAGCCCGCGACGTGACCGCCGAGCTGAACGCGTTCTTCGCGGGCCTGCCCGACGGCGCCACCGTCCGGTTCACGCGCGACGGCCGCTACGACGTCGAAGGCATGCTCTTCCTCTCGGGCAAGCGCAGCATCACGATCGAGGGACGGGGCGCGACGATCCGGGCCGAGACCGACGGCGCGAGCATGCCCGTGCCGCGGTGGGGCTACCGCTCGGCCTGGCCACGGTCGCGTGCGCACGTCGTGGTCGAGAACACGTCGGGGCTCACGGTGCGCGATCTCACCGTGCGCGGTCCGAACACCGGCGGCGCGTACCGGCCGCCGCTCGAGGGCCAGGCGGCGTTCGTGATCAAGGCGTCGAGTGGGGTCACGTTCGATCGCGTGACCCTGCGCGACACGTACGGCGACGGCGTCTACATCGTGGGTGGCAGCAGCGCGATCCGTCTCCGCAACTGCACGCTCGACCACAACGGCCGCCAGGGCGTCGCGGTCGTCTCCGGGCAGGACATCACGATCGAGCGGTGCACGATCCGGGGTACCGGCCGGTCGGCGGTGGACCTCGAACCCGGCTTCGGCCCGGCCGGCCCTGTGCGCGTCCAGGACAACGAGATCAGCGACGTGGGCAACCTGATGCTCGCAGCGGGCGGCGGAGGGAGCGGCGTGACCGACGTGTGGTTCCTCCGCAACCGAGTCCACGGCGGTCGCGGCGTGAGCGTGTACGCCGGCAACGACCGGTACCTGCGGACCGGGATCCACATCGTCGACAACGTCGGCGACGGCACGTCGGCCGGGCTCGACGGCGCGCTCATGACGTTCATCCGCTTCGACGGGGTCGAGGTCCGCGGCAACACCCAGCGCGTCGGCCCGGACGTGGTCCCCGTCGCGCTCCGGAACTCGTGCCATGCCGAGGTGAGCCGGAACGACTTCGGTGACGGCTCGACGACGCCCGAGTCCACGGGCGACTGCACCGCACCCGGGCTCGCCCCGCCGCGACCGGTTCGGGTGCCCACTCGCCGTCCGGCCGTTCGCCCCACGCGGCCGGTGACCTCGGTGCCGTCGACGCCGCCGAAGCCGATCGTCGTGACGCGCGTGCGCCGCGACGGCGGGACGTCGCCGATCGCGATCGCGGGCGCGCTCGCCGCGGGCGCCGCGGCCGGTGCCGGCGGCGTGTACCTCGCGATCTGGTCGCGACGGAACCGCGACGCGACGCCGCAGCAGCCCGACCCCGAGCCGGAACCCGAAGCCGAACCCGAGCCGGAACGCGAGGAGGCGCCCGATGACGAACCATGACCCCGCGGGAATCGTCGACCCGCCGGAGTCGTGCCCGCAGTGCCGCTTCGACAGCCGCGCGTACCCTCACCAGGACCTCATGGGCACGCTGCGCGCGATCCGGCCGTGGTGGGAGCTGATCGCGGCGCCGCACCCACCGGCGGTGCTCGCGGCCCGGCCGGCGCCCGAGACGTGGTCGGCCCTCGAGTACTGCGGCCACTCGACGCTCGTCGTCGGGTTGCACGCGGCCGGGCTCGAGATGCTCGCCGCCGGCGACGACGTCGTGCTCCCGCCCTTCGACGAGAGCGACGTCGCGAACCGATCGCCCGTGGCGCCCGACGCGGCGATGGCGCCGACGATCGCCGAGCTGGCCGGGATGGTCGACCTCCTGCGCGACCGGTACCTCGACGCCCACCGGCGGGGCGCGACGAACACGCTCACCGTCGGCGACGACGACCACCCGAGGACCGCGACGGGTCTCGCGCTGCACGCGGTGCACGACACGCTGCACCACCTTCAGGACGTCGGGCGCGGCTTCGTCGCGCTCGGTGCCGGAACACCCCGCCAGTACGGCACGGTGGCGCGTGTGAGTGCCGGCGGCGGGGGTGTCCCGAAGCCGGCGGTGCCCGAAGCCCACGTCGGGTACCGCGGGCTCGACGGCGACCGGCAGGGTGAGCGGCGTCATCACGGTCGCGTGTGGCAGGCGCTGTGCCTGTTCTCGACCGAGGTGATCGAGCGGCTGCGCGCCGACGGCCACCCCATCGAGCCCGGCGCCGCGGGGGAGAACCTCACGCTGACCGGCGTCGACTTCGCGACGCTGCGTCCCGGCACGCGTCTGCGCGTCGGCGACGTGCTCTGCGAACTGTCCTTGCCCGCCCTGCCGTGCGCGAACAACGCCCAGTGGTTCGCCGACGGCGACTTCATGCGGATGCACCACGAGCGCGACCACGGCGCAACCCGCTGGTACGCGAGCGTCCTCGAGGACGGGATGGTGCGCACCGGCGACGCGGTCGAGGTCGAGCCCGGCTGATCGAGCCGGAGTGAGCGAGCCCGGTGAGCGAGCCGGCGTGATCTGGAAGGGCGCCGGCACGACCCGGAGCGCGAGGCAGGGTTGCGCCCCGGGCCGAACCGACAGCCCTGCCATCATCGCGTCATCGACGCCCGATGGCCAGGACCGAACGCGGGCGCGGCGGAGCCGAGGTCGACCGATGCCGGATCGGTGCGAGCTACTTGGCGGGGGTGGCGGCGCGGGTCCAGACGAGGTCGATCGCGACCGACACCACGGTCACGACGCCCCACGCCGCGAGGAGCCGGGTCATCGCCTTCTGGCCTCCATCCCGTGGATATCGGCATCCGGGTGCCGGTTCTGGAGGAAGCCGGACATGCCGAGGCCCCCGCGAGCCCGGGCAGGGTGGGCTCAAACGGGGGCACTCAGCCCGAGGAGAGTACCCGCGAGCATCGGAACGGGGGCAACGCGGGCCGGCGAAAGCACGTGATTCGGGCCCACCGTCGACATCGCCGGGACAATCGAGGTCGTTCGTTACCATCGGCCGATGGACCTCACCGAGCTGCAGCGGAACTGGGACGAGTTCGGCAAGCAGGATCCGCTCTGGGCGATTCGCACCGAGCCCGACAAGCGGGGCGGCAAATGGGACGTGGCCGAGTTCTTCGGCTCGGGCGAGGACCACGTGCGGGGGCTCGTCGCCCGGCTCGCGGAGCTGGGGTTGCCGACTCGCGGGGTCGTGCTCGACTTCGGCTGCGGCGTCGGTCGGCTGACCCAGGCGTTCGGAGATCACTACGACGAGGTGTGGGGCCTCGACATCGCGCCGTCGATGATCGAGGGTGCGGAGGCGTTCAACCGGCACGGGTCGCGGGTGCACTACGTCGTCAACGACCGGCCCGACCTCGGCCGCTTCGAGGACGCGACGTTCGACCTCGTCTTCTCCGTGATCGTGCTGCAGCACATCCGCCCGGACCTCTCGCTCGGCTACGTGCGCGAGTTCTTCCGCATCTGCAAGCCGGGCGGCGCGGTCGTCTTCCAGATCCCGTCCCTCCTGGGGCGCGACGCGTTCCCCGACGGCGCCTACGTCGCGGAGATCTCGGCGGAGATCCCCGCCCGAGTGCCCGCGGGCCGCGCGTTCGACCTTCCCGTGCGGGTGCGGAACGCGGGCACGTCCACCTGGCCACTGCAGCCCGACGCGCTGCGACTCGCCAACCACTGGCTCCGCCCCGGCGGCAGGACCGTGCAGCACGACAGCGGCCGCGAGCCGGTCCCGGTCGAGCTGGCACCCGGCGCAGCCGTGGAGCTGACCCTGGGCGTCCCCGCCCCGACCAACCCCGGCAAGTACGTCCTCGAGCTCGACCTGGTGCACGAGGGCATCGCCTGGTTCGCCGAGCGGGGCTCGCCCACGCTCACGGCTCCGGTCGAGGTCGGCGACGGGACGGGTTCCCGACGACGCGGCCTGTTCCGCCGCAAGCAGGAGGCGGGCGAGATCGACATCACGCTCGACGAGGCACCGCGCCCGGACGCGCCCGTGATGGAGATGCACGGCGTCCCTCGCGAGGAGGTCCTCGCGCTGATCGCGGAGCTCGGGGGCTCCGTCGAGGCGGTCGAGCTCAACGACAACGCGCCACCGTGGGAGAGCTACACCTACTACGCGTCGAAGCCGGCACCTGCCTGAGAACGATGGTGCCCGCTTCGTCCTACGACGCCACGTCGTAGTAGACGTTGTCGCGGCCGGACCGCGCCGGTCGATGGCCGCTGACGTCGGGGAGATTGAAGGATGCGGAGGATTGCGACGGCGCTGCTGATCGCGTGCGCCGGGACACTCGTCGCCGCGTGCGGATCTCATTCGATGGGGTCGATGCACTCCTCGGAATCCGACAACGCACCGGTGGTGAAGGGCGCGCGGGAGATCGCAGTGCGGGCGAAGTCCTTCGAGTTCACGCCGAAGCGGCTCGCAGTCGGCGTCGGCGAAGCCGTGACGATCGAGCTGACGTCGACCGACATCGAGCACGACGTCACCGTCGAGGGCATCGGTCACGTCGTCCACGCCGGCGGAGACCAGACCGAGCAGGGCGGACTGAAGATCGACCAGGCCGGGACCTACGAGTTCTACTGCTCGATCTCCGGCCACCGCGCCGCGGGCATGGAAGGCACCATCGTCGTCCGGTAGGCGAACGACGCGCGGCAGCGCGGTCGTGCGATCCGAGCGGTCCGCGAGGTCGTCAGGCCTCGCCGACCAGGAGGGCGAAGCCGCGCCAGCGCCACACGCAGTCGACCTCGTCGAAGCCCGCGCCTCGCATCCAGTCGAGCTGGTCCTCGACCGGCGCGAGCCGGTCCTCGGGGTCGTCGGCGGTGCGCCCGATCGCGGCCAGGAACTCCCGGTGTCTGCGCGCCGAGGACGACTTCACCACTTCGAGGTTCGCGAAGACCCCGCCGGGTTCGAGCGCTCGTCTCAGCTCGCCGAACAGCGACCGCTTGCGCTCGTCGCCGAGGTGATGGATGGCGAACCCCGACACGATCAGGTCGAAGGCTCCGTCGAACGCGATCGGTTCGTCGAGGTCGTGGTGGACGACGGAGACGCGCGGGTCCCCCGCGAAGCGCCTCTCGGCCTGTTCGAGCATCGGCTCGGATCGGTCGACGGCGACGACCCGGGTCACCGACGGACGCGCGTCGAGCACCAGGGCGGCGAGCCGGCCGTCGCCACAACCGAGGTCGAGCACCCGTTCCGGCGCCGTCGGCAGCATGTCCCGCAGCACCGCTTCGCCCGCGACGCGCGCTTCGAGGCTGCCGATCCGTGCGGTGTACCACGCCACCTGCTCGGGATCGCCCCAACCCCCGGTCGGCGTGCTCGCACCCGAAGGGGTCGGCGGCAGGTCCGCGCGGTTGTCGGGCACGCGGTCATGATGCCCGTTCGTGGTGTTGCGGTGGTGAGTCGGCCTGTACGCCGGATTCTGTCGAGGGTGGTCATCCATCTCGACCGACGGTTGCCCGCCGGTTCCAGCGGTCTACCCGGGAGTTGGGCGGGCCACCCGCTCCCTGTCTGACCTTGCTCCACGTGGGGTTTACCGAGCCGCCCGGGTCACCCCGGGCGCTGGTGCGCTCTTACCGCACCGTTGCACCCTTACCTGTGCGCACCGGCCGGAGCCGGCGCGCCATCGGCGGTCTGTTCTCTGTGGCACTGTCCTGCGGGTCGCCCCGACTGGGTGTTACCCAGCACGTTGCCC
>CAZXCB010000004.1:22715-40400 GCA_964639075.1 uncultured Bifidobacteriaceae bacterium | reverse complement strand
GGCCGGCGACCTCCTCGCCGCGAAGGCTGCGCTCGGGGCGCCGTCGGCGTGCGCCCGCGTCCCGGAGCTGCGACGGGCGCGCCGGTCCGGGGCCGGGCAGACCGGAGCCGACCTCAACTAGCGTCCCCGGCCATGCAGGGGTACGGGCAGGGCAGTGAGACCGCCCAGGCCACGGACATCGAGCGGGCCATCGCAACGGGGAGCGCCGAGCAGATCACACGCGCGGTCAACCACGTGCTCGACCGACTCCGAGCCGGTGGTGACGCGAGCGAGGCGATCGCCGCCGGCGACGCGCTCCAGGCCGCCCGTCGCTTCGACGCCCTCCTGAAGCTGGCCGACGCCGGGGCGCGCGTCGCGGGGCCCGACCAGTCGGCGGAGCTGTGGCTCCAGGCGGTCACCGGGCTCATCGAGCTCGACGCCTCCCTCACCGCGGAGCGACTCGTGCGGTCCCTCCTGACGGAGCCGGCGCTGGCGTCACACCGCGCCCGCCTGTTGGCACGGCTCGGTCGGATCAAGAAGGACCAGTACGTCGACGCCGGCGATCCCGCCGCGCTCGACGCCGCGATCGCCGCGTACGTCGACGCGTATGCCGACGGCGCGGACCCGCTGTGGGCGGGCGTGAACGCCGTCGCGCTGCGGGCCCTGGCCGCGCGGCGTGGCCTCCCGCCCGACGGCGCCGCACCCATCCCGGTCGACCACCTCTTCGCGCTCGCAGCCGGGGCCCCGATGCCCCGGCCCGCATGGTCCATCACGACCGAGCTCGAGCTCCGTCTCGCGCGCGGCGAGCCGTCGGGCGCGCTGGTGCCCCTGCTGCTCCAGCTGTTCGACGCGCCCGACGCCACCGGGTTCGTGTACGGGAGCCTCGCCCGCCAGCTCGACGAGATCTGGGACGTCGACCCGGCCGATCCACTCCAGGTGATGCTCGGCGAGCGCACACTGGTCGAGGGGCGCGGCGAGGTCGTCCTGCCGAGCAGCGCGGAGGGCTACGAGCGGCTCTTCGGCGGCGACTACCCGATCGACATCGACACCTACCGCCTGGGCGCGCAGCGTGCGTGCTCGGTCGGACTGCTGCTGCGCCCCGGCCAGGGTCCCGTCGGCACCGTCTTCGCGCTCGCGGGCGTCGAGCTGCATCCGTCGCTCGAGGGCCGCACGGTGCTCGTCACCAACGAGCACGTCGTCCCCGACCCGGGGGTCGACCCCGACAAGCCACGGGCCGAGGAGCTCGAGGCCCACTTCGACGGCGGCATCGGCGCCGACGGCAAGCGCACGGAGCTCGGCTTCGGTGGCCTGCGCGCGATCTGGCGGTCGCCCCGCACCGAGTTCGACATCACCCTGCTCGTCACCGACGAGCCCGAGGTCGAGCAGCTGCTCGGCCTCGTCACGACCAAGGAGCTCCCGCCGGTGCGGGCCGGGATCTTCGTCTACGTCGTCGGGCACCCCGACGGCGGGCCGCTCAAGCTGTCGATCCGCGGGAACGACTTCATCGACGAGGACGGCACCAAGCTGCACTACAAGGCGCCGACCGCGCGGGGCAGCTCGGGCAGCCCCGTCTTCGACGACCAGTGGCGCTTGATCGGCGTCCACCACAAGGGCTCCGACGAGCTCCCCGCCCTCAACGGCGCGACCGGGACCTACCCCGGGAACGAGGGCATCGCGCTGGAGGCGATCCGCGCCGGCATCGCCCGGCGACCACCCGAGCTGTGAGGAATCCATGAGCATCTTGACGGATCGCAAGGTCAGCGTCGGCCGCGTCAAGGCCATCGTCTTCGGCCCGATGAGCGACGCGCTACGGAACCACCTCGTCACGCTCGCCTACGTCGACATGGGCACGGAGATGGCCGAGCTGCTCGGCGCCGAAGACGCCAACTGGACCTGTCTCGCGGTGTGGCCGTCGTTCACGGTCGGCGAGACCATCCGCGCGAGCGACGACCCACTCGGGCTCAAGCGTCTGCTGGGCCGGGCGCAGAGCGACCCGCTCGGTCTCGCACGCGAGACCGCGACCGGCCGCGTCCTGCGCGGCCGCCCGCAACACGGTCGGGTGCTGAACCGCAGCCTTGCCGCCGGCAACCGTGGGGTCTTCTTCGAGATCGGACTCTGCTGGGCCGACTTCCTGGCCACGTTCGGGCGCAAGGAGCTCACCGACGACGAGGGCCTCGCGGAGTTCCGCAAGTTCGCCGAGCGCATCGACCGCGTGCCGCAGCCGCCGGGCAAGCTGTGGCCGGAGGGCGACCGCGACCAGCTGAAGAAGGGCTTCGCCGCCTACCTCGAGGCCAAGGACTGCACCGACCCGAAGCGCAAGGCCGAGCTGATCCTGCTCGGCAACGTCTGCATGGGCGACCACGAGCAGCGGCGTCTCCAGGGGTGGCTCGACCTCTCCCTGCTCGATCCGATCCGCGTCGTGACCAAGCCCGTGCGCACCATCGCACCCGACGAGCTCGTCGGCCGCGTCGAGCGCGGCTGGTCGCTCGTGATGACCCGCAACGTGTTCGTCGTGAAGATGGCGCAGGAGACCGTCCGCGTCGGTCGACCCGTTCCCCTCACCGCCGGGCGGTACCCGGCGCCCCTCGACACGCTCGACGCGCCGGAAGCGCGCGCGGAGTACGACCGCGTGGTCAACGCCGGCGGTGGCGCCGAGACGGGCGCGCACCACTGGAACGACTTCGACGACCGCATGAGCTTCATCGCGTCGCTGTTCCGGGCGCGCCAACGCGCCGGCCTCGTCGGCGTCAGCCCGTACACGCCCGAACAGGAGGAGCAGATCTGGGCCGAGGCCGCCGCGGTCGCCGCGAAGGACGCCGAGCTCTTCGAGGAGTTCGAAGGTGCGCTCCTGCTGCCGAGGTCCGACACGCCACCGTGGTCGCCCGAGGTGACCCGGGACCTCGTGACGCGCCTCGACGCCGGTCGCCGGCAGTGCGACCCTCCCGTCGACGACGCGATCGAGCGCTTCTACCGCGGCTCGGGGATCCCTCGCACCGACCGCCACTTCACCGACGTGCTCATGGCGATCGCCGCACCCGACGGTCGGCCGGACGACCCGGTCACGGCGTTCCTGCACGAGCAGCCCGTGCTGCCGAAGTGGGCCGACCTCGACCGGCTCCGGCGCGCCCAGGAGTTCTTCGCGACCTTCCGGCCCTCGATCCATGCGTCGCTCTTCTTCGGCTCGATGTTCCTCGGGTACGCCGCGGGCAACGGAGTGCAGGTGCTCGCGCTGGTGAGCGATCTCACCAACTCGCCCGAGCGGCGCATCTGGGAGTCGACCCGATTCGTCGAGGACGTGTGCACGACGCCGTTCTGGGAACGTGACAGCGCCGGCTGGAAGTCGTTGCGGGGCGTTCGGGTGTACCACGGCTCCATGCGGGCGATGATCGAGTCGGGCAGCCAGCACATCAAGGCGGTGGCCGAATACCCGACCGACCGCGTGTGGGACCCGGCCTGGGGTCGGCCCATCAACCAGGAGGACATGTTCGGCTACTGCCTGACGATGGCGGTGCCGACGATCGAGAACCTCGATCGCATGGGCGCGGCCATCGACCCCGAGCAGGCCCTCGACTGGTTGCACCTCTGGAACGTCCTCGGCGCGCTGATGGGCGTCGAGGAGTCGTACCTCACCAGCCCGCTCGACCCCGGGCGCGATCTCTCGCTCGACGAGGCTCGGTACGCACTCGACATCATCCTGGCCCGCAACGTGCGACCCACGCTCGAGGGGCGCCAGCTCACGTCGACGCTGCTCGAGCAGATCGGCTGGTTCCCGGGGCCTCTCCAGCGGGTGGCCCGCACGTTCATCCGGTCGTCCATCGGGGATCGCAACGCCGACATGCTGGGGGTGCCGCCACGCGGGCTGCTGGAGCCGACGCTGTCGGGCGCGCAGAACCTCCTCCGCACGCTGCGCCAGAACGGCGCGTACTCGGCGTCGTCCCGCAAGCTCACGGAGTGGCTCGGTGAGGAGTTCCTCAGCTGGTGGCAGCAGGAGTACCAGGACACGCCGCCGTACCGTCAGGGCGGCACCGCCGCGGTCGCGGCGCGTGCGCCCGACCCGAGCACGCGCCAGCCGCGGCAGATCTCGATCACGATCGACTCGATCGGCGAGCTGCCGCCCGAGGTCCGTGCCGCGATCTGCACGATCGACGAGATCGACCTCCGCGAAGAGGAGATCGACGACGAGTACGAGAGCCTCGACATGCAGACGCTGTTGCAGGGCACGGTGCCGGCCGGTGCCGCGGTCGGGGCGCTCGTCACCGCCGTCCGCAGCTCCACCAAGGCGGTTCCCTCGGTGCGCGAGGTGACGCTCACGATCGACGGGCGCCGCGTGCCGCTGAGTCAGCTGACCGACGAAGAGGTGAACGCGCTCCTCCCGGAGCTGACGCTGTAGCGACGGTCAGCCGGCGATCGCGAGCTGCAACCGCTCGCGTGCGACGCGGATCGCCTCGGCTTGATCGACGCCCACCGCGCGTGAGGCCCAGAGCTGCACACGGTCCTCGCCGGCGGTTCGGCGGATGTCCTCGAGGACCGTGGCGAGGTCCTCGGTGTCCGCCGGCAACAGCGGCAGTGCGAGCTGCGCGGCGCACGCGGCCTGGTTCAGCATCACCGCGGTCTCGGAGTCGCCGGCGTCGGCCAGGCACAGCGCGGCCTGGAGCAGCGCCGACCAGAGGTGCGAGCGGTGGCCCGCCCGCTCCCACGTGTCGAGGAGCTCGAGCACCATCGTCATCGCGTCGCCGAGTGATCCGTGACGGCGCCGGACCGACGCCAGCCGGGTCGTGCACAGCGCCTCGACCCAGTGGTTCTCGACCGAGCGCGTCCGCGCCAGCGCGTCGTCGAGCAGCGCCTCGGCGTACTCGACGTCGACGAGCTCGGTCGCGACGGCGCGGCCGAACAGCGCCCACGCGATCGTGGAGGGGTTCTCCGATTCGCGCGCCCGCGCCAGCGCGCGGTTCGCCAGGTCGAGCGCGGGGGCGCTGCGTCCCGCGAAGCTCTGACCGAGCGACCGCACGACGTCCACGTTGGTCTGCCAGTACGCGCTCGCCGACTCGCTCGACAGCTCGATGACCTCCGCCATGACGCCGCGGGTGTCCGTCGGGTCGCCGCCGTACTCGGCCGCGTTCAGGAGCGCGAGGCGCACCGGCAGCGACCTCGGTGCGCCCAGCTCGCGCTCGAGGCGCAGGGACTCGGCCGCGAACTCGGCCGCCTTGACCGGGCTCTCGCGGATCCATCCGCCGAGCGCGACGATGCCGAGCACCGTCGCCCGACCCGGATGGTCCGGCGGCGCGGCGCGGCACGCGGCCTCGCCCCAGTCGAAGATCTCCGACCGCATCCGCATGAACGCGTAGTCCCAGAGCGCGGCGACGATCCCGAGCGCGGCATCGGCGTCGGCCATGCCGATCGCGCGCGCCTGGGCCGCCCGCAGGTTGTCGAAGTCCAGCTCGAGCTCCGACACGTAGCGCGCCTCGTCCGGGCCGCGGAGGGCATCGGCCGCGCTCTCGGCGACGGCGACGTAGTGGTGCACGAACGCGGCCTCCACCGCCTCCCGCTCCGAGGGTTCGAGACGGGCTTCGGCATACGCGCGGACCGGTTCGAGCAGCCGGAAGCGCGTCCGTTCCCGGCGGGTCTCCGAGGTCAGGAGCGACCGGTCGACGAGACCGCGGACCAGCTCCAGCACCCGGGCGTTCTCGACCTCGGGTGCGACGACCGCCGCGAACGCGGCTCGGTCGAACGCCGCCGGCAGCACCGAGCACCGGACGAACGCCTCGCGGAGCGAGGGCTCGAGCCGTTCGAAGGTGAGGTCGAGGGCGTCGTCGATCGAGCGATACCCACCGGACGCACGGCTCGACCGCGGCAGCTCGCCGGCCCGGACGGCTTCGAGGATGTCGCGCAACGAGAGCGACGACGCGTTCGAGGCGGCGAGCTCGATCGCCAACGGCACCCCCGACACCTCGTGGCACAGCTCGCGGACGATCGCACGGGTATGGACGTCGTCGACGAGGTCGGCGCCCGCGGCGAGGGCGCGCTCGAAGAAGAGCACGACGCTGTCGTCGGTCTCGACGTCGGCGCGGAACGGATGCAGCACGCACACCTGCTCCCCGGGAACGCCGAGGGGCTGCCGGCTCGTCGCGAGCACCTTGCATCGCGGCGCGTGCTGCGAGACCGCGAGCGCGAGCTCGCCCACGGCCTCGGGCGCCTCCTCGCAGTTGTCGAGGATGATCAACAACTCCTTGTCGTGCAGCCACTCCACGACGCTCTCCTCGGCGCTGCGGAGCGTGCGCCGTTCCACGCCGAGCGCCTTGCCGAGCACCGCGCCGACCTGCTCCGGCAGGACGCCGGAGAGCTCGCACATCACCACACCGTCGGCGAACCGGTGGGCGGACCCGGACGCGACCTCCACCGCCAGGCGGGTCTTGCCGACCCCGGCCAGGCCGACCAGGGTCACCAGCCGCTGCGTGCGCAGCTGCCCGTCGACCCGCTCGATCTCGTCGGCTCGCCCGACGAAGCTGGTGAGCGGTCTGGGGATGCCCGGGACCGGTCGCGCCGTTCCCTGCAGGTCGGCGAAGCGCTCGGGCAGGCCCTCCGCGAGCACCGTGTACACGCGGATCGGTTCGGCCACGTACCGGAGGTGGTGCAGACCCAGATCGAGGAAGTCGATCCGCTCGGCCATCACGCGCACGGCGTCGGGTTGCGCGGCCCCCGACACCACGATCTGCCCGCCGTGCGCCAGCGCGTGCAGGCGCGACGCCACGTTGAGGGCCCAGCCCAGGTACTCGCCGCCGCGCTCGACGACGTCGCCCGTGTGCACGCCCATGCGCACCTTGATGCCGTCGGCAGCGTCGAGGCCCGGGAAGTCGGCGGTCGCGAGCGCCCGCTGCGCGGCGAGCGCGGCCTCGACGGCCGCACCCGCGCTCGGGAACACGGCGATGAACCCGTCGCCGGTGTGACTGGTGACGGTGCCGCCCGCGGCGGTGATCGCCTCCCGCATGAGATCGTCGTGGCGCTCGAGCGCGGACGGCATCGCGTGCGGGTACTGGTCCCAGAGGTGCGTGCTGGATTCGATGTCCGTGAAGAGGAACGTTCGACGGACAGTCGTCGACGACGCCATCACGCTGCACAGTAGCGTGAGCACGCTCCGTGGCCGCCGGGAGCGACCCGGCCTCCGCGGGTCAGAACGCGAGGTCGGCGAAGCGACGCAACGCGTCGACCGCCTCGGGCGAGCGGCGCCACGGCGACACGGTCAGGCGGGTCACGCCGAGCTCCTCCCACCGGGCGACGTCGGCACGGCTCGCGACCTCGCCACCGAGGCAGATCTGCATCGGCTCGGCCGCGCGCGGGCCGTCGGCGCGCAACGATCGCAGCCGCGCGATCTGACGTGCCGCGCTCTCGAACGTGTGGGCCATCCCGATCCAGCCGTCGCCGAGGAAGGCGGCGCGCCGGAGCGCGGCCGTGCTCTCGCCGCCGACGAGCACCGGCGGTCGCGGCTGCTGCACGGGCTTCGGCTCGAAGGCAACCGCGTCGAAGTCGAAGAACCCGCCATGGTGCTCGACCACGGGATCGGTCCACAGCCGGGTGCAGACGGCGATCGCCTCGTCGACCCGCCGACCGCGCGTCGCGAAGTCGAGCCCGACCGCGCGCCACTCCTGCGCGAGCCAGCTCGCGCCGATGCCGAACTCGAACCGGCCGCCGCTCACGATGTCCACGGTGGCGACGCCCCGGGCCGCGACGAACGGATGGCGCAGCCCGAGGTTGTACACGTGCGTGCCGAGCCGCAGCGTCGAGGACCGACCGGCGAGGAAGCCCAGGTAGGCGAACGCGTCGAACACCGGGGTGGTCGGAGGCACCGGAGGGTGGTCCTCCCCGGGTCGCGGTGAGCGCGACATCTCGACGGGGAACACGAGGTGCTCGGGCAGCCAGACCGACTCGTAGCCGAGCGCCTCCGCGGCCACGACCGCGTCGAGGTGGAAGTGCGCGTTCAGCGCGCCGAGCGCGACCCCGAACTTCACGGCCCGGCGCGCCGGGTCACGTGCCGAACGAGCCGTCGGGCTCGCGGTGCCAGCCGGCTGCGGCACGATTCCCGCCGTCGACGTGCAGGGTGGTGCCGGTGACGAAGCCCGACAGTGCCGGGTTGGCCAGGAAGACGACGGCGGCCGCGACGTCGTCGACGTGGCCGGCGCGCGGCAACGGTGTCTTCACCGGAACGTCGCCGATTCCGGGGGTCGGGATCACGTCCGGCGCGACGCAGTTGACCCGCACCATCCGCTCGCCGAGCTCCAGCGCGAGCGTCAGCGAGAGGTTGGCGACGGCGGCCTTCATCGCGCTGTAGACCGCGAAGCCGGGCGCGGCCCGGTGTGCCTCGATCGACGTGATGTTCACGATCGATCCGCCGGTCTGGGGCATGTACGGGACCGCGGAGCGAACGAAGTTCGTCACGCTGGTGAAGTTCTCGCGGATCAGCGCGTCCTGGCCCTTGTCGTTCACGTCGAGGAACGGCGCGAAGAACCCGCCGCCCGCGTTGTTCACGAGCACGTCCACCCGGCCCAGATGCTCGGCCACCTCGGTGACCCACGCGTGCACCGCGTCGCCGTCGCGCACGTCGAGCAGACCGGGGAACGCGCGCCGACCGGCTTCCTCGATCCCCGCGACGGTGTCCGCGAGCTCGGGCTCGTCGCGATCGCACACCGCGACGTCGGCACCGAACGCCGCGAGCGCGAGGGCGGCCGCCCGACCGATCCCGACCGCCGCACCGGTGACGATCGCCACGGTCCCGTCGAGGCGCATCGCGTCCGGGGTCAGCGTCACGGACGGGGACCCTACCGTCCTCGTATGCTCCGCCGGTTCGACCCGACCCGAGGAGGTCGTGATGGGGTACTCAGTCGCCGGCAAGCACGTGCTCGTCACCGGCGCGTCCACCGGGATCGGCGAGGCACTCGCGGTGGGGTTCGCCGAGGCCGGCGCGGTCGTCGGCATCTGCGCCCGCCGCGAGGTCGAGCTCGCCCGAGTGCTCGCCCGCGTGCGGGAGCACTCCCCCGAGTCGCAGATGTGGACGATCGACCTCGACGACCTCGACGCGCTGGAGCCCTTCGCCGCCGAGGTGAGCCTCGCGATGGGCGGGCTCGACGTGCTCGTGAACAACGCCGGCATCCCGAAGCGCCGCAACGTGCTGGCGCTCGACGCGGAGACCGTCGAGGCCGTCATGCGCCTGAACTACTTCTCGCCGGTCCGCCTGATGCTCGCGTTCCTCCCGGAGCTCGTCGAGCGCTCCGGCCGGATCGTAAACATCTCGTCGGTCGCGGCGCGCCTCGGTCCTCCCGGCGAGGCCGCGTACACGGCGTCGAAGGCCGCGCTCACGGGCTTCTCCGAATCGATGCAGGTGGACCTCGGCGTCGCCGGCCACGACGTGCAGATCCACGTCGTCAACCCCGGCGTCATCGACACGCGCCTGTTCCAGCTGCCCGACAACGATGCGTCGATCACCCCGATCGAGGCGCTCCCGACCTCCGCGATGGTCGAGCCGGTGCTCCAGGCCATCGACGCGGGGACGTTCGAGATCTACGTCCCGGGCTGGTTCGCCGACATCGTCGGTGCGCGGTTCCCCGACACCGGCGCGTTCCTCGCGGGCTCGATCGCGTGGGCCCGCGAGCAGGCCGGCGCCGACGCGTGACGCGTGACGCGTCGCAGTCAGTCGAACAGGTCGGGCTGCTCGGCGGTGATCACGTCCCAGAGCGGCTGGAACGAGAACCGGCCGGCCGCATGCGAGCCGACCTGCGGGGCCGTCCGCTCAGCCGTCTCGGGATCGATCAGCACCGGCGTTCCTGCGGCCTCGGCCAGCAGCTGCGACTGACACGAGCGCTCCATGGTGATGAACCACCATGCCGCCTCCTCCACCGAGTGGCCCACGGTGAGCAGGCCGTGGTTGCGCAGGATCACCGCCTTGGTGTCGCCGAGCGCGGCGCCGATGCGCCGGCCCTCCGCGAGATCGAGCACCACGCCGGTGAAGTCGTCGAAGAGGCCGTGGTCGCCGTAGAACGCGCACGAGTCCTGCGTGATGGGGTCGAGGAGACGCCCGAGCGCGGACCACGACTTGCCGTAGACCGAGTGTGTGTGCGCGGCGGCGATGACGTCGGGACGCGCCGCGTGCACCTGCGAGTGGATCGCGAACGCCGCCGCGTTGACCGGCCGGTCCCCTTCCACGACCTCGCCCGTGTGGCTCACCAGGATCAGGTCCGACACGCAGATCTGCTTGAAGGACTTCCCGAACGGGTTCACCCAGAAGTGGTCGAGGCGCTCCGGATCGCGGGCGGTGACGTGGCCGGCCACGCCCTCGTCGAAGCCGAAGCGGCCGAACAGGCGGAAGGTCGCGGCGAGGCGCTGCTTCCGGTGGAGCCGCTCCTCGTCGACGGTCCGGTCGGATTCCGGCGTGATCGGCAGCAGGCTCGTGTCCGTGGTCGTCATGCCCACAGCCTACGGCGACAGGCGGGCCAGAGGCACCGGGCCGGCAACGTCGCCGGCACCGCCTACGCGTAGCCGGTCCGGCGTAGCCAGCGCAGGGTGAAGAATCCGAAGACCGGGGGAATCGCGAACGTGATCGTCCGGAAGACGATCACCGTCGCGAGCGCCGGCGCCGCGGGGATGCCGAACGACGTGAGCCCCGCGGTCAGTGCGGCCTCCTGGACGCCGATGCCACCCGGCACGGGCGCGACGTTCCCGAGCATCCCGGCGCCCACCTGCACCACCACCAGCTGCGCGAACGACAGGGACTCCCCGAACGCGAGCAGGCACAGGCCGAGCAGTGCCGGGTAGATCAAGTTGCCCGCGGTGTCGCCGCCGAAGAGCTGCATCCCCTTGCGCGGATTCCGCAGGACCGTCCAGATGTCGTTCGCCGCCCGCTTGACCGCTGGTACGACCTTGGAGCGGACCTTCGGGATCCAGAGGATCACGCCGATGAGCGCGGCCACGACCGCGATCATCCCGAGCGTCACGCTCCCTCCGGAGCTCGACGTGTCGACGGTGGTCGCGGTGATCGCCGCGGCACCGAGGAACAGGAGCATCTGGATCGCGCCGCCGACGCCCGTCGAGAGCACCATCGCGCTCGCGCCCGACGCGACCGGCACATCCTGGTGGTGCAGATAGTCGAGCTGGAGCGCGGTCCCGCCGATGCCGTTCGGCGTGATCAGGTTGAGGAAGCTGCACGCGACCTGGACGAGCACCGTCGGCACGAACGGCAGGTCGATGGTGACACAGCCCATCAACGCGGTCGCCCACGCGATCGGGATCAACGGCCAGAGCACCAGGGCGAGCACCGCCCATCCCCACACCGCGTGCGAGAACTCCTGCTGGACCGTCTGCCAGTCGACGCCCTCGAGGCCCGGGATCGCGAGCGCGAGCGCGAGCATGACGCCGGCGAGCATCCCGATGTTCACCAGGCTGAGGCGCTTGACCTTGAGCGGCGCGGGCGCGTCGACCCCGGCCGCCTTCGCGACGCCGTCCCGCAGCTCCTTGAGCACCTTCCCGAAGTGCTTCACCCCGGCACCGGTGCCGGCCGGCAGCGCCGCCGGTTGGACCAGCGGGATCGCCGCGGCGAGCTCGTCCGCGCCGAGCGCGGCGAGTGCCGCGGCGATCGCCCGGTCGGACCCGACGGTCCCGGCGGTGAGGACGAGCAACGTCGCGACGTCACGGTGGCGCCAGTAGGGCTCGTCCCCCACGCAGGCGTCCCCGAGATCGGCGAACCCGACCCGACCGTCGGCGAGCAGCACCATGCCGTCCGGGGTCAGCGCGCCGTGGGCCACCCCGGCCGCGTGCAGATCGACGAGCGCGGACCACGCGGCGCCGAGGACCGCGTCGGTCGACTCCGGCTCCGAGAGCTCTGCGAAGCTCCGACCCGCGACGACGTCGGTCACCAGCAGCGCGGCATTCGGTCCCGCGACACCGGTCGCCACCAGGTGCGGCACCCGTACGCCCGCCCGGTCGGCGAGCAGCAACGCGTACGCCGTGTGCTCCACCTGATGGAGACGACTCGCGAATCGCGCCTGCCCGGGCGACTTGTACATCACCGTGTGCCAGAGCCGCGCCACGATCTGACCGTCGCGCTGATCCCGACCGTACGCGACAGCGCGCGCATCCGATCCCGACGCCAGACGAACGTCCATGACCGTCGCTCGCGGGATCTCCACCGCGGCGGGGCGGACGTCGGCGACGTCGATCCCGAGCTGCTCGAGCGCCTCGCGCACCTCCGTCGCCGACGGTCGACCACCGGGTGCGCCGAACGCCACCTGGACGGCTGCGCCGACCGCGAGTCCGAGGAACAGCCCACCCCACACGTCCGCGCTCAGACCCAGCCCCAGATAGAGCGATGCCAGCGAGACCGCGACCACCACGGCGAGGAGCAGGATTCGCAGCGGACGCGCGAGGTACGGCCCGAGCACCACCGCGAGCGCCGTCGCGACCGCGACCGCGCTGACGGGAAACGCCGGACCGTCGCCGGCGCGCACGGTGAGCCCGGCCACGTCGCGGGTTCCGAGCAGCTCGTGCAGCCCCCACGTGACCGCCCAGGCCACGGTCCCGGCGATCGCGACGTCCCGCGACGCGGCGCGCCGACCCACGACCAGCAGTGCGAGCGCGAGGATCGCGACGACCCACAGGGAGCCGAGCCACACGAGCACGTCGGCCAGCCCCTCCAGCGCGTCGGGCAGGCCGTTGACGACCGCGGCGAGGCTCGTGTCGATCGACGAGCTCGCCTGGGCCCACATGCCCGCCAGGACGACGCCGAGCGCGGCGACGACCAGCAGGGCGACGTCACTCGGCCGCCGTTCCACCCCGCCGACCTCAACCGGGTGCCGCCGCGTCGGTGCCGGTGCGCCGCGCCCCGACCCCTCCGGCTCCGTCATGGCCCTGCCCTCCCTCCCGCGTCGATGGGCGCCCGGTCGGTCAATCCTCGTGCTTGCCCTGGTCCTCGGCGCCGACGAGCAACACGGGTCGTGACGTCCGGCGCACGAGCGTGTGGCTGAGCGACGGTTCGATGATCCGGGCGAACCATCCCTTCTTGTGCGGGCCGACCACGATCACGTCGACGTCGTGCTCGTCGGCGGCGGCACAGACCGCGGCGACCGGATCCCCGTGCTCGACGATGATCTCGGCCGGCTCGATGCCCGCCTCGGCCGCCGCGTGCTCCGCCTTCTCCTGCGCGCCGGTCTCGACGGCGTCGGTGAGCACGTCCCACTCGTCGCCCGACATGGGGAACACGCCGCCGTAGGTCACGCCCTCCGGCCAGGACACCGCGGGCGCGGCGACGTTCACCACGAGGTACTCGTTGTCCGGGCCGAACAAAGCGACCGCCGCCTGCGCGGCATGGACCGACTCGTCCGTCCCGTCCAGCGTCACCAGTACCCGTGCCATCGCACTCCCATCATCGGGCGGCCTGCCGGCGCGTCGATCATCCGGCCTGCTTGCTCACCGCGTCGGCCGCCGCGGCCGCGCCCTCCGGGTCGAGGTAACGCCACGATTGCACCTGCATGCGATCGTCGAGCTCGTAGACGCGCGGCTGGCCCGTCGGGATGTTGAGCTCGAGGACCTCCTCGCGCGACATGCCCTCGAGGTGCATCGCGAGCGCGCGGAGCGAGTTGCCGTGCGCGGCGACGAGCGTGACCCGGCCGGCGACGAGGTCGGGCACGATGCCGTCGTACCAGTACGGGAGCATGCGGGCGACGACGTCGGCGAGGCACTCGGATCTCGGGATGACGTCCGCGGGCAGCGCCGAGTAACGCTCGTCGATCGACGGGTCGACCTCGATCGGGTCGGGTGGGACGTCGTAGGAGCGGCGCCAGATCTTGACCTGCTCGATGCCGAACTCCTCCGCCGTCTGCTTCTTGTCCTTGCCCTGCAACGCGCCGTAGTGACGCTCGTTGAGTCGCCACGAGCGTCGGACGGGGATCCACGAGCGCTCGGCCGCCCGCAGCGCGAGCTCGGCGGTGCGGATCGCCCGCACCTGGACCGAGGTGTTCACGACTTCCGGGAGCACGGCGTGCTCGACGAGCAACTCGCCCCCGCGCACGGCCTCGGCCTCACCCTGCGCGGTGAGGTCGACGTCCATCCACCCGGTGAACAGGTTCTTCCGGTTCCACTCGCTCTGGCCGTGCCGCAGCAGGATCAAGGTCGCCATTGCCCTGAGCCTCGCACAGGCGCTCGGCGCGCCGGTAACCCGCGCCCACCACGGTCCGTGGCGGGCGCGGTCGGACACCGCCACCGGCTGCAGTACGATTCTCCCCTTCGCAGGGCGGTGGACACGGGGGAAGGTTGATCGGATGGGGGTTCGGATGCGTCCGGTGCTCGTCGTCGCGGCAGCGGTGGCGCTGGTCGCTGCGGGCTGCGCGTGGGAGCAACGAGCGAGCCTGACCCCGTCGGGCACGTCGGAGGCAGGGACCTTCCGCGCCGCCTTCAGCACCGACGGCCACTACATCGCCTACGCCACGCCGGCCGACACCACGGCGCCGACCGCGGTCGGCGGCATCTTCCGGTGGGACACCGCGGCGAACACGCGCGCCCTCGTCACCGTCTCCACCGGCGGCACGATCGCCAACGACACCTCGGGTGAGCCGGCGATCAGCGCCGACGGCCGCTACGTCGCCTTCTCCTCCGATGCCGACAACCTCGTCGCCGACGACACGAACGAAGTGAGCGACGTGTTCCTGCGCGACACGGTCGCGAACACGACGGCGCGGGTCAGCGTCACCAAGGAGGGCGCCGAGCTCGCCGACGCCACCTACAGCCCGAGCATCTCCGACGACGGCCGCTACGTGGCGTTCATCTCCGAGTCCGACGACCTCAGCACCTCCGACGCGAACCTCGCTTCGGACGCGTACGTCATCGACCGCACCACCGGAACCCCCACGCTGGCCAGCGTCGCCGGCGGCGTGCAGCCCGATTTCGGGGTCTCGCAGGCGGTCATCAGCGGCAACGGCAGGTTCGTCGCGTTCACGACCGACACCGACCTCATCTCGACCGACCAGAACATCAGCGACGACGTCTACGTCCGCAACCTCGGCGCGAGGTCGACCGCGCGCATCTCGCGCGCCAAGAACGGCGACGTGGAAGGCGGCGGCGGCACCGACCCCGCGCTGTCCGACGACGGCCGCTACGTCGCGTTCACCGGCGGCAGTGACATCGACGGAGTCGCCGACGCGCATCCGGGCTCCGAGGTCTTCGTCCGCGACACGGTCGCCGCCACGGTCACCCGGGTGTCGGTCTCGACGCTCGGCGCACCGCTGACGGGCGACTCCAACGATCCCGCGCTGAGCGGCGACGGCCGGCGCGTCGTGTTCACCACCACCGGCAACCCGTCCGGCACCGACACGAACGGTGCGACGCCCGATGTCGCGTTCAAGGACCTGGTGAGCGGCCGGACCGCCGTCGTCAGCACCACGTGGCTGCTCGACCAGCTCCCGATCAGCTCGCGCGCCGGCGCGATCTCGGGCGACGGCCGCTACGCCGCGTTCGCGTCGGCCGGCGTGTTCAGCGGGGACGACCCGAACGTCGTCCACGACACCTTCGTCCGCGCGGTCGACGTGCCGACGGTGACGTCGATCGCACCGGCCACCGCGGCCCGCGGCTCGTCGGTCACGGTCACGGTCACGGGCAGCAACTTCCTGCCCGGCGCCACCGTCGTCCCGATGCCGGGCATCTACCTCCCGACCGCCAGCACGTGGTTGTCGAGCACCTCGCTCAGCGTCACGCTCGCGATCGACGCCGCCGCGCCGACCGGCCCGCAGTCGGTCTTCGTCCAGAACCTCGGCAGCGGACCGGGCGCCAACGCGGGCGCCCTCGGTCGCTGCACCCTGTGCCTGTCGATCCAGTAGGCGCAGCCGCGGCTGCGGTCTAGCCGGGCGCGGGGAGGCCGAGGGTCTTGGTCTCGAGATACTCCTCGAAGCCCGCGACGCCGTGCTCGCGACCGAGCCCGCTCTGCTTGTAGCCACCGAAGGGCGAGTCGGGACCGAACCACTGGCCGCCGTTCACCGCCACGGTGCCGGCACGGATGCGCTTCGCGATCGCGTAGGCGCGGTCGAGGTCGCCACCGTTGACGGCACCCGACAGGCCGTAGCGCGAATTGTTCGCGATGCGCACGGCGTCGTCGTCGTCCTCGTACGGGATGACCGCGAGCACCGGACCGAAGATCTCCTCCTGGGCGATCGTGGAGTCCGGGTCGACGTCGACGAACAACGTCGGCTCGACGTAGAAGCCCCGGTCCAGATGCGCGGGCCGACCACCGCCGACCACGAGGCGGGCACCCTCGGCCTTGCCCTGCTCGATCAGCGCGAGCACCCGCTCGCGCTGGCGGGCGTTGATCAGCGGACCCTGGAGGTTGGCGGGGTCGGTCGGGTCGCCGTAGGTCCAGCTCTCGAACGACGCCTGCAGCAGCTCGACTCCCTCGTCGTAGCGCGAGCGCGGGAGCAGCATGCGGGTGGTGATCGCGCAGCCCTGACCGCCGTGCATGCACACCATGGCGCCGCTCCCGCACTGCGCCGCGAGGTCGGCGTCGTCGAGGATGATGTTCGCCGACTTGCCGCCGAGCTCGAGGAACACGCGCTTCAGCGTCTCCGCGCCCCCGGCCATGATGCGCTTGCCGACCGCGGTCGAGCCGGTGAACGAGATCATGTCGACGCGGGGGTCGGCCGTGAGCATCTCGCCGACCGTGGCCGGGTCGCCCGACGTGACGACGTTGACGACACCGGCCGGGATGTCGGTGTACTCGGCGACGAGCTTGCCGATGAACGTCGCGCTCCAGGGCGTGTCCGGTGCCGGCTTCAGGATCACCGAGTTCCCGGCCGCGAGCGCGGGGACGATCTTCGACAGGTTCAGCATGAACGGGAAGTTCCACGGGGTGATCGCGCCGACGACGCCGATCGGCTCGCGCAGCACGCGGCGGGCGCTGCGCATGCCGAAGAACTCGTGGACCGGCAGGTCGTACTCCCACTCGATCCGGTCGATGCACTCGATGTCCCATTCCATGTCGTCGATGCAGGAATCCATCTGCACGGCGTAGGTGAGCATGATCGGCGCGCCGACCTCGGCGACGATCTGCGGGCGAAGCGTCTCGCGCTCCTTGTTCAGCGCCTCGTGGAGCTGGCGCAGGCCCCGCGTGCGGAGCTCGGGATTCGTCGCCCAGTCGGTCTCGTCGAAGGCCCGGCGGGCCGCCGCGATCGCCCGTTCCATGTCGGCGGCGCCGCCGTCGGCCACCTGACCGATGACCTCCTCGGTCGCCGGGTTCAGGTTGGCGTACGTCGCGCCCGAGGCGGCGTCCACCAGCTCCCCGTCGATCAGCATGCGGTGCTCACCCGTCACGGACATCGTTCCCCCTCAGGTCGCGGCGCGGCGCAGCCTAGGTCGTGTCCGGAACGCGCTCCGCGGGCTCCTACGCTGGGTCCGTGCGCATCGCCGCGGTGGACCTCGGCTCCAACTCCTTCCACCTCCTCGTCGCCGAGGTGCACCCCGACGGCAGCTTCACGCCGATCAGCACCGAGAAGGAGATGCTCCGGCTCGGCGACGTCGTGAGCCGCGAGGGCATCGTCACCCGCCAGGCGGCGGACGACGCGGTCGCCACCATGCGCCGCTTCCGGCTCCTCGCCGAGGCCGCCGGCGCCACCGAGATCGTGGCGTGCGCGACGAGCGCGCTCCGGACTGCCGCCAACGGCGACGAGGTGCTCGACCGCATCGCGG
>CAZXCB010000004.1:0-22705 GCA_964639075.1 uncultured Bifidobacteriaceae bacterium | reverse complement strand
CGTCGATGTGGTGGTGATCAGCGGGCGACGCGAAGCCGAGCTGATCTTCGGAGCGGTGCGGGCGAGCGTGCTGCTCGAACCCGCACCGGCGGTGTGCTTCGACCTCGGCGGCGGAAGCCTCGAGATCATGGTGGGTGACTCCTCGCAGCTCCTCTGGGCCGCGAGCGAGCGCCTCGGCGTCGCGCGCCTCACCGCCGAGTTCGTGCGGTCCGATCCGATCAGCGCCGCGGACCGGCGCCGGCTGCGCAAGCACGTCGTCGACGTGCTCGGGCCGCGTGCGGTCGAGGCCGCGGTGTTCCAGCCGAAGATGGCCATCGGCAGCAGTGGCACGATCCAGGACCTGGCCGGGATGATCGCAGCCCGGCGCGACGAGTCGGTCCCGCGCAGCCTCCACCACCTCTCCTTCTCCCGGTCCGAGCTGGAGTCGCTCCGGGACGACGTCATCACGTCGACGAGCGCCCGCCGACGCAAGCTCGACGGTCTCGACGCGAAGCGGGTCGACCTGATCGTCGCGGGGGTCGACCTCGTCGCCATCGCCCTGGAGCTGTTCGACGTCGACGAGCTCACCGTCTCGGAAT
Organism: uncultured Bifidobacteriaceae bacterium; assembly: GCA_964639075.1. Classification (GTDB taxonomy): domain Bacteria; phylum Actinomycetota; class Acidimicrobiia; order IMCC26256; family JAENVU01; genus JAENVU01. The sequence goes on along the minus strand of CAZXCB010000004.1, from coordinate 22,127 downwards.
GGGCGCTGCGCGAGGGAATGGTCCTCGACGCCATCGGGCGACACGAGCCCGACGACTGGTCCGACGACCCGTTCGCGATCCGCCGCGCGTCGGTGATGGCGCTGGCGCGCCGATGCTCGTGGCCCGAGGACCATTCCCGTCACGTCGCGATGCTCGCGCTGCGCCTGTTCGACGAGCTACGAGAGCTCCACGGCCTCGACGACGACGACCGCGAGCTCCTCGAGTACGCGGCCCTGCTCCACGACATCGGCGAGCACGTCGCGCACGAGAACCACGACCGCCACGCCGCGTACCTCGTGCACCACGGTCGCCTGCGCGGGCTGACCCCGACCGCGATCACCGAGCTCACCGCGCTCGTGCGCTGGCACCGCCGGGGTGAGCCCAAGGCGAAGGACGACCTCGTGGGCGAGCTCGACGACGACCAGCGTGACCGCGTGCGCCGGATGGAGGCGTTGCTCCGCATCGCCGACGGTCTCGACCGCGGCCGCAAGCAGCTCGTCACGAACGTCACCGCGCGCGTCGGTCCGGAGCTGGTGCTGCTGCACGTGCGGGCTCGCGTCGATCCCGAGCTCGAGGTCTGGGGCGCCCGCCGCAAGCGCGCCCTGTTCGAGAAGGTCTTCGACCGCGAGCTCGAGCTCACCGCCCATCCGTCGGGGTAGCGCTACTCCCCCGTCGCGGTGTGGTGGAGGATCCGTGCGGTCGTCTCGACGATGTCCGCACGCGTGGTGCCGTAGGACTCCAGGTCGGAGTGGAACGCGGCCATGCGCTCGAGCATGGCAACCATCGCCGCCGCGGCCGCGTACGGGCCGAGCCCCGAGCCCTCCCGCGCGGCGACCTTCGCCGCGATGCCCTCGGTGATCGGACGCAGTGCCGCGTTGCGCACCTCGCGGAACCTCTCGTCGCCCTCCTGGGCCGCGAGGTTCCGCGTGCGCAGCACGGCGCGGTGCGCGTCCCAGTTGGCGATGAAGTCCTCGACGAGCTTGCGGACGACCGCGAGGCCGTCGGGACCGGACCACGACCGTGCGACGAGCGCGCTCAGCGAGCTCGTCTCCTCACCAACCTCCACCGAGAGTGCGAGCACCGCCTCCTCGACGTCGCGGACGAACGGGGCGAAGGTCGCGGGCGACAGCTCGACCGACCGCGCGATGTCGACGACCTTGAGCTCGCGCAAACCCTCGTCCTCGAGCAGCTGCACCGTCGCGTCGAGCAGCCGCTGGCGGGTCTGCGCGCCCCGGCGGCCGAGGGACCGCCCGTCGAGCGCGACCGGTTCGGTGTCGGTCACGGCGGGCACCGTACTGCCGGGCGGCCGCCGACCGGTGCGGCGCTCACCCCAGCAGGCCCAGGAGCGGGGTGCATTGCGCGCCGAGGTCGACCGCGACCGCGCACACCGTGGACCGGGCGACCCGCCACCGGCCGTCGACGAGCACGAATTGCTCGACCGACTGCGGAGCACCCTCGGCCCCCCGGACCTCGGCCCGCACCGATCGCGGCCCCGTCATCGAGACGTTCCGCAGCCGGGGCACGGGCCGGCCGTGACGACGACGCTCGATCGCCGCGACCGTCTGATGCACGCCGGGCATCGGCTCCGACCAGCTCGAGTCACCCCGCAGCACGCCTCGCCACGCCTCCCCGACCTCGGTCCGCGCCGCGGCCGGCACGGTCCCGACCGGCTCGGGGAACGCGCGCCGGGCGTCGGTGCCCCCCGCACACCGGGTACCGACGATCCGACACCCGGGACCGAAGGGGCGCACGGAGAGCCCGATCAGTGCGAGCAGATTGAGCGCGGGCTGCCGGCGCGCCGTGAGGACGGCGACGCCGTGCGCCTGGCGACAACGGATCGCGCGCCGGCGGGCGACCGCGCAGAAGTCCGACGGGACCGGCCGCACGAGGACGGTCCGTACCGGGACGCGGGCCGCGCGCTCGAGCAGCCAGGTCCGGCGCTCGAACGGGATGTCGAGCGTCTCGAGCGTGTTGCCCGTCCGACCCGCGCACGCGAACGCGCGGGTCCCGCCGAGTGGGAGCACGACGAGGTCGGCGCCGGCCCGCGCCGCCGCAGCCTCGATGCGATCGCAGTCCCGCTCCACACCGCGCACCGGCTCGAAGGCGTAGAGGATGGAGGTCAGCGCCTCGTGGTGCACGACCGCGGGGTCATGGGTGCCGGAGCCGACGAGCCGCTCGGTGAACGAGACCGCGGCGAGCACCATGACCACGGCAACCACCGCCGGTCGCACCCAGCCCGGGAACGACGGTCTCGTCTCGGCCAGGAGGAACACGAGGAACCACAGCGCGAACGGCACCATCAGCAGCACTCGGGCCGGCGGCAGGAACAGGCCCGCGCGGTCGCCCGCACGCGGCGTCGAGACGGCGTACAGCGTGAAGACCAGCACGAGGACGGCGGGCACGGCCGTGGTCGCCCGCCGGCGGGCGAGGACGACCACGAGGACGACGGCGCCCGCCGCGAGCGGCATCCACCATTCGCGCAGCACCTCGAGCGCGAACAGCCGGAACACCGGATACGGGTCGTCGAACACCCTGCCGAGCACGTCGAACGAGGGCCGCAGCGGGAGCGCTCCGTGCAGGTCGTGGTCCGGGTGCGCGCGGTAGAACCAGAGCCGGTAGACGAAGTACGCGACGGCCGGGATCAGTCCCACGAGCACCGGCACGAGCTCCGTGCGCCGCCGGAGGTCGAGCGCGAACCAGACGGCGATCGGCGCGACCAGCACCAGGCTGCTGGCGTCGATCGCGACCGCGACACCGGTCACCGCGACGCCGAGGGCCGTCACCCACGCGTGCCGGCTGCGGACGAGCAGCATCGCCACGCCGATCCCCACCAGCGCGAACGCCCGCTCGACCGGGACCACCGTCACGAACACGACGTAGTACGACGACAGGAGCACCGGACCCGCGTACGCGAGCAGCGCGACCGTCGGGTGCCCGCGGCGCGCGGCCGCCCAGCCGAGGGCGAACCACACCGTCAGGATCGAGAGCCCGAGCCCGATCGGCACCGCCCACGCGAGTCCGACACCGACGGCGTGCAGCGCCGCGGCAGGGATCGCGTCGAACGTCGACCCGTACGACTGCCCGTAGAAGCCGGGCTCGTGCAGGCGCAGGTGCGTCCACTCGGGCACCGCGTACCAGAGCACCGAGTTGTCGGGACCCGTGATCTCGGAGCTGACCGTCGCGATGACGTGCACGAACGTCGCGACCGACAGTGCGACGGCCACGCCCCACGTCACCCGCCAGCGCCGGAGCGTCCGAGCCGCTCGCTGTCCTGCCCTGCCCGATCCGGTCACGGAACGTCTAGCAGGGCGCGAACTCGACGAGGGCGACGTCGTCGCTCGCGGGGCGGAACTTCGCCCGGACGCGCAGACCGATCGCCGCGTCGTCGGGCGCGACCGTGGGTAGTTGGGCGACGAATCGCGCGCCCATCTCGTCGAGGTCGACCAGCGCGACGACGAACGGCACCTGCTCCTTGAACGGCGGGATCCCCTGCTTGCGGATCACGGTGAAGGAGTGCACCGTCCCGAGTCCCGACGCGGTGATCCACGCGAGGTCGTCCGAGCCGCAGTGCGGGCAGGCCATCCGTGGGTAGTGGTGGTGCAGACCGCACGCGCCACACCGCTGGACCCGCAGCTCGCCGCGCACCGTGCCCGCGAAGAACTCCGCCGCCTCGGGCGAGATCCGCGGGACGAGGTACTTCGGCACCCCGTCGCCCCCGCTACTCACGCCGGCTCGGTTCCGAGGACCACGGTGCCCATCGTCGAGAGCCAGCCGCCGCTGCCGTGCGCGACCGCGATCTCGGCGCCCTCGACCTGGCTGTCGCCCGCCTCCCCGCGCAGCTGGCGCGTCGCCTCGCACAGCAGGAACAGCCCGCGCATGCCGGGGTGCGTCGCCGACAGCCCACCACCGTCGGTGTTCGTGGGGAGCGCACCGCTGAGGCGGAGCGCGCCGCTCGCCGCGAACGCGCCGCCCTCCCCCTTCGGGGCGAAGCCGAGGTCCTCGAGGCAGACGAGCACGGTGTAGGTGAACGAGTCGTACATCTGGAACGTGTCGACGTCGGCCGGCGTGATCCCGGCCTCCGCGAACGCCTTCGGTCCCGAGACCGCGCCCGCGGTGACCGTGAGGTCGGGCATCGCCTGGATCGAATGGTGCGTCATCCCCGCCGCGGCGCCGCGCACATAGACGAGCGGCCGGCCGAGCTCCCGCGCCCGCTCCTCCGTGGTCAGGATCAACGCGCACCCGCCGTCGGAGATCACACAGCTGTCCAGCTTGTGCAGCGGGTCGGCCACGAGGCTCGACGCGAGGACGTCGTCGACGGTGATCGGGTCGCGGTACATCGCGTGCGGGTTCCGACCCGCGTGCTCGCGTGTCTGCACGGCGATCGACGCGAGCTGCTCGGAGGTCGTGCCGTACTCGAACATGTGCCGCTGCGCGGCCATCGCGTACGCGCCGATGAGCGTGAGGCCGGTGGGCAGCTCGTAGCTCATCGGATACGGCATCGCCGCCGCGCCGCCGCCACCCGCCCGGCCGGTGCCGAGGGAACGGCCGGCGGCCGAGAGCTCGTTGTTGCCGTACACGATGGCGACGGTGTCGACGTCGCCCGCCTCGATCGCGCGGAGCGCGTGCAGCGTGTGGAACTCGAAGCTCGATCCGCCGCACGCGGTCGAGTCGAGCCAGCGCGGCCGGAGCCCGAGGTACTCGGCGAGCTGGACCTCGTGCATCCCGCCGTAGCCGGCCGAGGCCAACCCGTCGACGTCGTTCTTCGTGAGGTTGGCATCGGCCACCGCGCGACCGAACCCCTGGGCCTGGAGCATGAGCGCGCTCATGTCCGGCGTCGTGGGTCCGTCGGCGAGACCGACCCCCACCACGCACACCCGCCGGGTCACCGGCACCCTGGTTCGCTCACGGCGGCGGACCCTACCCAACCCCGCGCGCGTGCGTTGTGCGACGATCCCGGTCGTGCTGTCCGAGCTCCTGCACCCGCTCTCGCCCACCGTGGCCGCGGCGTTCGCCGACGTGCCGGTGCCCGTCGCCCTGCGCGGGCCCGATCCCGCCCCCACGACCCACGGGACGGGTCCGACCGACCTGGGCGACGCGGCGACGAGCGTCGTGATCCTCGCCGGGCCGGCCGCGACCCGGGACGCCGCCGGGCTCCACCGGCTCGCGGACGTCCTCGGCGCGCCGGTCGCGAACACGTGGGGCGCAAAGGGCATCTGCCCGTGGGACGACCCCCACCACATGGGGACGTGCGGCCTCCAACGCGACGACTTCGCGCTGCTCGGCCTCGCCGGCTTCGACGTCGTGCTCGCGATCGGGATCGACCCGGCGGAGTCACCCGTCGAGCGGTTCGGGCTCACCCGTGTCGCGGAAGCCGCCCCGGGCCGGCTGGATGCCCTGGCGGACGAGCTCGCACCGCGGCTCGCCCAGGACGCGGCGAACGACCTCTACACCCGCATCGCCGCGATCGCGCAGCCGGGCTACGTGGACGCGTCGGTCCCCCGTCACCCGGCGCGGGCCGTGATGGATCTCAAGCAGTCGCTCGGCCCGTCGACGCGCGTCACCGCGCAACCGGGTCTCGCCGGCCTCTGGGTCGCGCGTACGTTCCCGACCGACCGGATGGGCAGCGTGATCGTCCCCGCCCACGACCGGCCCGGCGTCGGCGCCGCAGTCGGAGTCGTGTCCGCGCTCCGGGGCACGGACACGGTCGCGGTCGTCCAGGGTCCCGTCGACGACGCGACCGCGGCCCTCCTCGACGTCGCCACCGCGCACGGGCTGCCGCTGCGGCTCGAGGTGTGGACCGATGAGGTCGACTGGGCCCGCACCGACGATCTCGTCGCCGCCGCCGGCCCCGTCGTAGCGTGGACGTGATGGTCGACGCCTCCACCCCCGAGCCCCGCATCGCGGCGATCACGGGGGCGTCGAGCGGCATCGGGCGCGCCATCGCGATCGCGCTCGGGCGCCTCGGGTGGTCCGTCGCGCTCGGCGCCCGGCGCGCCGAGGCACTCGAGCTCACGGCCGACCTCGTGACCACGGAGGGCGGCCGGGCGTTCGCCCACCCCCTCGACGTCACCGCTCCCGCGTCGGTCGACGCCTTCTTCGCCGCCGCGGAGGCCGAGCTCGGAACCGTCGACGCGCTCGTGAACAACGCCGGCATCGCGGTGCCGGGCCTCCTCGTGGACGCGGACCCCGAGGCGCTCGCCCGAGAGGTCGACACCAACCTGCTCGGACCCCTCCTGTGCACCCGGCGCGTGCTCGGCCCGATGCTCGACGCCGGCCGGGGCGACGTCGTGTTCGTCTCCTCCGACACCGCCCGCCTGCCGCGGCCGGGGATGATCGGCTACTCGGCCACGAAGGCGGCGCTCGAGACCGTCGCCCGCGTCGTGGACATGGAGACCGAGGGCCGGGGCATCCGCACGACCGTGATCCGGGTCGGCCCGACGCTCACCGACTTCGCCGCCGAGTGGGAGGCCGGGAGCTTCGAGCATCTCGTCGCCCTGTGGCCCCGGTTCGGCATCCAGCGGCACTTCAACACCATGGAGCCCGAGGACGTCGCGACCGTGGTGGTGCACGCGCTGACGGCACCGGCCCATGCCCGGATGGACACCATCGAGGTCCAGCCGGTCGCCCCGGTCGACGGCTGAGCCGTGCGACACGTCCTTTCGGGGTAGCGCACTACCATCCCCGGAGGTCCGCCGAACCGCGGGACCGTACGGCTACCAGGGGGACGTAGGTGCAGATCGACGACATGATCATCGTGAGCGTGGACGACCACGTGGTCGAGCCGCCGAACATGTTCGACGCCCACCTCCCCGCGAAGTACCAGGAGATCGCGCCGAAGCTCGTCCGCAAGGCCGACGGCACCGACGTCTGGCAGTTCCAGGACATGGAGGTCCCGAACATCGGCCTCAACGCGGTGGCCGGGCGACCGAAGGAGGAGTACGGGATCGACCCGACGTCCTTCGACGAGATCCGACCCGGCTGCTACGACGTCGCCGCGCGCATCCAGGACATGAACGCGAACGGCACGCTCGGCTCGCTCAACTTCCCCAGCCTCCCCGGGTTCGCCGGCCGGCTGTTCGCGGCGATGGACGACAAGGACACGGCCAAGGTCCTGGCCCAGGCGTACAACGACTGGCACATCGACGAGTGGTGCGGGCACGCCCCCGAGCGCTTCATCCCGCTCGCGATCCCGATGATCTGGGACCCCGAGGCACTCGCCGACGAGGTCCGGCGCGTCGCGAAGAAGGGCTGCCACGCGATCACGTTCCCGGAGAACCCCGAGCCGCTCCAACTGCCGAGCCTGCACTCGGACCACTGGGATCCGTTCTGGCAGGCGTGCTCGGACGAGGGGACGATCGTCTGCATGCACATCGGGTCGTCGAGCAAGCTCGTGATGACCTCGGTCGACGCACCGATCGACGTGCTGATCACCCTCCAGCCGATGAACATCGTGCAGTGCGCCGCGGACCTGATCCACTCCCCCGTGTTCAAGAAGTTCCCCGACCTGACCGTCGCGCTGTCGGAGGGCGGCATCGGGTGGATCCCCTACTTCCTCGAGCGCCTCGACCACTCGTTCCGCACCCACAAGGCGTGGACCGGCGCCGACTTCGGCGGCAAGCTGCCCAGTGAGGTCTTCATGGAGCACGTCGTGCTCTGCTACATCAACGACGGTGTCGGCGTGAAGCTCGCCCGCGACATCGGCGTCGACCGCATCACCGTCGAGATCGACTACCCGCACTCGGACGCGAACTGGCCGACCGCGCCGGAGCGGCTGATGAGCGAGTTCGCCGAGACCGACCTGACCGACGGCGAGATCGACGCGATCACGCACGCGAACGCCATGCGCTTCTTCCGCTACGACCCGTTCGCGATCCGGCCGCGGGAGCGGTGCACCGTCGGCGCGCTGCGCGCCGAGTCGGCCGGCTGGGACGTCGAGCCACACTCGACCGCGGTCATCGAACACGAGGCGCGCACCGGGCCGGTCAAGATCGTCGATCTGACCCCCACTGCGTGACCGAACGCGCCGCGCAGTACGAGCGGACGAACCGCGCGTTCTGGGACGACGACGCGGACGATTACCAGGACGCGCACCACGCCGACATCAGCAACGCGGCATGGGGCGCGTTCCGGATCCCGGAGTCCGATCTCGGGATCCTGCCCGACCTGGCCGGCCTCGACGTCCTCGAGCTCGGCTGCGGCGGCGCGCAGGCATCGCTGGCCTTCACCGGCGCGGCGGCCACGAGCACGGGGCTCGACCTCTCGATCGGCCAGCTGCGCCACGCGCGGCGCAACGTGGCACGCGCCGGTCGCCGAGTCCCGCTCGCGTGCGCGTCCGCGGTGGCGACGCCGTTCCGCGACGCGAGCTTCGACGTCGTGTTCTGTGACCACGGCGCGATGAGCTTCTGCGATCCGCACGCGACGATTCCCGAGGTCGCCCGCATCCTCCGACCCGACGGGCTGCTCGCGTTCAGCATCTCGACGCTCCTGCACGACTCGTGCTTCCCGCCCGACGACCCGGACGCGGTGATCTCCACGACGCTGCATCAGCCCATGTTCCGCACCGGCGGCTACGACTGGGGCGACGGCACGATCGACTTCCAACTCCTGCACGCCGAGTGGATCCATGGGTTCCGTGCGCACGGCTTCGCGATCGAGGATCTGGTCGCGCTGCGACCCCCCGCCGACGCGGCCACCGGGTACGACGGCTTCGCCGACCTCGACTGGGCCCGGCGGTGGCCCGCCGAGGAGATCTGGAAGGTCCGCAAGCAGGCATGAGGTGGGGAGGATGAGCGTGCAACGCACCGGGCTCGTCGTGCCCATGCCCGATCTCGAGGCCGTGGTCGCACCCCACCGGCAGGTCTGGGACCCGGTCGCGGTGCTCGGCGCGCAGGCGCACGTCACGGTCCTCTTCCCGTTCGCGCCGGTGCGGGCGCTCGACGACGCGATCCTCGAGCGGGTCCGACGGGCCCTCACCGGCTTCGCCCCGTTCGCGGTGCGCTTCGCGAGCGTCGCCGCCTTCCCGGACGACGTGCTCTACCTCGCGCCCGAGCCGGCCGCGACCTTCCGCGAGATCACCGCGGCGCTCGCGGCGGAGTTCCCCGAGTACCCGCCCTACCACGGACAGTTCGAGGAGGTGATCCCCCACCTCACCGTCGCGCACCATCCCGACGCTCCGGTGCCCGAGATCACCGCCGCGCTGGGGGCGGCGCTGCCGATCGTGACCGAGGCCCGATGCGTCGAGGTGTGGCAGGAAGGAGGCGACGACCGGTGGACGAGCCGGGAGACGTTCCCGCTCAGCGGCGCTCGAACGTGACGCCGGCGGCCTCGCGGTCCCAGGTCGAGGGGGTGACCCCTTCATCGCGCAGCTGGTACTTGAGGACCCGGCCGACCGGATTGCGCGGCAGGTCGGCACGGAACTCCACGTAACGCGGGATCGCGAAGTACGGGACACGCGCCGCGGTCCACCGACACAGCTCCTCCGGTGTCACGGTCCCGCCCTCGACGAGCACCGCGGTGACCTTCACGTCGTCCTCGCCCTGGGCGCTCGCGACCGCGTGCACCGCGACGTCGGCGACGGCCTCGTGCGCGATGACGGTGCGCTCCATCTCGAAGCTGGAGATGTTCTCGCCGCGGCGGCGGAGGTAGTCCTTCTTGCGGTCGACGAAGTAGAGGAACCCGTCCTCGTCGATCCGGCCGAGGTCCCCGGTGTGGAACCACAGGTTGCGCAGCACGTCCACGGTCGCCTCGGGCCGGTTCCAGTACCCCGCGAACATGAGGTTCGGGCCGGTCGGCCGGCACACGATCTCGCCGATCGTCCCGACGGGGACGGCGTCGTCGTCGTCGTCGACGATCCGCACCTCGAACTCGTGTGTGTTCGGCTTGCCCGCGGCACCCGGCTTGTTCGTCTCGCCCGCCTGCAGGGCCGAGATGAGCGAGGCCTCGGTGAGGCCGTAGCCCGCGCTGTAGGTGTTGCAGCCGAACCGCTCCCGCCAGATGCGGTCGGTGTCCGGCGGCATCGGCGCGGCCACGCAGAGCCGGAGGCGGTGGTCGACCTGGTCGGGGTGATCCTGCTCCGCGTTCGCGACGAGGATCGCGAGGGACCCGAGCATCGAGAGCATGGTGGCGCCCGTGCGGCGCACCTCGGGCCAGAAGCGACTCACGGAGAACTTGCGCGCGACCGCGGCGCGCCCGCCGACGAGCAGCGTGCCGACCACGCACACCGCGATCGCGTTGAAGTGGAACAGCGGCAGCGGGGTGAGCACGACGTCGTCGGCCGTGCGTCCCCACGCCCGGGCGATCTGCTCGCCGAGTGCCACCACGTACCGGTGCGGGAGCATGCAGCCCTTCGACGGCCCGGTCGTGCCCGCGGTGTAGATGAAGCAGGCGAGATCCGCCGGACCGACCTCGACGGCCGGGAGCGCAGTGACGCGCGCGGCACCGTCGGCGAGCGCAGCCTCCCAGGACACCCGACTCAGATCGTCGCCGACGGCGTCGACGTCGCCGACCACCACGGCGTGGGTCAGCTCGGGAGCGCGGGCCGCGACCTCGGCGACCCGCGACGCGAGGTCCTCCTGGACCACGATCGCCCGGGCACCCGAGTCGGTGAGGACGTGGAGCAGGAACTCGCCCTTGTAGGCCGTGTTGACCGGCACCTGGACCGCACCGAGGCGGGCCGCCGCGAAGAACGTGACCACCTGCTCGGGACCGTTCTCGAGCAGCGTGGCGACCCGGTCGCCCCGAGCGACCCCGACCGCAGCGAGGCAGGCGGCGAGCCGGTCCGCGGCGGTCGCGACCTCCCGCGCGGTGAGGGCGACGCCCTCGAAGTCGAGGTACGGGCCGTCGGGATCGGCGGCGAGGCGGACGGCGAGGGCCTCGGTGACGGTGCTCGGTGACGCCATGGGGCGCCGAGCGTAGTGGTGACACCTGGTGCACTCCGCCCAGAGCGACCAAGATGCACGGCGCGCCGCCACCCGGGATCCGTTCCGTGCGAGTCCAGCCATGACGTCCGAAGCACCCACACCGCTGCCACTCCCACCGAACCGGTCCGACGCGGCCGGCGAGGCGTTCCGGCTGGTGTTCGAGACCGCGCCCGTCGGCGTCGCCATCGGGCGGCCCGGCGGCGAGATCGTCTACGTCAACGAGACGATGTGCCGTCTCCTCGGTCGACCGCGGGACGAGATCAGCATCGCGACCTTCGTCGAGGCCGCCCACCCGGACCACAAGCTGAACGTCCGGGTCCGGCTGCGATCCCTCGAGTCCGGCGAGTTCGAGACCTTCGTCCGCGAGACCCGGTTCCTCCACGACGACGGCTCCGTCGTGAACGCCCGCTTCCACGTGAGCGCCACCCGAGACCACGACGGAGCGATCACCTACCTGGTGGCCCACGCCGAGGACATCACCGAGAGTCGACGGGCGGAGGCGGCGCTCGCCCAGTCCGAGGACCGCTTCCGTGCTGCGAGCGAGGCGAGCCTCGACTCACTCGTGCTCATGGATGCGGTGCGCGACGACGACGGCGCGATCATCGACTTCGCGATCACCGCCGCGAACGAGAACGCGTCGCGCCTCTTCGGCGCTCCGGTCGCGTCACTCATCGGCAAGCACGTGAGCCGGCACTTCCCGCCCGCGCACGCGACCGAGCTCTTCGAGAAGTACGCCGGCGTCGTGGAGACCGGTGAGCCGGTCCTGGCCGAGTACAGCGTGACGCATCCACGCGTGCACGCCCGCTGGCTGCGCGAGCAGATCGTCAAGGTCGACGACGGCCTCGCGATGACCAGCAGCGACGTCACCGAGCGCAAGCTCACCGAGCTGGCGTTGCGCGAGAGCGAGGACCGGTACCGAGCGCTGCTCCAGCACGCCGCCGACGTCGTCTGCATCATCGACGCGGGCGGGTTCATCACCTACGCGAGCCCGGCGGTCGAGCAGGTCCTCGGCTACACGCCCGACGAGTTCCGCGCCCGTCACCCCTTCGACATGATCCACCCCGACGACCTCGAGCTGTGGCTCGAGCAGTGGCACACCCTCGGCGACCAGACGGACGCCCGCTTCACGTTCGAGCTCCGCGCCCGTCACGGCGACGGCGGCTGGCGCTGGACGGAGGTGGGCTTCCGCGATCTGCGCCACGACGAGCGGATCGGCGGCTACGTCGTCCACTTCCACGACGTCAGCGACCGCCGACAGGCCCAGGACGCACTGCTCCACCAGACCCTGCACGACGGTCTCACCGGGCTGCCGAACCGGGCCCTGCTCCTCGACCGCCTCGCCCACGCGCTCGACCGAGCGCTGCGGCGCGAATCGGCCGTGGCGCTGCTGTTCCTCGACGTGGACCACTTCAAGGCCGTGAACGACACGCTCGGCCACGCAACCGGCGACGCGCTGCTCCGCGAGGTCGGGCAGCGGCTCCGCGCCACCGTGCGCCCGGGAGACACGGTGGCCCGGCTCGGCGGAGACGAGTTCGTCATCATCTGCGAGGAGATGGGCGCCGTCGACGACGCGATGACGATGGCCGACCGCCTGCGCGAGTCCTTCGCCGAGCCGTTCCACCCCGACGGGCACGAGGTGAGCATCGGCACGAGCATCGGCATCGCGATCGCCGACGCGCAGACCGAGAACCCCGAGGCCGCTCTGCGCGACGCGGACAACGCGATGTACGTGGCCAAGGCGCGGGGGCGCGACCGGACCGTGGTCTACGACGACGCGCTCCGCCGGCGCGTGCTGGACCACCTCGACACCGAGGCCGGCCTCCGGGACGCGATCGCGCGGGATCGTCTCGTCGTGCACTGGCAGCCGACGTTCGACCTCGAGACCGACCGCGTGAGCGGCCTCGAAGCGCTCGTCCGATGGCAGCACGAGGAGCGGGGCCTACTCCTCCCGGGTGAGTTCCTCGGCGCGGCCGCGATCGCCGGGCTCGACGCCCGGCTCGGTGACGTCGTGATGGAGCTCGCCTGCCGACAGCTCGCGGAGTGGGACGAGCTCGGGATCGCGCCCGAGGTGATCTGGCTCAACCTCAGCGCGAGCCAGCTCACCTGGAGCGGCACCGTCGAACGTGTCCGCGAGGACCTCCGACGGCACCGGCTCGACGCGGCGCGCGTCGGCTTCGACCTCGCGGAGCAGGCGATCGCCGAGATCGACCGGGCCCGTCGCGCGAGCGCCGAGCTCGCGGGACTGCGCGAGCTCGGGTGCCCGATCGCCATCGACGACTTCGGCACCGGGCACGCCTCGCCGCTCGCCGTCCGCCGGTACGGCATCACGCACGTGAAGCTCGACCGGTCGCTCGTCCAGACCTCGGCCGACCGCGACCCGATGCTGCCCGCGCTCATGAGCCTGGCGAAGATGCTGGGCGTCACCGTGCTGGCGGAGGGGGTGGAGACCGACGAGCAGCTCGAACGCGTCCGGCGCGCCGGCTGCCAGGCCGCCACCGGCAACCACCTCGCGCCCCCCAGCTCCGCCGAGGCGACGACCACCTTCCTCCGCAGCCGGACCGCGACCGATCAGGGGCGGATGCCGTAGCCGGGGCCCCCGCGCCGGGCCGAGCGCCGGGCCGCGGTGAGCGCGAGCGCACCGAGCAGCTCGGAGCGCAGGTCGCGCGGGTCGATGACGTCGTCGTAGCTCAACCGGTCGGCTGATCCGTACGCACCGCCGAGCTCGGCGTGCTCCATGAGGGCGCGCACGTCCGGTTCGATCCCGGCCGCGTCGGTCCCGCTCTCGGCCGGCATCGGGCCGAGTCGCGCGCCCGGGAACGCGAGCGTGGTGGTCTGCGCGTCGAACGGGTTCATGGCCATGAGCGACGACCCGAAGCCGTAGGCCTTGCGCAGCGTCACGTGGAGCTTCGGGGACCGCAACCGGACCTGCGCCGCGTAGAGGCGGGCCGCGTGGCGCAGGATGCCGGACCGCTCGGCGGCCGTCCCGGCCGGCACGCCCGGGGTGTCGGCCAGGAACACGACGGGCAACCCGAACGCGCCGACGACGTCGAGGAAGCGCGCGCCCTTGTCGGCCGCGTCGGAGTCGATCGCGCCCCCGCCCACCGCCGGGTTGTTGGCGACGACCGCGACCGACTCGCCGCCGAGGTGGCCGAGCGCGGTGACCAGCGCGAGTCCGAACCCGTCCTGCACCTCGAGCAGCTCGCCGTCGTCCACCACCGCGCCGATCACCCGGCGGATGTCGTACGGCTCGCGCGGGTCGGCGGGCACGATCTCGAGCATCTCGTGGACCCGGCGGTCGCCGTCGGCGGTCGGACGCGTCGGCGGCGCCGACCACGCGTTGGTCGGGAAGCACGCGAGGTAGCGCCGGACCAGGTCGAGCGCCGCCGCGTCGTCCGGCGCCACGTTGTGGGCGACGCCCGACACGGCAGTGTGGATCGCCGGCCCGCCCAGCTCGAGCTTCGTGACGTCCTCGCCGGTGGTGGCGGCGACGAGCGGTGGCCCGGCGCCGAACAGGGCCGCGCCCTCGACCATCACGGTGAAGTCCATGAGCGGTGCGGTGAGGGCACCGAGGCCGGCACTCGCGCCCATCACGACCGCGACGGTCGGCACCTGACCGCTCAGGCGCGCCAGGGCCTGGAGGTCGTTCGGCGCGTGCGGGTACCGCTCGAACGAGTCCTGCGCCCGCTCCCCCGCGCCTTCGAGCAGCATCACGAGGGGCACGCGCTCCTGTATCGCGAGCTCGGCGAGGCGGAGCCGCTTGGCGTGGGTGCCGATGCCGATCGACCCGCCCATGACCGTGAAGTCCTCGGCGCCCACGAGCACCGGGCGGGCAGCGATCGTGCCGTGGCCGGCGACGAGCGCGTCGGCCGGCGTCGCGGGCGTCATGCCGCGGCCGACGCTCCCCACCTGCACGCCGAGCTCCCGGAACGAGCCGGGGTCGAGGAGTCGCGCCACGCGCTGGCGGGCGTCGAGCCGACCTCGCTCGTGCTGGCGGGCGAGCCCGTCGGGGCCGCCCATCGCCTCGGCCGCCCGCCGGCGGATGGCGAGGTCCTCGAGCAGCGGATCCCACTCGGTCACTCCCGCTCACCGCCCTGCGGGCCGGGCCGCTCGGGCCCCGGTCGGCGAGTCGATCGGGAACGAGTCGGGGTCGACGCCTCCCTCACGCATCTCCCCCCGCCATGGTGGCCGCCACGCGGTCGGCGTGGTCGTCACCCGCACCGAACTGGGCGTCGAGCAACCACGCGCGCTTGAGGTAGAGGTGGACGTCGACCTCCCAGGTGTAGCCCATCCCGCCGAACACCTGCGTGGCACCCCGACCGTTCAGCACCGCGGCCTCACCGGCGAGGAGCTTCGCCCCGCTCACCGCGCGCGCGACGGTGCCGGTGGACGGGTCGTCGAGCACGCACGCTGCCGCGTGCACCGCGACGCGCGCGAGCTCCACGCGTACCGCCATCTCCGCGCAGATGTGCTTCACCGCCTGGAACGAGCCGATCACCCGATCGAATTGCCTGCGCTCGAGTGCGTACTCGACCGCGAGCTCCACCAGCCGGTCGGCCAGGCCGACGCAGTACGCGGCGGTGAGCATCGCGCCGGAGTCACGCAGGACGCCGCCGTCCTCGGCGAGGGCCTCGCCGGGCGCGTTCGCGATGCCGTCGCCGCGCCACACGGGAGTGAGTGGGTCGAGCGGCCAGCCCTCCGGCGCCCCGAGGTCGAGCGCGGTGGTGGCGACCCGGCGGACGTGCGCGCCATCGATGACGAGCACCGCGTCGGCGTACCCCGCGTGCTCGACCAGTGGCGCGCCGTTTCGGGAGGTGTCGAAGCCGGTGACCACGCCCTCCCGACCGAACGACCACACGAGCGGGCCCGGGACCACCGCGCGCCCGAGCTCCTCGTAGACGAGCGCGGCATCGGCCCAGGTGAAGCCGTCGGCCAGGAGCGAGAAGACCCCCGCGGCTGCGAGCTCGTCGAAGCCGGCGCGGTCGAAGCCCTCGCGCACCCGCTCGATCGGGAACCGGCCCTCCACGAGCGCGCGGATGCCGTCGCGCAACGCGAGCTGGTCGTCGGTGAGGTCGAAGCTCATCTCTCGTCCACTGACGCCTTCGGCGTGGGCCGGACGGGCCACGCCGTATCGCCGGGCCTGCCGGCCGGGCGGCGCTTCGGGCCACATGGACTGCGGTACATCGGGGTCAAGGTCTCGCTCATGTCTCTACCGGGGTTCCCGGGGCAGGCCGAGCACGCGCTCGCCGATGATGTTCTTCTGGATCTGGGTGGTCCCGGCCGCGATCGTGAGCGACAGGGTCCGCAGCCGCTCCTCGACGAAGTCTCCCGGGCCGTCGACCGTGAGCGCGTCGCGGTCGAGCACCCGTAGCGACAGCTCGCCGAGCTTCTGACGGGTCTCGGTGTACGCGAGCTTGATCATGAAGGGACCCCGGCCCGACCGCCCGCTCGCGGACTGCGTGACGTTGCGCTGCGTCAACGCCCACAACGCGTCGAGCTCGGCCGCGATGTGCCCCAGCTCGCGTCGTGCAGCGGGATCGCGCACGAACGGCGCGAGGTCCTCGGCCAGGCGCATCGCGTCGACCAGCTCGCTCACGAACGCGGTGCCCCGCTCGAACGAGAGCGTCACGTTCGTGACCCGCCAGCCGTCGTTCTCCGCGCCGACGCGGCAGTCGACCGGCACGCGCACCTCGTCGAGGAAGAGGTCGCAGAACTCCGACGAGCCGAGGACCGTCTTCAGGGGCCGCACCTCGATGCCCGGCAGGTCCATCGGCAGCATCAGCCAGGAGATGCCCTTGTGCTTCGGCGCGTCCGGCTCGGTCCGGACCAGCAGCTCGCCGAAGTCGCCGATGTGCCCGAACGAGCACCACGTCTTCTGGCCGGTGACCACGTAGTGGTCGCCGTCACGCACGGCCTTGGTGCGCAAGGACGCGAGGTCGGACCCGGCACCCGGCTCGGAGAAGCCCTGACACCACACCTCGTCGCCGCGGAGGATCTTCGGCAGGTGCGCGGCCTTCTGCTCGGGCGTGCCCTCGGCGACGATCGTCGGCCCCGCGTGCAGGAGTCCGACGAAGTTGACACCGACGTACGGCGCCCGGGCCCGGGTCGTCTCCTCGAGGAAGATCAGCTGCTGGCTCGGCGGCGCGTCCTGGCCGCCGTACTCCTTCGGCCAGTTCAGCCCCGCGTACCCGGCGTCGAAGAGGCGCCGCTGCCAGTCGGTGTCCCAACCGCGTCGGGCCGGCCAGTCGTCGCGCGCGGGCTGCGGTGGGATCCCGGGCAGCGTGGCCGCCAGCCACTCCCGCAATCCGGCACGGAACGCCTCGTCCTCGGCTGAGATCCGCAGGTCCATGGGGGCGGCAGTCTAGGGAGCGACCTGACGCCCCATCAGATCCGGCACGGGTGCGATCGGGCAGGCGCCGCCGACCTCCTGCTACTCCGCGACGTCGCAGACCGCGATCGCGGGTGCATCCCGACGCGCCTTGTCGGTCGCGGTGGCGAGGTCGGCGAGCGGCGTGTAGGTGACACCGTCGGGGTCGAGCACGAGGGCCTGCGCGTCCACCGGCTCCAGGCGCTCGAGCAGGCTCTTCGACGCGAGCATGCGGCCGCCCGTCGCGCAGGCCTCGATCCGCGCGGCCTCGTTCACCTCGTCGCCGAGTGCGGTGACCTCCGAGCGGCCCGCCGTGGTGATGTTGCCGACATAGAGCGTGGAGCCCCAGTGCAGGCCGAACCGCAGCACGACGTCACCCGGAGCCAACCCACTCCGCGCGGCGACCTCGTCGACCGCGACCGAAAGCGCGCGGGCGGTGGCGATGGCCGTGCGCGCGGCCGCGGACTCGGATCCCGAGGTCTCGGCCAGGAAGAACGCGACCACGCCATCGCCGACGTGACGTCCGACGAGCCCGCCCGCGTCGACGATGCACTGGTCCGCCACCCGGACGAGCCGGCGACCGAGCGCGAAGTAGCTCGCCGTCGACAGGCGCCGGGCGAGCGGTGACGAGCCCTCGAGGTCGGCGAACAGGATCGCCGCAGGGCGGCGCGCCGGCTTCGCGACGCGCTGCATCCGCTCGACGTGCTGGGGATCGCCCATCGCGATCAGCGCACCGATGGTCGCCATGCCCACGGCCGGCTTCGTGAGGATCACGGTCCCGGCGAGCCGACCGTCCTGGTCGCGGACACGGTGCGCCGTGGCATGGATGCCCACGGCCTTGCCGAGTCCCATCCCCCGCCCGACGAAGAACAGCGCCGCCGGATCGTCGGGCACCAGATCGTCGACGACATCCAGCAGCGACGGGTCGACGAGCGTGCGGAGCTCGTCCCGCCCCCCTGGAGTGTCGGCGAGGACATAGCTCCCGAGCCCGACGAAGAAGTCCCGATAGAGCTCGGTCGTGCTCAACCCCATGCGCCAACCGCGCGACGCCTCCACCGATGCCGGCCCGAGAAAATGTTCGCCGACCGCGAACTCCGCCATCTCGACGTTCGCACCGAAGGTCGTCCGTAGCTCGTCGGTCACGTAGACCACCCGCCAGCGGTCGTCGACGACGATGGCCCAGTGCCCGCCGTCACGCAGCGCGGCTGCGACCTCCGCGAGGGCCGGGTGCTCCGGCAGTGGATACGACGTCCCTACCCCGTCACTCATGGTCCGAGGCTACCGAGATCGGCACCCCGAGCCTGGCGAGCGCGCCCTCAGCGACCGCGGCGGCGGGAGCCGCGGTTGCCGTTGCCGTTCCCACTCCCGTTCCCGTTCCGGCTCCGCTCGCCGTCGCGGCGACGCGGCTGACCACCACCCGTGCGATGCTCCAGGCGACCGGATCCTCCACCGCGCGGCGGGCGCGAGCGGCGTGCCGGCGTGCGCTCGGGCTCGACGAGACCGAGCTCGACCTGGAGCTTGTGGCTGTCGCGCACCTGGTCGGGCAGCACCAACGACACGACGACGCCCGTCGCGCCCTTGCGCGCGGTACGACCGGAGCGGTGCACGTAGGCCTTGGCATCTTCGGGCGGGTCGAAGTGCACGACGCACGCGACGTCGTCGACGTGGATCCCACGCGCGGCGACGTCGGTGGCGACGAGCGCGTGCACGCGGCCGCGGGTGAACTCGGCGAGCGCGCGATCACGCTTCGCCTGCGACAGCCCACCGTGGATCGGCGCCGCGGGCACGCCCGACTGCGACAGGCGCTTCGCGACCTTGTCCGCGCCGTGACGGGTCCGACAGAACACGATCGTCGGACCCTCGGAACCGATGACCTCGGCGACGCGCCCCACCCGGGCGTCGTTGGTGTCGCGCTCGAAGCGGTGCTCGGCGTCGGCGGCGTCGGTCTCGACCACGGCGACCTCGTGGCGGGTCGGGTTCGTCTGGTAGTCGCGCGTGAGCACCGCGACGTCGCCGTCGAGCGTCGCCGAGAACAGCAGGGTCTGGCGATCGGGGTTCGTCTGGTCGAGCAGGCGGCGGACCGCGGGCAGGAAGCCCATGTCGGCCATCCGGTCCGCCTCGTCGACCACGACGATGCCGACCCGGTCGAGCACGAGCGCCCGTTGGGAGATCAGGTCCTCCAACCGGCCCGGGCAGCCGACGAGGATCTCAACGCCCTTGCGCAGCGCCCGCTTCTGCGGCTCGTAGCCCACACCGCCGTAGACGGAGAACACACGGTGGCCGCGGATCTCGGCGAGCGGCTGGAGCTCGCGCGCGATCTGCGCCGCGAGCTCGCGCGTCGGCGCCAGGATCAGCGCGCTCGGCCGGCGGGGCCGGGCGGGCGCGACGCGGTCCACGACCGGCGCGCCGAAGGCGATCGTCTTGCCGGAGCCGGTCGGCGCCTTGCCGGCGACGTCACGACCCGCGAGCGAGTCCGGGATCGTCGCGGCCTGGACCGGGAACGGCTCGGTGATGCCACGCGACACGAGCGCGTGGACGAGGTCGGGCGCGAGCCCGAGATCGGTGAAGCTGGACACTGGCACTCCTCGCCCGTCGATGCGGGCCTCTTCCGCGCGTCGGAAGATCAGGAGCGTCTCCAGCACGGCGTCCGCAGAGTCGCGAACCCGGCCAGCCTACTCGACGACCGTGCGGTGCCCCGACCGCACCGGAGGTCGTCGGTCACGCGCGGGCCCTCACCCCCGCAGGCCGCCGCCGATCCGGCACCCGCCGTCGCGCACGTCGGAGCGGCGTGTCCGCGTCGCGGTCGGGAGGGTGAGGCAGGCAGGACCGTCGCCGGCTTGGTCGATCTGGAGTTGCCAACCGACGCCTTCGAGCTCGTCGCGGGTCGCGCCGACCGCGGGGATGCCGGTGGCGCCGAGCTCGACCGAGTCGAAGGCGAAATCGGACCGCAGCGCGCGATCGACGACGATCGGATCCCGCGGGCTCGTCCCCATCGCCGCCGCGATCGCCACGATACGACGATCGAGACGGCGGGCCTCGTCGACGTTGAAGTCGGGCTGGAAGACCGTGGCGGCCACGATCATGAACGTGATGAACACCGCGATGGCCGCGAGCCCGAGGTACCCGAGGACGAGGCCGGCCAGCGCGAGGCCGGATCCTCCTTCACCCGTGCGCTTGATCTGGTGCCGCGCGACATGACCGAACACGATGCCGAGGATCGATCCGATCCCGCAGAGCATCGTGGTGGCGATGCTGCACACCAACGACGCGACCGCGAAGCCGTTGGTCCCGGGACCGGGCGCGATCGGCGGCGGCGGGGGTGGCGGCGGCGGGAAGAGAGCGGCCGGCGGCGGGACGGGTTGTGCGGGCTCGTCGGTCACCGGGCCGCCTCGACGAGCGTGTCGCGCAGCCGATCGATCGCATCCGGCTCCACCCCGGCGGCAAGGACGTACCCCTCGATCGAGCCGTGCCGGTTGCGTAGCGAGTCGAGCACCGCGGTCATCGTGGCGGCCTGCGCGCCATACTGCTGGCCCGTCACCTCCGCGACCCGGTCGGCCTCGACCGCACGGGTCACGTGCCGGGCGATGATCTCGGGCATGCGTGATTCGGTGAACGCGAAGTCGGCGACGATCAGGTCGTCGGGGACGCCGCAGAGCCCGAGCACGAGCGCGGCGACCAGCCCCGTGCGGTCCTTGCCCGCCGCGCAATGGAACACGAGCGGATGGGCCGCGGGGTCGGCGATCACGCGCAGCACGCTGCCGAAGCGCGCCGCGTACTCCTCGAGCATGAAGCCGTAGATCTCGTCGAGCGTCTGGAACTTGGGTGCCCGCCGGATGAGCTTGCGCAGGGTCGGCGGCTCACGCGTCTGGTCGACGATCGGCAGGTGGAGCTGGCGCACGTGCGTGCTCAGGGGTCCGTGGCCGTGCTCGTCGACCTCGTGCCCGGCGCGCAGGTCCACGACGGTCCGGACGCCGTACTCGTCCCGCAGTCGCGCGACGTCGCGGTCGCTCAGGAACGACAGCGAGTCGCTCCGGAAGAGATGGCCCGAGCGGACCCGGCCCCCGTCGGCGGTCGGGAAGCCTCCGAGATCGCGGAAGTTGGCCGGTCCGTCGAGGTCGGCCAGGCGCTCGGAGCTCACGGCCGGGTCATCGATCGAGGTCGAGCCCGAGCATCCGGATCGCGTTGCCCCGCACGATCTTGTACACGACGTCGGCCGGCAGGTCCCCCATCATCGCCTGCGCGCTCTCGAGCGTGTGCGGCCACGTCGAGTCCGTGTGCGGATAGTCGGTCTCGAACGTCACGTTGTCGACGCCGATCCGGTGCAGGGACTCGAGCCCGTGCACGTCACGGAAGAAGCACCCGAAGACCTGGCGGAAGTAGTAGGTGGACGGCGGCTCGGGGATGAGGTCCTTCACCCCGCCCCACGCCCGGTGCTCCCTCCACACGTCGTCGGCGCGCTCGAGGACGTAGGGCAGCCAGCCGATCTGGCCTTCCGAGTAGGCGAGCCGCAACTCGGGGTAGCGGACGAGCACACCCGAGAACAGGAAGTCCGACAGGCTCGCCATCGCGTTGCCGAAGCTCAGCGTCGCCGCCACCGCGACCGGGGCATCCGGGGACGTCGCCGGCATCTTCGAGCTCGACCCGATGTGCATGCACACGACGTTCTGCGTCTCCTGGCAGGCCGTGAAGAACGGGTCCCACGAGCCGCTGTGGATGCTCGGCAACCCCAGGTGCGGCGGGATCTCGGAGAAGCAGACCGCGCGCACGCCGCGCGCCGCGTTGCGACGTACCTCGGCGGCGGCCAGCTCCGCGTCCCAGAGCGGCACGATGATCAGAGGGACCAG
>CAZXCB010000003.1:0-42504 GCA_964639075.1 uncultured Bifidobacteriaceae bacterium | reverse complement strand
CGCCGCGGTCGCGATCGCGCTCGGCACCCGCCACGTGATCGACGCGATGAACGCGCACGTCTATGCGGCGGAGGCGCAGTACCGGACGGCGCTGCGTCTCTACCTCGACATGTGGCTGACCGCGGTCGCCGCCGGCGAGAACGAACCCGTGGTGCGGGAAGGTCGACGACGCCGATGGCTCGAGCAGAGCCTGGCGCCGTTGCGACCCACGGTCGGCGCGGCCGAGTGGGATCGCGTGATCGCCGCGCTGTGCCTGCTCACCGGTGGCGAGGCGATGGTCGTGTTCCGCGACGTGTGCGGTCTCGGCGCTGACGACGCGCGCGGCGTCGCGCAGTGGATCGGCGAGACCCTGCTCCGGGAGACGTTCGGCGCAACGACCAACGACTGACGCGATGAGCCATCCCGACGGCGCGTCGCAGCACGAACGAGCCCTCGGTCGAACCGACCAGTGCCCTCCGCGATGCCCTCTCGCTACGATCCATGGCATGAGGTCAGAATCGGCGATGGACCGTCGAGCCTTCCTCGAATGGTCGGCGCGCGCCGGTGTCCGCGTCACGGTGATGCTGGGTGGGCTGGGCATGTTCGCGGCCTGCGCGGATCAAAGCGGCCCGGCGGTCGAGCGGTCCGGGCCGGGGCACCGAGCTCCGACCACGGTGAAGGTCGGCGTCGTCGCACCCATGTCCGGTGTCGGTCAGTTCGCGGGCGACATCGTGAGTCGTTCGCTGCGGGCTGCACAGGCCCACATCGAGGACGCTGGTCTGTTCGCAGGCACCACGGTGTCGTTCGAGATCATCGACGCGCCGGCTGAGCAGCTCTCGGATGCGACCCAGCGCGCCTACGCAAAGCTCGTCGCCGACCCCGCCGTGATCGGCATCCTGTGGTGCACCGTCATCGGGCTGAAGGAGGCACGCGCGCAGATCCGGCGTGACGGCATGCCGGTGATCGCGGTGTTCGCCGATCCGTGGTCGGAGGGGCTGCTCTACCCGGAAGGTCCGGAGCGTTCGATCTTCCAGTACGCACCGCCCGACAAGATGTCGCACGACCTGCTGATGCGCTACGCCAAGGAAGACCGCGGCTACACGAGCGCGGGGCTCATCTACGACAGCACCCTCGGCAACATGACCAGCGACTACTTCGAGTCGGCC
The DNA here is from genome assembly GCA_964639075.1 of uncultured Bifidobacteriaceae bacterium. Lineage (GTDB taxonomy): Bacteria > Actinomycetota > Acidimicrobiia > IMCC26256 > JAENVU01 > JAENVU01. Next base: position 41,359 of record CAZXCB010000003.1, on the reverse strand, counting down.
GCCGACAAGTCCGGCATCGAGATAGCCGGGATCGAGGAGTTCAAGCTGTACACGGCCGACTTCGGCGCGCAGCTGCAGCGGCTCCGGCAACGACGGTGCCAATGCCTCGTCGCGTGGGGTGTCACCGACAGCGCGGCCGCGATCGTCAAGCGTCTCGATGCGCTCGGTGCCGGGTACATCGACACGCCGACCGCGAAGGGCCCGGGCTGGCATCCCCAGATCCTCGGCTGGGCGGGCGGCACCGGCAGTCCGAAGTGGGCCGAGCTCGCCGGCACGGCCGCCAAGACCGGCACCGTGGCGACGTGGTACCTGGGTGGACTCGTCGCGGGTCCGACCTTCCCGATCCGGGATTGGCTCGCGAAGTACCTGCACACCTACCCCACCGGCGGTGAGGATGCGCCGGCCAACTGCTACTGGGCGCTCCTCGAGGCAGCGCGCAGAGCCGGTTCCACCCTCCGGGGCACGTTCGCGGGTCTCGAGTTCGGCTTCGGCGAACGCCATCTGGCGGTCACGGAGGACGAGCTGGTGATCGTGACGATCGAGCGCCACACCGGCCCGGCGAAGACCGATCCGCCCTACCGACTGGGTCGCGAATGGAAGGAGGTGTTCCTCCGCAACGACCCCGAATACGTCGGACCGACGCTCCTCGCGCGCCCCACGCTCGACGCCAACCGACGGAGCCATCCCGAGCAGGTGGAGATCTCGCTCACCCAGGGCTGGGGCACGATCTGCACCGTCAGGCCGCCCGAACGGCTCGGGGTCGATCTCGAACCCACCAGCGAGTGCAAGGTGCACTGAGGCTCCGACCGCTCTCGGGCTGATCCGCGAGGGAGCTCACCAGCCCGCGTCGTCACCGCCGAGAGAAGTGTCATTCAGCCCTATGTCGCCCGAGGTCGGGCCGCTACCTTCGGCACGCGCCGAAAGACGAAGGCGCAGGGGGAGGCGTGGGTATGACAACGCCGGATGGCAACATCGTTCCCGTGCAGGCTGTGCTGCGCCGGCCGTTCGACCGCCGCGCGTTCCTGCGCGGCGCAGGCCGCACCGCGCTCGGCGTCGGTCTTCTCGGCGGCCTCGGTGGGTTCGCAGCTGCCTGCAGCGACAACGGGAGCAGTGGTCGCGCCACCACCGATCGGACGGGCTCGAGCGGCGGCGACTTCTCCGGGATCTCCTCGCCGCTCAAGATCGGCGTGATCGTTCCCACCTCGGGGATCGCCAAGTTCCTCGGCGACATCGTCGAGCGTTCCCTCGCCGCCACGAAGCAGCACATCGAGAAGGCCGGGCTGGTCAAGGGCGTCACGGTCGAGTACGAGATCGTGAACGCGCCGGCCGAGCAGTTCGCCGACGGCACGGGCAAGGCCTACAACCAGCTCGTCGCGGATCCGGACGTGATCGGGATCCTGTGGTGCACACCGCTCGGCCTGGCGGAGGCCCAGCCGCAGATCCAGCGTGACCAGATCCCCGTGCTGGCCGTGTACGCCGATCCGTACGCGGAGGGCGAGCTGTATCCGAATGGCAGCGGGCCGCGCAACATCTTCCAGATGCTGCTGCCGGATTCGATGTCGTTCGACGCGATGTGCCGGTATGCGAAGCGTGACCGCGGCTACGAGACGACAGCCCTCATCTACGACAGCGTGACCCTGCCAACCGGACGGGACCAGTTCGAGCGAGCCGCCAAGGAGGCGAAGCTCGACGTGGTCGCCGTCGAGGAATTCAGCCTCTTCACCGGCGACTACGGCGCTCAACTCCAGCGACTCAAGCAGGCCAAGCCGCAGTCTCTCTTCGTGTGGGGCATCTCGGACAACACCGCGAGCATCGCCGAGGGCCTCGCGGCCCTCGGCGCCGGCTACGTCGACACCCCCACGGCCAAGAGCGCGACGTGGGCACCGCACATCCTCGGCTATCCCGGTGGGACCGGCGAGAAGAAGTGGGCCGAGCTGGCCGGCGACGCCGCGCGCACCGGGACGATCACCGCGTGGTACCTGGGCGGGCTGGTCGGTGGCCCCCACTTCCCCATCCGTGACTGGCTGATCGCGTACGACGGCAAGGGCGCGGGCGGTGGCGAGGAAGGCGCGCCGAACGCCTGGTGGGCACTGCTCGAAGCGGTGCGGCGGGCCGGCACCACCGATCGAGCGAAGGTCGTCGACGCGCTCGAGCAGATCCCGAAGATCGAGTTTGCGGGACTGCCGTTCAACTTCACGAAGGACCACCACCTCGGGATGAAGGAGGACGATGTCGTGCTCATCACGCTCGAGCGCTGGAACGGTCCCGAGCCCACGGACCCGCCGTACGCGCTCGGCCGCGAGTGGAAGGAGACCTTCCCACTCCTGAGCGACGAATACGTCGGGCCCGCGCACCTGGTCCGCCCCACCCTCGCCGCGAACCGGCGAGCGCAGCCCGAGTACATGGCCCAGATCCTGGGCGAGGGTTGGGGCACCCAGTGCACCAAGCGACCGGCGACCGCGGTGGGCACGGAGATCTCCATGTCCGCCGACTGCCGGATCCACTGAGCGCGATGAACGAGGTCGTCCAGACCATCGTCTACGCCGTCACGATCGGCTCTGTCTACGCGCTAGTCGCCTTCTCGTACAGCCTCGTGTTCTCGACGACCCGCATCGTCAACTTCGCCCAGGGGACACTCGTCGTTGTCGGTGGCTACCTTGCATGGTGGCTGTGGAGCACGGTCTTCGAGCGCGACGTGTCCATGATCCTGGTCACCGTGCTCACCGTTCTGCTCGCTGCGGTGGTCGGCCTCGTGTTCGATCTCGTCGCCATCGAGCCGCTCGGTGAGTTCGACCCGGCGACGAACATCGCATGGCTGGTCACCACGTTCGGGGCCGCGATCGTCGCGCAGGAGCTCGTCGCGCAGCTGATCAGCGACACCGGTCAGTCGATTCCGGACTTGTTCAGCTCCTTCTTGGGCTGGCGGGGCAGCGTGGTGCGCGACGTCGCCATCGGCCCGTCCGACGTGATCCTGGTCGGGACGACGCTCGTGCTCGTCGTGGCGCTCGAACTGCTCCAGGCGCGCACCCGCATCGGTCGCGCGTTCCGAGCCGTGGCCCAGGACCGCCAGGCCGCCGCGCTCATGGGAATCGATCCGAAGGCGATGGTGAGGCTCAGCTTCCTCGTCGCCGGCGCCATCACTGGCCTGGCCGGTGTCCTGATCGCGCCGAGCTTCGGCGTCCGGTTCAACATCGGCCTGAACCTCGGCCTCGCGGGCTTCGTCGCCGCAGTGCTCGGCGGGCTGGGGTCGACCCGTGGCGCGATCGTCGGCGGCTACGTCGTCGGCTTGGTGGAGGGCGTGGTCGGCGTGTTGTCCACGAGGGCGGACACCTACCGACCGATCGCCGTGTTCGTGGTGTTCGTGCTCGTGCTCACCATGCGACCGACCGGGCTCCTCGGCCGGCCGGTCGTGGAGAAGGTGTGAGCGGGACCGCGGCTCGAGTCGAGCGCGCCATGTGGGCCGGCACGCCCCTCGTTGCGCTCCTCGCGTTCCTCACCTGGTTCGGAACGGCGCAGGCCGACGACCGCTACTGGATCACGCTCGGAATCCAGGCGATGTGGGTGGGCGTCAGTGTGATCGGCATCAACCTCCTCCTCGGGTACACCGGCCTGCTCTCGCTCGGGCACTTCGCGTTCTTCCTGTACGGCGGCTTCGTCGGGGCGATCTGGGCGGTCGAGGACCTCGGCGTGGATCCCTGGCTCGGGTTCCCGATCGCGTTCCTCGTCGGCATGGCGATGGGCGCCGTCCTCGCGCTCACGTGCTGCCACCTGCGCGGCTTCTACCTCACCGTTGTGACCCTCGCGTTCGCGCTCATCGCCTCGTCGCTCGCCTTGCTGTTCGCCAGCCTGTTCAACGGGCTCGCCGGACGCGCGGTCACCGAGCCGCTCGACACCAATTTCTCCTTCATCAGCGCGGAGAACCCGAACCGGCCGTTCGTCGGCCTCTACTGGGTCGGGGTCGTCCTGCTCCTCGTCTGTCTGATGCTGACCTGGAACCTGATGCGCAGCCGATGGGGTCGTGGCTTCAAGGCGATCCGCGAATCCGAGCTCGCGGCCGACGCGAGCGGGGTGCCGACCTACTGGTACAAGGTGGCGTCGTTCGCGCTGTCGGCGGGGATGGTGTCGCTCGGAGGCGTGCTCGCGGCGCAGACGAACCTGCAGGTGACCATGGCTGACGGCACTGCGATCGTCGCCCAGTCCTTCGAGCTCGTGATCGACGCGGTCATCGGCGGGCTCGGCACGCTCGCAGGACCGATCGTCGGGGCATTCGTGTTCACGTTGGGGCTCGGATTCAACATCGGGTCGGAGAGCCTCAGCGAGCGGCTCGGCGAGTGGGAGACCGCCTTCCTGGCCGCGCTCGTCGTGGTCGCGATGATCACAATGCCCGAAGGCATCGTCGGCCGGTTCAACCGGCTCGGCTCCAGACTGCGCCCGCGCGGACGCCCGACCACCGTCGCGGCGGTCCCTGAGTCTGCTCCGCTCGCCGGAGGGCGAAACGGCGGCACCGGCACCGCGCTCACCGTGATGGCGGCGACCCGTTCGTTCGGTGGGGTCGACGCGGTACGCGGCGTCGAGCTGCGGGTCGAGGCCGGCACGGTGCACGCGCTCATCGGCCCGAACGGCTCGGGCAAGACCACGCTGGTCAACGTCATCACCGGCTTCTACAAGCCCGATCGGGGCCGGGTGCTGCTCGGCAGCACGGACATCACCGGCTGGCGACCACACCGCTGCAACCGAGCCGGGCTCGCCCGGACGTTCCAGAGCTGCCAGATCTGGCGGCGGATGACGGTCCTCGAGAACGTGATGGTCGGAGCCCATTCCCGCACTCCGGGCGACCTGGTGCGCTCGGCCCTGCTCCCGGTCTGGTTGCGGCCCTGGGAGAAGCGGGTCCGGACGCGCGCCCTCGGCCTGCTGGCGTTCGTCGGTCTCGGCGAGCGCGCCCACGAAGCCGCGGGTGGTCTGCCCTTCGCAGGACAGCGGCGACTCGAGATCGCGCGGGCGTTGGCCTCCGATCCCGACGTCCTCATTCTCGACGAACCGGCGGCCGGCATGCATCCGGGTGAGGTGCGCGAGCTCATCGAGCTCATCGCGCGCGTGCGCGCGGCGGGCGTCACGGTCGTGTTGATCGAACACCACATGGAGGTCGTCACCGAGCTCGCCGACCGGGTGACCGTGCTCAACGAGGGCGAGGTCATCGCCGAGGGGACCGCGGCGGACGTTGCCGACGATCAGCTCGTCGTCGCGGCGTACCTCGGCGATGAGCACAGCGCCCCCGAGCGGGTCCCGGCGCGAGTCGCGGCCGTGGCCGGCGACGGTGAGGCCGGTGTGCCCGCCGGCGATGCACTGCTGAGTCTGCGTGGCGTGCGGGTGGACTACGGCGCCGCCGCGGCGCTCGTCGATGTGAACCTCGACGTGCGCGAGGGTGAGATCGTCAGCATCGTCGGCGCCAACGGCGCGGGGAAGTCCACCACCCTGAAGACGATCTCGGGGGTGAGCGAGCTCCTCCGTTCGATGCGCGGCGAGATCACCTTCCGCGGGGAGCGCATCGAGCGCCGCCCCGCTCACCGAATCGCCGGCATGGGCCTGGCCCACGTCCCCGAAGGGCGCCGGATCTTCCCCGAGTCGACCGTCGACGAGAACCTGCTGCTCGGCGCCTACCGCCGGCGCGACGCGAGCGTGCGCGCCGACATCGACGCGATCTACGACCGGTTTCCCCGGCTGCGGGATCGCCGGGACCAGCCCGCCGGGCTCTTGTCGGGAGGCGAGCAACAGATGCTCGCCATCGGCCGGGCCCTGGCGTCCCGGCCCCAGTTCCTGCTGCTCGACGAGCCTTCGCTCGGCCTCGCGCCGATGATCGTCGACGAGGTCTTCGAGATCGTGCGGGGGTTGGCCGACGAGCACGTCACGATCCTCATCGTCGAGCAGATGGCGACCCGGGCGCTCGCGCTGGCCGACCGGGCGTACATCCTGGAGACCGGCAGAGTCGTCGCCGAGGGCGCCGCCGCCGCGCTCGCCGGCGACCCAGAGGTGAGGGCCGCCTACCTGGGCGGATGATGCTGCCCGCGCTGGCTCAGGCCGGCCGGCCCGAGCCCGGCAACAAGCGGCGTACGACCTTCCCGGTGGGATTCCGCGGGAGTTCGTCGACGAGCAGCACCGCTCGCGGAACCTTGTGGCGCGCGAGGTGGTCACGCACATAGGCGCGCAGCTCGTCGGCCGTCGGCGACGCCCCGGGCGCCGGCACGACGTACGCTTCGAGGCGTTCGCCGAACTCCGGATCCGGGACCCCGACGACAGCCGCGTCGGCCACGCCCGCGTGCTCGAGCAGCAGGTGCTCGACCTCCCCGGGGAACACGTTCTCGCCACCCGACACGACCATGTCGTCCTCGCGGCCCTCGATGAACAGCCGGCGCTCGTCGTCGAGATACCCGACATCGCCGGTGCTCATCAACCCGCGCGACACCGTCTTCGTGCCGCCATCCGTGTACCCGGCGAAGAGCATCGGGTTGGCGACGAAGATCCGACCCCGCTCTCCCGTCGGTACCGGCTCGTCGCGCTGGTCGCGGATCTCGATCGTCGTGCCGCGCAACGGCCTGCCTGCCGTACCCGGTGCCGCTCGCAGGTCGGCGGGACTAGCGAGGGTCCCGTAGGCGACCTCGGTGGAGCCGTAGAGGTTGTAGACGATGTCGCCGAACACGTCCATGAAGTCCGGGGCCAGCCGGCCGGGCAACGCGGAGCCGCTCACGGCCACATAGCGCAGGGAGGTTGTGTCGTACTCGGCCCGGACCATCTCCGGGACCGCGAGGATGCGTCGCAGCATGACCGGCACCGCGACGAGTCCCTGCGCGCGGTGCGCCGCGACAGCCGCGAGTGTGTCGACCGGATCGAAGCGGCGTCGCAGCACCGCGGTCGAGCCGAGCAGCAGACCCAGCGCGAGGTGACCGAACCCCCAGGCGTGGAACAGCGGCGCGGCGATCACGCTCACGTCGCCGGATCGCATCGGGAGCACCGAGAGCAGCGCCAACGCAGGGCCGGCGCCGCTGTGCTGCTCGCGCGGTGCACCCCTCGGCGTGCCGGTCGTTCCCGAGGTCAAGATGATCGTCCTGCCTGTGCGAATCGGCCGAGGCGGTTCACGAGGGTCACCGGCCTGCGCGAGGTCATCCAGAGTCCGCCGGTCCGAGGTGCCGTCGTGCCAGGCGACGAACCCGATCATTTCCGGCGTGGCAGCGTCGAGGACTGCGCTGAACTCCTCGTCGTGGACCACAGCGACCACGCGCTCACGCTCGAGGACGACGCGCAGCTGGGGCGCGGAGAAGCCGGTGCCGAGCGACACCGCGTCGGCACCGAGCTTGGCGAGCGCCGCGGTCGCCTCGACGAAACCGGTGTGGTTCCGACACAGCACGCCGACCTTCGTGCCCGGGCCGATGTCGCGCGCTCGAAGTGCATTGGCCTGCGCGTTGGTGCGCCGATGCAGCTCCCCGTAGGTGAGCCCGCCTCGCTCGTCGACGACTGCCGGACGGTCAGGGAATCGGGCCGCGTTGGCCGCGAAGGCACCGGCAAGGGTCGAGCCCCAGTATCCCAGGGCGCGCGCCAGTGCCCATGCTCGGTCCGGTCGCGGTGGCTTGAGCAAGCCCGCGTGGGCGGAGACGCGCGCGGCGGCGAGCAGGTCGGCGGGCTTCATCGTTTGCAGCAGTCGCCGGCCCGGAGCCGGCCGCAGCCGACGCGAGCGCCGCGCACGAACACCACGCCCCGGGGCTCGTTCAGTCGTCGCCTTCGTACTTGAACGAGAGCTTCACCTTCGCCCGGTAGGCGAGGACGGCGCCGTCCTCGATCTGGAGATCGAGCTCCGAGACCTCGGCGACGCGCAGCTCGCGCAGTGACTTGCCGGCGCGGCTCACCGCCGCCCCCGCGGCCTTCTCCCACGACTCGGTGCTCGTGCCGACCAGTTCGATGATCTTGTAGACGCTCTCGGCCACGCCATTCCCCTTCTGCAGCGACGCTGGATGTCCGCGATCGGGAAGGGGACACACGAGGAAAGCGCGACCCTCGACGGACGTGATAGCCGCCTCATCATGGAAGCCCTGTGCGACCGGGTCAAGAGCGTGCGGGACCGAGACAGTAGAGCGGGAACTGCGGTCCGGAACGTTGGTCGTGACCGTATTGACCGACCATGACGCGGGTCGCCACGAGTCTCATCCCGCCACGGTACCGAGGTCCCGGCGACGTGCCCTCGTCACCGAGAACGAGTTCGCAGCTCATCCTCCAGTCGGAGCGGGCCGGGCCACTCGTGTCGCAAAACCGCTCAGTACTCGCCCTTGATGACGAAGTACGAGCCGCGGATGGTCCCGGCGAGCTTCGACTTCTGCCTCGCGAACTTGAACCGCGACGCCAGCTCCTCGGGGACCTCCATCCCGTCGGAGAGCTTGAACCCGACAGCGCGCTTCTTCGGGTTCTCGACGTCGTACATGACGTTGATCGACAGGCCGCTCTCGTAGAAGACGTACGCGATCCGCAGCGTCTCGACCTCGAACGCGGTCGCCTCGAGCGGTGGGGAGGCGATCACGATGTCGCGCTCCTCGAGGATGCGGTGCACCCAGGCGATCGCCTTCTTGGCCTTGCTCGCCGGTTCCACGGTGAACGTGTGGTCGTACTTCTTCTTGAAGTAGCGCGCTTCGTTGGCCCGCAGGCCGGCGAGCGCGTCCGCGACCGGCGACGACTCCAACCCCTCCGTCGACACGGTCTTGAAATCCACGACGTACGCCACGACACGCTCCTGAACGCTGCGAGCTCCCTCCAAGTCCGTGACGATATCGCCGGGCCGGCCGACACCACGACGGGTCACGCCCACTCCCCTACGCTCCAACCGCACGCAAGCGCGCAGCGACCGTGTCGCGCCGGCCGACCGAGGGGGCTTCCATGAAGGAACTCGTCTTCCACCGATCGATCCTTCAGACCGTCGAGCGCCACGCCGACAAGGTCGCGTTCATCGACCGCGACCTGAGCCTGACGTACGCCCAGCACGTCGAACGCGTCTCGCGACTGGCGAACGCCCTGGGCGCAGAGCTCGGCGTCGGAGGCGACGATCGATACGCGGTGCTCGCGCTCAACTCGCAGCGCTACCTCGAGCTGTGGCACGCCGCGTTCCTCGGCGGCGGGGTCATCAACCCCCTCAACCTCCGCCTCGCCGCCCAGGAGCTCGAGTACATCCTCACGGACTCCGGGACGCGGGTCTGCTTCGTCGACGGGTTCTTCGCCGGCCTCGTCGACGCGGTGCGCGGTGCGACCGCGCTCGAGCACGTCGTGCTCATCGGCGAGGGCGACGTGCCGCACGACCACCGCTACGAGGACCTCCTCGGTGCCGGGACGACCGCGATCCCCGACGAGCCCGAGGAGAGCGATCCCGTCGTGCTCATGTACACGGGCGGGACGACCGGCCTCCCGAAGGGGGTGCTCCTCGACCAGCGGGCCGAGATGCTGAACCTCTACCACGTGGCGATGTCGTTCCGGCTCGACGAGCGGTTCGTGTACCTGCACCAGACGCCGATGTTCCACGCCGCGTCGATGGGCGGCATCCTGGGCATCCCCGCGATCGGCGCGACCTCGGTCTACGTGCCGTCGTTCGAGCCGGGGGCGGTGCTCGACGCGATCGAGCAGCACCAGGTGACGATGACGGTGATGGTGCCGACGATGATCGGCCTCATGATGATGCACCCCGACTACCGGCCCGACCGGCTCCGGTCGCTCGAGGTGCTCACCTACGGCGCGTCGCCGATGCCGTCCGCGATCCTCGACCGCGTCCGCGCCGATCTCCCGGACGTCGACATCTACCAGGGCTACGGCATGACCGAGGCGTCGGCGCTGCTCACGATGCTGGGCCCCGAGGACCATCACACCGGCGGTCCCCGGCTGCGGTCCGCCGGTCGCGCCCTGCCGGGGGTGGCCCTCTCGATCCAGGACGCGGACGGCAACCCGGTCTCCGCCGGCGAGTCGGGCGAGGTGTGCGCCCGCGCCGGCAACTTCATGCGCGAGTACTGGAACAAGCCCGACGCGACCGCCGAGGTCTTCCGCGACGGCTGGTACCACACCGGCGACGCCGGCTACCTCGACGAGGACGGCTACCTGTTCCTCGTCGATCGCGTGAAGGACATGATCGTGACCGGCGGGGAGAACGTGTACTCCACCGAGGTGGAGAACGCCATCGCCTCCCACGAAGCCGTCGTGCAGGTCGCCGTGATCGGGATCCCGCACGAGGTCTGGGGTGAGGCGGTCCACGCCATCGTGGTCGTGCGCGAGGGAACGAGCGTCAGCGAGGTCGACATCATCGAGCACGCCCGCGCGAGCATCGCGGGCTACAAGCTCCCGAAGACCGTCGAGTTCCGCGTCGACCCGCTCCCGCTGTCGGGCGCGATGAAGATCCTCAAGCGCGAGCTGCGCGCGCCCTACTGGGAGGGACAGGGTCGGGCCGTCAACTGACAACGGTTCCGATCAGCGCCCTGGCAGATCCCGTTGACGGCGGCGATCACCGGCGCCCGGCTGTCACGGACCGGAAGGAACGACGGCCGACCGCCCACCAGCTGCATCAGTCCACGCCTGCCAGTTGCCGGATCACCGGTGCCATCGCGTCGGGGCGCCCGTCGATCGGTGCGGCGAAGTAGCTGATGCCGAAGCGCTCCCGCGTGGTGATCAACTTCTCGCACACCTCGTCGAGCGGACCGACGGCGACGATCGGTGAGCGACGGAGGTCCTCCGGATCGAACGCGACGCGGGCACCCCCCATCCGCTCCGTGACCGTGGCAATCCGTTCGGCGAAGTCGCTGAGGTGCTCGTCGGGCCGGTCGGTGACGACGCATTCGAGGAGCTGGGCGCTGAGCTCGATGTCGTCGAAACGAGAGCCCGCGGCTTCGGCGATCCAGCCGATCTTCTCCTCGATCGCGGCCGCGGAGAACTGCGATGCGTCGAGCAGCGACCGGCCACCCGGGTTGCTCGGCATGAGCTGCACGATGTCGGCCTGGCGACCCGCCACCGAGAGGACCTTCCTCCCGCCACCGCCGATCATGATGGGGGGATGCGGTTGTTGGAGCGGCTTCGGCAACCCGTCGAGATCCGCCACGCGGTAGTGCTCACCGTCGTGGCTGAACCGCCCCTCGCCGAACAGGCCCTTGAGAACGATCGCGGTCTCCTCGAGCCGCGCGATCCGAACCGACGCCGGGTCGAAGCGCATCCCGGCGGCCTCGTACTCCTGACGCAGCCACCCCGCTCCGAGGCCGACCTGGAGCCGTCCGGCCGAGAGGACGTCGAGCGTTGCCAACTCCTTCGCGAGCACCGCCGGCTCCCGGAAGTCCTGCGCGAGCACGGTCTGGGTGATTCGGAGGGTCGAGGTGGCATCGGCGACGGCCTGGCCGGCTACCAGGGGCGCGAACGGGCGCACGAAGTGGTCGGCGAGACCGAACGTCGAATACCCGAGGGCCTCGACCGCGCGAGCCGAGTCGAGCAGCTTCTGCGGTTTCGACGACGCGCCGCCCGTGAAGCCGAACCGGAAGGGGCGGGCTGCCGTGGTCGTCATCGGTCGGCGCCCTCGATGTGGAAGTGGAGCGACCGTTCTAACTCTTGGGTTGGCTGCCGGTCAAGACGTGCCGCGCGCCGAGCGCTGCGCTTCGAGACGATCGACGAGCCGGGACATCGCCGCCGACGCCTCCTCGTGGCTCGTGTCGAACCCGGCGACCTGGTCGTGCGCCATCGCGAACGCCAGCCCTTGCATCGCGGCGGCGACCAGAGCCGGCGGGAACGTCTCGCGGTCGATCCCGTAGTCGGCGAGGATCCACTCGAGCGCGTCGATCTGCATGCGGCGCACCTCACGGGCGAAGGTGGCGACTTCGGCTTGGATCGCGGGCCGGTGATTCCCCGCCGCGGTGATCTCGATCAGCAGGGTGTTGCCGCGCGGCTCGGAGAGCAGCCGCCACCAGGCCCGCAACGGTTCCGGTGACGCGAGCGCATCCGCCAGGCGGGCCACACTGCCTTCACCATGACGGCGGACGATGGCGACGAACAGCTCGTCGAGCGTCCCGAAGTGGTAGTGCAGCTTCAGCCCGGCCTCCGCCTCCACCCGGCGCGAGGTCACCGCGGCGTAGCCGTCGCGCAGCATGACCCGCTCGGCGGCATCGAGGATGCGACGACGCTTCTCGGGGGTCGCCGCACGTGGGACTCGGGTCTGCACCACCTCCCAGTCATAGCGCACGGCAGCGACATCCCGGGAAGTGGAGCGTCCGCTCCAACTTCCGCTAGAACGTCGTCATGGGTGAGCTCGAAGGAAAAGTCGCGGTCATCACCGGTGCGGGATCGGGCATGGCCCGTGCGTCGGCGCGTGTGTTCGTGCGCGAGGGCGCCAGGGTGCTCGGTGCCGATGTCAGCGGCCGCGAACGGGAGACGGCGGAGGAGCTCGGCGACGCGTTCGTGCCGTTCCATGCAGACGTCTCGACGGAAGCCGACGTCGAGGCGATGTTCGCGGCCGCGCTCGAGGCGTTCGGCAGAGTCGACGCGGTGCTCAACGTTGCCGGCATCGGTGGACACGGGAAGATGGCCGACGTCACGGTCGCCGAATTCGAGCGCATCATGAGCGTCAACCTGCTCGGCGTCATGCTCGGCACGAAGCACGCCATCCGAACGATGGTGCCCACCGGTGGTGGCGTCATCCTCAACTGGTCGTCCACCGGAGGGCTGAACGGCTCGAAGACTCCGGTCGGCATCTACTGCGCGTCGAAGGCCGGCGTCATCTCGTTCACGAAGCAAGCGGCGATCGAGTACGGAAGGAAGGGAATCCGCGCGAACGCGATCTGCCCGGGACTGACCGTGACCGAGATGTCGGGCGGCCGCGAGGCGATCGAGAAGTTCCCGGCACTCGTTGAGGGCGCGCCGATGCGGCGCGCGGGCGAACCCGAGGAGGTCGCCGAGCTCGCATGCTTCCTCGCCTCCGATCGTGCCCCCTTCATCACCGGCGCGGTGATCCCGATCGACGGCGGACTGACCGCGACGACACCGTGACCTCGCCGGGTTGACCCCTCCCCATGGTTGAGTTAGAACGTCTGCTCTAACTTCTCGTCCGTGTCTTCGGGCAGTGCGGAGGCCAGATGTCGATCGCGAACGACACCGGGGTGTACTTCGACCCCTACGACGTCGAGATCAACGCCGATCCCTACCCGGCCTACCGACGGCTCCGTGAGGAAGCGCCGCTCTACTACAACGAGCGCTACGACTTCTGGGCCCTGTCGCGGCACGAGGACGTCGAGAAGGCGCTCGCCAACTGGCAGACGTTCTCGAACACCCGCAGCGACATCCTCGAGGTCATCAAGGCGGGCGTCGAGCTTCCGTCCGGTGTGTTGCTCTTCGAGGATCCCCCGATCCACACGATGCACCGCGGGCTCTTGTCGCGAGTGTTCACCCCGCGCCGAGTGGCCGAGCTCGAGGACCAGGTCCGCGCGCTGTGCAGCCGCGCGCTCGACCCGCTCGTCGGTTCAGACGGGTTCGACATCGTCGCCGAGCTCGCGTCGGTGATGCCGATGCGGGTGATCGGCATGCTGCTCGGAATCCCCGAGCAGGATCAGGTCGCAGTCCGCGACCGGACCGACGCGAACCTGCGCACCGAGCCCGGCAAGCCCATGAAGGTCAAGGCCGAGCGAGTCACCAGCGGCGACATGTTCGCCGACTACGTCGAATGGCGCTCCCAGCACCCCTCCGACGACCTCATGACCCAACTGCTGAACGCCGAGTTCGAGGACGAGCACGGCGAGACGCGCAGGCTCACCCGGCAGGAGGTGCTCACCTACACCTCGGTCGTCGCCGGTGCCGGCAACGAGACGACCGGACGGCTGATCGGCTGGCTGGCCAAGGTGCTGGCCGAGCACCCGGACCAGCGCCGCGACGTGCACGACGATCGCTCGTTGATCCCGCACGTGATCGAGGAGACCCTGCGCTACGAGCCCACCGGCCACGCGACCGCCCGCTACGTCATGCGGGACTTCGACTACGCCGGCACCACCGTCCCCGCCGGGAGCGCCATCCTGCTGCTCCTCGCGTCGGCCAACCGCGACCACCGCCGCTACGAGAACCCCGACGTCTACGACATCCGCCGAGCCGACACCCACGCGACGTTCGGTTACGGCATCCACTACTGCCTCGGAGCCAACCTCGCGCGGCTCGAGGGCCGGATCGCGCTCGACGAGATCCTGAACCGCTGGCCGGAATGGGACGTCGACCACGACAACATCAGGCTCGCGCCGACTTCGACGGTTCGCGGCTGGGAGCGCATGCCGCTCATCCTCCCGTGAGCTCCCGCGAGCTCCCCGCGTGGCCGCTCCTCACCGACGCGCTTCCCAGCGGCTACAGCCCGAAGATCCGCGTGGCGTTGGCGGAAAGGAACGCGGTCGTCGTTTCCTGGTCCAGTCCGAGCTCGTCGACGCGTGCGAGCGCTCGATCAGCCGTCATCATCGGATAGTTCGTGCCGAACAGGACCTTGGAACGCCCGCGGCCCTTCATGTAACCCGGGGCGGCACCGCGTCCTGGCGTAGGCCGCGGTGAGGCCACGACGTACCATGACCGAGCGTTATGTGACCAGACCGAAAGTGAAGTTGAACACCGCTCATGACGGGCACGCAACGGGCACGGGTTCCAAGGGCACGAACGGGCGCGGCCCGCGCGGAACGCGGTCACACGGCAGGGCCGACAGACGCCGAAACGTCGCAGGAGTGCGCCGGTAGTCAGGTTTCCGCGAGTCCCCGCTTCGTCGCTTGCGCGGCGAGCTCGGCACGAGCCGCGACGCCAACTTTGGCGAACACGTGGCTGAGGTGCACTTTGACCGTGCCGCGGGCGATGAACATTCGTTCCGCGATCTGCGGGTTGGTGAGCCCGGCCGCCGCAAGTCCGACGACGCGAAGCTCGGTGGGCGTGAGGCTCTCCCAACCGGCCGATGGGCGCTTACGTTCGCCGCGCGCGCGGGACACGTACTCGATCATCTCGCCGAGCTGCAGGTTCGCGGCTTCGGTCCAATGGTGGTCGACGATCTCTTCGCCGAGGACATCTCGCGCCCGGTCGAGGTGAGACGCGCGCGCTGCCTCGTCACAGGGACGGGTCGCAAGTCCGATCACGACTCTCAGCGCGTCGGCCGCGGCGAAGCAGCGCACCGCTTCGCTGGGGCTCTCGGCATCCAACGCGAGTGCACCGAGCGCGTCGAGCGTGGCCGCAATGCCCGGCTTCAGATCGTGCCGCGCTTGGCGGTCCAGCGCCGAGTGCAACAGATCCTCGGCTAGCGCGGGATTGCCGCGCGCAGAGGCGACGAGCGCGCTTTCGTATTCGATCAGCGCGACCAGCCAATCGTTGTTGTACGACGCCACCAGCGTGGCGGCCTCTTCGAGCGCGGCCTGCGCAGCGTCGAGGTCGCCCTCGAGCCGTAGCGCCGCGCCGAGCACCCGGAGCAACTGCGCCGTCCACAACGGCACGCCGTGTTCACGAGTCATCTCGATCAGCGGTTCGACGAACTCGCGCGCACTCACGCTGTCACCGATCGCGAGCGCGATGTCCGCCCGGAACGAGACGGCTTCCCCCAGCGCGAACCCGCCGCCATCCGCGCTGGCGCGGGCGATTAACGCATCCAGGCCGGCGGCCGAATCGACGAGATCCCCGGTTTGGGACCGCGCGCCGAGGTCGAATGCTTCGGAAAAGCCGCCCGTCGAAGGGTCTCCGACTCGCCGGCAGCCTTCCAGCGACCGGGCGAACTCCGCCCGGGCGACTGCATAGTCGCCGCGATGCATCGCGAAGTACCCGACCACGAATCGATACCAGGCGAGGAAGAAGTCGCTCTCGAGTTGTTCGCTGATCGTCCGGAACTGGGCGAGCGCGTCAGCTGCGCCCGCTTCGTCGTGTGCGGCGTAGTACGCGACCGTCGTCATCTTCCAACCATCGGCGATGGCCCAGTCGTCGCCGCTCGCTCGTCCGAGCTCGATGCTGCGCGCCAACTGGGCGCGGCCGGCTTCCGGATCGAAGAGCGCGGTTGCGAAACCGAGCGTGTTCAAGGCGCGCCCGGCCGCCCAGTCGTCACCGACGGTCTCGGCCATCGCCAACGCCTGCGGCGCTCGGATCTCCATGGTCTCGAAGTCATCGCCGTAGAGCGCGACGTGCGCAGCCCCCCAAAGGGCACGCGCTCGCTCGGCCGTCGGCGGCGCGCCGTCGTCGCGCAGGACCCGCGCGAACCAGCGTCCGCCTTTCGCGAGGTGGCCTCGGAGCTCCCAGAAGAGCGTCAGCGCCGCCGTGAACCGCAGCATCTCCTCGGTTGCCGCGGCTCCGTCGCCCCATTCGAGTGCCGTGTCGAGGTTGTCGTGCTCGGCCTCGAGGCGCGCGAGGCATTCTGGGCCGTCGCCGAGTGCGAGACGCGGCGCCAGCTGCTCGGCCAGGGCGAGGAAGAAGGAGAAGTGTCGAGCGCGCACCGGGTCGGCATCGCCCGACTCCACCAGGCGGGCCTGGAGGAACTGCCGGACCGATTCCAGCATCCGGTAACGGGACTCGGGGTTCTCGTGATCGACCTGCACCAACGACTTGTCGACGAGTCGCGTCAAGAGATCGAGCACACCGAACCGGTCTGACTCGTCGTCGCAACCAATTGCTTCCGCCGCGTCAAGCGTGAAGCCGTGGAGTACCGAGAGACGCCGGGCGAGTACCTGCTCGTCGTCGTCGAGGAGCTCGTAGCTCCACGCGACCGAAGCCTCGAGCGTCTGCTGCCGGGGCATCGCGGTGCGGCTGCCGCCGGTGAGTAGTCGAAAACGATCGTCGAGCGCCGCCGCGATCCGGGTCGGGTGCATCATGCGCACCCGCGCTGCTGCGAGCTCGATCGCGAGCGGAATGCCGTCGAGCCGGTCGACGATCTGGTCGATCGCCTTCGATGCTTCGGCGTCGAGCGCAAATCCTGGTCGTGCCTGTTGGGCGCGATCCACGAACAGCGCGACCGAAGTCGAGCGATCGAGTGACGGGACGCGCCACGCCACCTCGCCCGAAACACCGATCGGCTCACGGCTCGTGGCCAGCACACGCAAGCGCGGGCAAGCGCGCAGCAGCGACTCGATCATCTCGGCGGCCGCGTCGAGCACCTGCTCGCAGTTGTCGACCACCAGCAGCGCGTCGAGATCGTGCAGCTGTTCGGTCAGCGTGTCGATGAGCGGCCGCCCGAACTCCTCGCGCAGGCCGAACACGCCGGCGATCGCCTCCGAGATATCGCTGCCGTGCGCGACGGCAGCGAGCTCTGCGCACCACACACCATCGGGGCGTACGTCGAGCTCGTCGGCCGCCGCGTGCATGGCGAGGCGGGTCTTGCCGCAACCGCCGGTACCGGTCAGCGTCACCAAGCGGTTCTCGCGCACCGCCTCACGCAACGCAGTGAGCTCGGCGTCACGGCCGACGAAGCTCGACACCTGCGCGGGCAAGTTCGTTGGCATCGCGCCGAGCGAACGCAACGGAGGGAACTCGCGGCCGAGATCGGGGTGCACGAGCTGCCAGATCCGCTCGGCCCGGCCGAGATCCTTCAACCGATGCGGACCAAGGTCACGGAGCTCAGCAGCGTCGGGCAACGAATCGACCACCAGATCGCGTGTGGCGTCGGAGAGAAGCGTCTGTCCACCGTGCCCGATTGCCCGCATGCGCGCGCACCGGATGATCGTCGGGCCGAAGTAGTTGCCGGCGTCGCGCAAGCGGACCTCGCCGGTGTGAAGCGCCATGCGCACGCGAACTTCCCCACCCGCGGGCCATTGTTCCTGCGCGAACGCGCGTTGAACGTCGAGCGCCGCGGCCACTGCGTCCGACGCGCGCGAGAACGCGCCCACCACACTGTCGCCTTCACCCTGCTCGACCGGGCGCATGCCTCCGTGCAGCGCCACTGCCGCTTCGATCAGCTCATAGTGACGGGCTACGGAGATCGCCGTCTCGTCGGCGCCCGCCTCCCAGAGCTTCGTCGAGCCCTCGATGTCGGTGAGCATGAACGTCACCGTGCCGGTCGGAAGCTCCGATTCGACGTCTTGGGACACTTCCGAGTCTGCCAGGTTCGTATCGGTGGGGACCATGACCGCATCGTGGCGGCAACGGCGGCGGAGAACATCCCCCATCTGGCATATCCGTACCAACGCCCAGCCCGGGACCACTCCACCGCGTCCCAGAAGCCGCGTCCCAAAACGACGAGACCGTGATGTCACGAGCTCACGAGCAGATGACTCGACCAAGTCACGCAAAGGGCGCCAGGGGTTGACGCACGGTTTCCTGACCCGACGCTCACGGCGTCGCCGCGTTGATCTGACCTTCGTCACGGCTCTCTTTCCGGCGCTCGCGTGATCCGCAACGCGCTGACCAGCATCGACGCGAGCGCCGCGGGCGCGTGACGCACGGTTCAGGAAACCGCATGTCACGCGGTCATCGGGCACGCCAAGGGCACGGAACGCGCCGGCACGAGCGGCCACAGGGTCAGAAGTACCCTCTCACCTGCACAAACACTCCCCCGCCCTCGTAGCTCAGGGGATAGAGCGTCGGTTTCCTAACTTCCTGTCACCTCGTCTTCCGGTGCAGGTCACAGCGCCGAACTCGTGGTCGGAATCGTTTTCGGTTGACCGCCAGTGACCACGAGTGACCATCAGTACTCCTGACGACGGGCACGCGATGGGCACGGGTTCCAAGGGCACGAACGGGCACGCCGCGCGCCGATCGCGGTCGACAACAGACGGCGAGTGTCTCGTGCGGGTAGTTGGCAACGCGAGCGAGGGCATTCCCGCTCGGTCCGAGGCTCGACCGCTGACCCGTGACTTGGCCCCATGCCTCGACCGCGTCGCGCAGGCCATGCGCGCGGACCGAGCTCCCTGACCCTCGCCTCATACCGCGTGACCACAGCGAAGCGACTGCGCCACCTACGCGGCGGGTTGCTCGAGAATCCGCTTCAGTGCGGCGAGGTCCTTCCGGTTCGTACGACGGATCGCCGGCGCCATGACCAAGCCGGCGAGCACGAAGAATCCGTGCGGTGTACCGCGATTGCGCAGCGTCATCCGTGTGCCGTTGCCGCTGGGTTCCCACGTGTAGGTGGTCTCCATCGGGAACGGGCCCTGATGGGTCCGCATGACGAGCCGCGCTTCGGGTTCGAAGACGACGAACTCGTAGTCGTACTCGAGGCGCCGACCGAGAAAGCGCGCGACGAACGCGACGACGCTGCCGACGCGCATTGGAGGGTCCGTACGCCATTGGACAGATTCGATGTTGTCGTACCAGGCCGGCGCGTTCGCCGGCTCGCACGCGTACGCCGCGACCACCTCGATCGGGCGCGCGATCTCGATCTCGGTCAGGACGTCAACCGGTCTCACCACCGGCTCCGACGTGTCCGAATCGTTGGCGATCAGGGTCCGACGTCGATCGCTTCGTAGACGTCGACCGTGCCGCCGTCGGCGATGATCGGGCAGCCCCCCGCCATGGTGACTGCTGCGTCGAGGTCGTCAGCGACGAGCACGGAGTACCCGGTGAGCCCGGTACGCGCCGCGCCGCCGCCGACGGCTGAGCTCGCGCCGAACGGGGCGCCGCCGTCGACGACGGCCGCTCCGAGGGAGCCGAACCAGGCGCCCCACGCGGCCATCGCGGCCTGCTGGGCCTCTTCGGTTTCCGCCATTGCTCCGCCCTGATACACGAGCACGTACTTCGCCACGATTGCCTCCTGATTCGAGTTTGATCAAAGTAGAGCAGAGACGAAGCAGCTGTGCAACGCTGGCGGCGTGGCACCCGGTCTCCAGTCCTTGCTCGACGCGGTCGCATCACCGATCCGGCGCGAGATCCTGTGGCTCACGTGGGACGTCGAGCAGACGGTCGGACAGATCGGCGCGGCTTTCGAGATCAGCGGGCCGACGTTGTCGTCGCACTTGACGACGCTGCGCGATGCCGGACTCGTCACGATGCGCGTCGACGGGAACTTCCGACGGTACCGATGCAATCAGGATGCGGTCCGATCGCTCGTTCCGCTCCTCGCCGCCGACGACTCGCGCTGGGAAGCGGCCGACGCTCTCGGGGAGCGCGACCTGGCTGTCGTGCGGGCGAGTCGCGCGGTCATCGTCTCCGTCGACGTACCGATCGATCAGACCGAGGCGTTCGACGCATTCGTCGACGAGGAGAAGTACAGCCGTTGGCTCGGGGTCCCGGTCCGCATCCGGGACCGCAAGTTCTCCGCGACGCTCGAGTGGGGCACGGAAGTACGCGGCATCTACGAGGTCATCAGCCCACCCGATCTGCTCGCGATGCGTTGGGACTTCGATGACGGCGCAGTTCCACTCCCGGGTCGGACACCGCTGGTCGCGTACTTGCGCACATACAGCCGGACGAACCGCGGCAGCACCGTCGAGGTGCACCAGCTGGCGAACGATCACCGCCAAGCCTCGTTTCTCGTCGAAGCGTGGTCGTTGGTCTTGGGGCGCTTCGCTGAAGGGCACCGAAGCGGTACTCCACCGTTGCGCCCACCTCGCCGCAAGACTCGTCTGACGGAACCTGTCGAGGGAGACGCGGACCGCGTCGCCCGCTAACCGCCGATCTGCTCCACCGACCAGACCTGGATCGGCTGATCGAAGCCCTTGAGCTGGCGGCGCCCAGCGGGTTGCAGCGTGAGCTGGTCGGCCCCGTGCCCGTCCAGATCCGTGAGGATCTCTCCGGGTTCGGCGACGGCGACGAGGCGCGCCGCGAGGTTGACGACGGGGCCGTAGTAGTCGCCGAGGCGGAACACGACCTCACCGGCGCTGATTCCCGCCCGGGGTCGCGTCGCCGGGTCGTCGCCGAAGCTGGCGACGAGTGCGCTCGCGATCGAAGCCACCGTCTCGTGGTCCGGAGCCACGATCATCACCTCGTCGCCGATGCTCTTCACGATCCGACCCCCGCGTTGCGCGGCGAGATCGAACGCCCGCCGCTCGAAGTCCTCGACCAAGGCCATCAGCTCGTTCGGTTGCATCGTCCTCGCGATCGACGTGTAGCCCACGAGATCGACGAAGCCGATCCCGACCCTGATCAGGTCGCGGGCCGACACCCCGTCCTGTCCGCTTCGCTGGTCCCTCACCGCTACCCACATGTGGTGCCGGAACAGCGTTCCGAGCGAGCCGGCGAACTGCACGATCAGCCCCGAGGCGTACTCGTTGAGCTCGGCGAGCCCGACCAGATTGTCGGCGCCGGGAGCAGAGTCGATCTCGATGTCCTGGACGTAGGCGGCGACCACGGCCTCGGCCATCCGCCGCAGGGACGTCCCGGCCACCCTGAGGAGCTCATCAGCGACGACGTCGACGAACGTCGCGTCGGCCCCGACGAGGAGGCTCACGAGATTCACGTCGCCCTCGCCGAACCCGGCGAGAGCCGCCGCGTCCAGCCCGAGCGCGCGGTACACCGCCCGGGCCCGTTCGAGGGTCGTGGAACAGCGAGCGGCCAGATCTGCGAGGGTGAGATCAAGGCCCTTCGCCAGCTCGAGGTCACCGGCGAGGCCGATCATCGCGTTGTCGGTCAGGTGGACCAGCTCCGACTCCGCGACACCACGGCCCAGCAGATGCACTCGCAGACCGCGGTCGGTCATCGCTTCACTGTTCCACACCGCCTCGGCCAGCTTCCATGCTGCGCCGAGATCGGGAGAGTCCTGGTTCGGGTCACTCGATCGCCCGACCGGTGAAGGCGAGCAGTCGCTCGACCGCATTCGCACCTGCGGCCACGGGACGCGCATCGCCGAATCCGACGAGCTCGCGGATCCCCGGCTGCAGGAGCGTCTCCGCGGCGCGCAGCGTCTCCTCCGCGAGCCGTTGGTCCGCGGCCAGCGCTCGATCTCCGATCGCGTCGGCGATGTCGAGCACGTGCACCCCGACGTCCAGGAGCTCGATGCTCGCCACCATGGGGCCCGGGAGTGCGATCGGCGGGATCAGCACACCGTCGTCGAGCTCGAGCGCGCCCGGCCCATACTCGGCATCGAGCGCGCCGGCTGCTCGCCACCCGTGGAGCGTCCGACCGGCGAGCCGGGTGAACTGGCGAACCCGGTCGGGCTCGAGAGCGACGCGGGCGCGTGCCGGGAGCGGGCCGCCGTCGAGCATCACGCGGAACGCATGCGTCGAGCCGAACACATGGCCGAGGAGATGGCCGAGGTCCCAGCCGGGGCACGCACTCGGCCGCTCCAGGTCGGAGTCGCCGACGTGGCCGAGGACGGCGGTGGTGAGCGCGAACGCCCCCGCCAGCGATTCCTCGACCGTCGTCATCGGATCACTCCCCACCGAGCGCCAACCCGAGTTCCGCGGCTCGCGTGTCGATCGCCTGGACCAGGCGCGCCGGCGAACCATCGCAGGCTTCCAACCGGTCGGCGTCGACCACCATCACCAGTCCGGTGCTGGTCTCGGCGACCACGCACGGCGTGCGGCCGTCGGTGAACGCGGTCAGCTCCGGGCCGCGCTCGTCGAGGTGCACCGCGACGAATGGTACCGCCATCTCAGAGCGACACCGCTGCCAGTCCGCCTTCTCGCGCACCGAACCGTGAGTGATCGAGCAGAGCGCGCAGTGCGCTCGGCCGACGCGCGCCTTGAGCCAGTACGAGAGCTCGCCCCAGAGCGTCCCCGTTGCGTGATAGACGCCGACCAGGCGCACGACCGGGCGCTTCATTCGGCCGGGTCGCCTTCGAGCATCGCCGGGATCGTGTGCTCGTCGTGCTGCGCGCTGAACCGGGACGCGAAGGACGGTCGATCGCCCTCGAGCCGGTGCTGCACCACGTCGACCCACGCGAGGCCGCGCCGATCGCCGGCGAGTCGATACAGGTGATCCGCCTCCTGGATGTGCCATGCGGCGGCATGGGTCAGGTCCGCATCCAACGCCGCGAGCGCGCTCACCAGATGGGCGTAGGCCACCTCGGCCGGTTCGCCGTGGTGCCGGAGGAGGCGGACGGCATCGGCACCTCGATCGAGTGCCGCTTCCGGCGCGTCCCGTCGGAGGATGACGGACTCGACCGCGAGCGCGCGTCCGGCGCCGAGGGGGTCGTGCTCGGTCCGACGACGAGCCAGCTCCAGATACTCCTCACCACGGCTTGCATCGTCTCCGTAGCTGTAGGCAAGCCAGCCGGCGGCTTCGGCGACGGTGCGGTCGTCGCCCTCACCTGCGGCGATACGGGCATCGAGCGCCCGGACCAGCTCCCGCCGGAGCCGGAGCTGATCACCGGTCCAGTCCCAGTAGCGCGCGTACGACACCGCGAGTCGCAGCATCCGAGCGGTCTCTGCCCGCTCCCCGGGATTCGCGCGGTCGAGGAGCGACAGGACACCGGGTTCGCGCTTGCGCAACGACGCGAGCCAGAGGTCGGTGTCACTCGCGATGACGCCCTCGTTCGCCGCGTCGACAGCGGCGATCTCGAGATCGAACGCCGCGTCGCTGGCCAGGTCGAGGTGCTCACGGGCCGGAAGGTGTCGGAGCAGTTCTCGTAACGAATCCGCAGCCGCGCTGCGGACGACGACCAGGTCGGCTTGGTCGATACGGGGACGGCCGCGGGTGGCGATCTCGTCAGTCAAGAGGCGGAACGCGACCGACGGCTCGAGACCGCGTTCGGCAAGCGCCACCCGATGCTGCTCGGCTGCAGCCAGCGCGTCCGCTTGTCGATCGGCAAACGCGAGCGCCGACACGTACGCGCTTGCGAGATGCGGGCGATCGGCCCACTCGAGCCCACCTTCGAGCGCCTCGATGGTCCGGCGGTGGTCGCCGAGCGCCGCCAAGGAGGTGACCAGCCGCTCGAGCAATGCGGTGCGTCGCTCTGCGTAGGCGCCCACGACAGAAACGAGGAAGGGGTGGTCCGCGAACTCGTCGAACGGCGTGCCTCGCCAGAGCGCCAGTGCCTGGAACGCGACCTGCACCGCGGCGACGTGATCGTCGGACCGCTGGAGGTCGTTGAGCCTCCCCGTGAGCACCGCGAGGTCCTCGGCGTCGACCGCTCCGAGCGCGGGTGCGAGCCGGTAGCCGGGCGGGCTCGTCTCGAGCACGGAGCCGTTCCCGGTCCCGATGCCTTCGGAAAGCGGCCGCCGGAGATGGGCGACGTACTGGTGCAGCGCGTTGACGGGATCCTGCGGTTCGGCATTCCCCAGCCAGAGCGCGTCGACGAGCCGCGCCGCCGACACCACCCGCGGAGCCTCGGCGAGCAGCACGGACAGGAGCAGCCGCTGGCGGCGGCCGGTGACCCGGACCGGTTGCCCGGATCGCAGGACCTGCACCGGGCCGAGCACCTCGAAGCGCAGATCGACGCTCACTGGCCCCCGAGGCTAACGGCGACGGCGCACCGGTGCGCAGGACCAACAGGGAACCAAAAGGGCGCCTCCGTACGGTCGCAAGCACCAACCGAACGACCAAGGAGGCACACATGTCAACGAGCACCGCGACGAGCACCAGCCGCATCGCGGCACCCCCCGAGGTGATCTACGACCTCATCACCGACGTCGCCAGGATGGGCGAATGGAGCCCAGAGTGCGTGGGTGCAGAGGTCCCGCCGAACGGACCCCTCGCCACCGGTGTCGTGTTCACCGGCGCGAACCGGCGAGGTGACCAGGAGTGGACGACCCGTTGCGAGGTCGTCGACGCCGACCGCCCGCACCGGTTCTCGTTCAACGCGGGTGACGACGCTCCGACCACATGGACCTACGAGCTGCGTGTCATCGACGACTCCACGACCGAGGTGACCGAGTCCTTCGACATCACCGCGATGCGCGATCCCGCCGTCGCCGAGCAGCTCGCCGGCCGGCGCGACCAGCTCGCCGAAGACCTGGCCACCACGCTCGACGCGCTCAAGGCGGTCGCCGAACGGGAGCTCGACCGATGACCGCGACCGGCGATCGTTGGGCGCGCGGTGCCGCGATCGGAGCGCTCGTGCTGTGGGGACTCCTGCACCTGGTCGGAGGCATCGCCGAGGTCGCCACCGTCGAACGAGACGGCGGCCAGGCCGCTCTCGAACTCCTCGGTTCGAGCGCGGAGATCGGCGACCGCGCCAGCGACCCCGGAGCCGTCGCAGAGTCCGTCATCGCATTTCACGGGTTCCTCATCGCATGTGCCGGCATCGCGGTGACGGCGCTCACAGTTGCGAGTGCCCGAGGCCGCCGGCCCTCAACCGTGCTCGGCCCACTCGCAATCGTCGCCGTCGCGGACGCGGGGCTGCTCGCCTTCCTTGTGCTGCCCGGCTACACGCCCTTGAGCGAGGCATTCTGGGGACCCCTGCTGCTCCTCGTAGCGCTCGTCGGTGCCGCACGCGGTGGCCTTCTCACCCCCGAACCACGTGAGAATCATCAGCCCGCGTCCTGAGACTCAGGCCGACCTCGACGCGTCGTAGACGCCGACGAGCGACGACCACCTCTGGGCCGTCCTCGCCACCGGCCGCGCCGACGGCTCACCCCAGCAGTCGATGATCGGGTACATCGTCGACGACGAGGGCCGGCTCCTCATCTCGGCCAAGTCCTACACGGCGAAGTGGAAGAACGCGCTGCGCCAGCCGAGGGTGTCGGTCACGGTGCCGGATGGGCGGTCGCACCTCGTGATCTACGGCGAGGCCGAGACCATCGACGCTGATCCGCTGCGGGCCGAGCTCACCGCGCTCGTCTTCGCCCGGATGGGCGGCACCGACCCGATCGATCCCGCCACGCTCGTCGACAGTCTCGACGAGCAGCAGCGCACGATCCTCCGCGTCACGCCGGCCAAATCAACGTTCATGGCCTGAACCGCATGACCGAGCAAACGCCCCAGACCAAGGCACCAACGACGCGCTCCCGATTCCGACGACGGTCGACCTACCTGGTTGGACTGCCCCTCCTGGTCGCGGTCCTGGCCGGGTTGATCATCGTGATCGGCCCGTACGTCTACATCCACTACATCGAAGGACCGCCGCCGGCGAAGCTCGCGTTCGAGCCGGCCGCGAAGCGCCCGCCTCCGGGAGAGAGCACCGCACGAGCCGACCTCGACGGCACGTGGCGGGTGACGGCGGGCTCGCAGGCGGGATACCGGGTGCAGGAGACGCTCTTCGGGCAGGGAACCACCGCGGTCGGGCGCACCGCGGCCGTCGAGGGCTCGCTCGTGCTCGACGGGCGCGTCGTACGGTCGGGATCCTTCCGGGTCGATCTCCGCACGGTGACGAGCGACCGCGACGCCCGCGACCGCCGGTTCCGGGAGCAGATCATGGACACCGCCCGGTTCCCGATCGCGACATTCCGCCTGTCGGCGCCGGCGACGCTGCGACGCGTCCCGGCGGACCTGGTGACGATCCGCACGGCGATCCGCGGCCGCCTCACGCTCCACGGCCGGACGCGCCCCGTGACCGTCCTGCTGTCCGCCCGCCGCAATGGTCGACACGTCGAGGTGCAGGGATCGATCCCGGTCGTCTTCGCGGAGTACGGCATCACGAACCCGAGCTTCGGGCCGGCAAAGACCGGCGACCGCGGCGAGATCGAGTTGCTCCTCAGCTTCGAACGCGCAGGCTGAGCGCGCGGGCACGAACGATCTGAACGTAGGTACGCTCTCACTGAACAGATGCATCCCAACCCCCGCCCTCGCGCCCTCGCGTAGCTCAGGGGATAGAGCATCGGTTTCCTCACTTCACGCAACCCGACGTGGAGCAGCAGATCAGAGGCTCGACGCGCAGATCAGCGGCCTGATCGAGTGATCGGTGTCGACCGTAAGTGACCGCCACTACCGCTCATGACGGGCACGCATGGGCACGGCAACGCAGATCTGCCCACGCCCTTCGCAGCGATCGATCGTCCGCTCGGACGTGACCTACCCGCACGTCCAGATCTTGCGTCAAAGGCCACGACCTCGCCGCAACCCGACGCAGGCGGCCGCCGGCGCTGACAGCGCGGACGCCGACGAGGGCACCGTAGGGTCCGCTCCTGAAATTGAGGTTGGAGGACATCGAGACGATGCCGGAAGGGCTTGGACCAGGCGAGGTGGGCAAGGAGATTGCTCATCACGCCCATCACTCAGATCGCGCCGAGGCGACCGGTCGGGACCGGGTGATCACCATCGTGGAGGCCGCGCTGCTCGCCGTCGTGGCGCTGATGGCCGCCTGGTCCGGATACGCAGCTGCGAAGTGGTCCACGGAGTCGCGCCTGACCGTCGCCGAGGCCGCGACGACGCGCAACCTCGCCAATACCTCGGAGCTCATCGGCTTGGACTCGCGACTCGGCGACGCCTTGGTGTTCAACGCGTGGCTGAATGCAAGCGCGGCGAAGGATCCGGATGCACAGGCGGTCGCTCTCCGACGCTTCAGCAAGAACCTGCGGGTAGCGTTCGACGCTTGGATCGCCACCGAACCCGAGACGAACCCCGATGCGCCACCGGGGCCCCAGGCGATGCCCGAGTACAAGCAGCCGGACAAGGTCAAGGCGGCCGCGCTCACCGCGAAAGCAGAAAAGCTCTTCGCCGAAGGATCGGATCAGGGCACGACCGGCGACGACTACGTGCGGACCACGGTCTATCTCGCATCCGTGCTCTTCCTCGTGGGGATCAGCAGCCATTTCCCGGTCCGATCCGCACGCGTCGGCCTGATCGCCGTCGGCGCAACCATCCTGATCTTCTCGGCAATCCAACTCGTCAGCCTGCCCAAACCCATCTGAACCGCGACCGCACCGAATCCGCGGCCTTCGCTCCAAACACTTCGAAGCGGCCACCTAGTGCGATCGTCAGCCGGACGCAGGAGGCTGCTGGCGGTCGAGCGCCGACAGTGCGCCCAACCCGAACCGCTACGTTGCGGCACCTGCACCACGACCAGGCTTGATCGACCAGAGGTGGCCATGAGCGCCGACCACGACACCGTGATGGCAACGCTGCCGGTGCACGAGCTCGCCGGGAGCCGTTCCCATAGGCACCGGCATTGGCCGACGCGTCGGTCGCGATCATTGGGCACGCCAAGGGCACGGAACGCGCCGGGCACGAACGAGCGGAACGTCGGAAGTACCCTCTCACCTGCACAAATGAGCGCAAGCCCTCGTAGCTCAGGGGATAGAGCGTCGGTTTCCTAACTTCGCGCGAGCCGACGCGGAAGTGCAGGTCACAGGCTCGAGGCCCAGGTCAGCGGCGTGATCGGGTGACCGGTATTCACCACGAGTGACCGCAGGTGCCGCGTGCGACGGGCACGTCAAGGGCACGCAATCCAGGGGCACGAACGGGCACGAGCATCGATCCCGGCGCTCGACCTCCTATGCGGACTCGTCCACCCCGGCCTCGAGCTCCTCGAACCTCGCGCGCGCTTCTGCGAGCTGCTCGGGGAGGTACACCTCGCTGGCGGTGAAGACTCCGTCCACCAGCTTCGCCGCGCTCACGAACTCGAGCCGGACCTCGGCGCCGGCGGTCGAGGTGCCGGTCACCGATTCGCGGTAGAGGCACCACCGCTCGCCGAACGCGAGATACGAGGTCGGGAACGCGAACATGTCCGGCGCAAGCTCGACCAGGCCCTGCATGTAGTCAAGGAATTCGTCGGCCGAGCTGATCGACGTGCCCGCGCTCGCGGGGCGAAGGTCGACCAGCCGGTAGTCGTCGGCGAGGTACGCCCGCAGACCGGACCGGTCGCGCGCGTTGTAGCACCGCCAGAACTCCGCGACGGACTGCACGAACCGCTCGTGTTCGGCCCCGTCGGCGGCGAGGTACCGACGGTCCAGCTCGTCCATCGCCGACCCGAGGTCCTCGGCGTCGAACATGACGTTCGCCGCGTAGAGACCGTCGGCGTCGAGCTCGACGACGACGAGGACCGGGAGCTCGAACCGGTCGGGCCGTAGCCAGGTGCGGCGGAGCAGCGCCAGGCGCTCACCGCGGACCGCGACGGGCTCGTGCGCGACCGACGTGAAGCCGACGTCGGCGAGCGAGCGCCCGAACTCGACCATCTGCGCTCGTCCCCGGGTCACCCCCGAGTTCACACCCGTCCGCCGGTCCTCGGAGACGGGCTCGTCGGCCCAGAGGGCGCGGTAACCGGCCCAGTCGAACGCGGCGAACGCTTCGGCGAGCTCGTCCATCTTCCGCACCGCCTCGTTCGTCAGCTCCTCCGGCTCGGCCCCCGCCGGTGCCGGGCCGTGAGCCCACTCCTGGAGCAGGGCCGATGCCCGCTCCCGGTCGTCCAGGTCGAAGTTCGCAGCACGACGGAGCCGGCCCTCCTCGTCCGACTCGAGCGCGAGGAGGTACACGACCTCGAACCCGTCGGTGTGGCTCATCCGAAACTCGACGAGCGTGTGCTCGTCGCCGACGACCTCGACCGTCGTGAACGACCGGTTGCCGAGGCCGACGTCGTTGCCGGCGAGCAGCGCGTCGACCGTCTCCTCCCGGTCCGAGGTCCCGAAGTTCATGCCCCGGCGGTGGTCCTCGCGCACGAAGTCGGCCGTGTAGGTGGCGAGCACCGCGTCACGGTCGCCGCGGTCAAGCGCAGCGTTACGGACCGCAGCGGTCACCGACAACCGGTCGCCGGCCTGCGGACCGCCCGTGGCCCATGCGTGCAGCAGCGCGGAGGCCGCATCACGGTCCTCAGGGTCGAAGTTCGCGATCCGGCGTAACCGACCCTCGCCGTCGACCTCACCGACGAGGAGCCACTCCTGCACCGAGCCGGCGTCGTTGTGCCACCGGACGTGGGTCAGCGCGTGGTCGTCACCCACCGTCTCGAGGACGTCGGCGTCGAAGTGCGTGAGACCCGCGTCCGGGCCGGCGAGCATGCCGTCGACGTAGAGGTCGCGGCCCACGACCCGCTCGCCGCTGATGGCGCGCGGGCGGCCCTCGATCCGCCGGAAGTCGGGCGCGAAGGCGTCGAGCGTCGCGGCGCGGTCGCCGCGGAGCGCCGCGGCACGGGCGCGCTCACCCGCCGCGGTCGCCCTGTTCGCGACTTCGGCGGTCTCGAGCTCTTCGAACTGCGCCAGCTCGGCGCCCTCACCCGCGAGGTACCGACGGTCCAGCTCCTCCACCGCCGCGGCGATGTCCTCGACGTCCCACATCGTGTTGGACACCATGCGGTCGTCCGCGTCGAACTCCATGAGCGACAGTACCGGTATCTCGAACCCGTCGGGCCGGTGCCACGAGCGACGAACGAGCGCGAGTCGTTCCCCGCGAATTGCGAGCGGAGTCTGCGCGACCGTCGCGACCCCGACGTCCGCGAACGAACGAATGAACGTGGACGCGTGACCGATCGTCTGGCCCGAGCTCACCGCGCGCCGGCGATCGTCGTTGACGAACTGCTCGTGATACAGGGAGGTGATCCGGTCCCAGTCCCGGGCCGCGAACGCCTCCGGGAACCATGCGATGTTCCGAAGCGCGCGGTTCGACAGCGGCTCGGCGGCGGGGACCTCGGCCGACCGCTCGTCGAAGAGGGCCCGGGCCTCGTCCCACTGCTCGACGAGGAAGGTGTGGTCCTCGAGGACGAGTCCGGCCGCGTCCAGAACCTTCACGATCGCGAGCGCCCACAGGTACTCGCCACCGTCCGCGGTCGTCCCCCGGTATGGGAGGAACGCGAGGCCGACGCGATCCGCGGCGAAGATCCGCGCCGGGCACAACACGAGATCGACCTGCTCGTGGAGCGCCCGGTGGTGCTCGACGAGACCAGACGAGTCGGTACCGCCGATCCCCAGCCGCGCGTGATCGACTTGCTCGTATCCGACGGCGTGCGAGGCGGCCACCGCATCGAAGTCACCGCGGTTCGCGGCGCGCACCCCGTCGGCGAACGCCCGTTCAACCGGTGTGTACGCGCCGCCGCGCACCTCCTCGTGGCGGCCTTCGAGCTCCTCGACCGCGTCGCGCAGCTGGGATTCGTCGAAGGTCACGATGCGACAGATCCGACCGTCGACGTCGAGCTCGTTCACGTCGTAACCGGTCACGTGGAATCCGCCGTCGGCGGTGATCGTCCACCGGATGAGCGCGAGCCGTTCTCCCCGCACCGCGATGTGGTCGATCTCGAGGTCGCCGAAGGTCGCGGCAACCGCGGCGAGGTTCGCGACGCGGGCGTCACGGCCCACGAGATCCGGCGCCGCGACCCCGTGCCGGCGGTCGATCTGGACGACGTCCGGGGCGAGCAGGTCGTATCCGGCCACGAGGCTGACGTCGTCGCCGGCTCGGGCGAGCAGCCACGCGTGACGCTCCTGGACCCGGACGCACTCGTTGTCGATCGTCGGGGTGCGGGGGTCGCTCGCGGCGAGCTCGGCGAACCGCGCCCGGGCACGCGACTCGTCGGTGATGTCGAAGAGCTCGAGCCGAGCGATCAGGCCGCCCGAGTAGACCACGACCATGCGGTACGACCAGGCGTAGCGCCCGCCTTCGGCGGTGGTGCCGAACGCTTCGCCGTGCACGAGGACGACGCCGTCAAGAGCTTCCAGCTCGCTCGGAACGTGGACGACGTCGGGGACCAGGTCGACAACGGCCCGACTCGACGCGACGAAGTCCTCACGGGTCGACCACCCCTGGCCGATGGCCCGGTGGTCCGTGACCGCCGAGTCGACGGCGAAGAGCTCGGCGACGGCCGGCCAGTCGCGCGCGGTGTACGCCCGCCCGAAGTCGCCGAGGCGTCGGATCCCATAGGCATCGGCCGCGCCTTCCCCGACGACATAGCGGTCCTCCAGCTCCTGGAGCGCGCCGGCGAGGTCGTCGGCGTCCCGGTGCGCGAGGAAGAGAGCCCGGCCGGCGTCGTCGACCTCGACCAGGATCAGGTACGGCAGCTCGAAGCCCTCGGGCGACGTCCCTACCGTCGCCACCAACGCCAGCCGTTCACCGCGGACCGCGACGGGATCGAGCGTGAAGCTCACGAACGCTTCACGCATCGCCCTGAACACGTCCGCGTAGGCGCCGCGTCCGGAGACCTCGGGTGCCGACACGCCGGTCCGCCGATCGACACGCACGACGTCCGGGGCAAGCCACCGGACGGCGAAGTCATCCACGTTCCGGCCCGGCGTGCTCGAGAACTCGCGGGCAGCCTCCAAGTAACGCATCGCCGCGTTGGTGAGCACGGGTACTGCGACCGCGGGGCCCGCCGGCGCAGCCGCCAGCTCGTCGAAGCGGGCGAGCGCGTCGTCCCAGTCCTCGGGGGCGTAGGCGTCGATCCGGTCGGTGAGCCCGTCGGGACCCAGGTGACAGACAAAGATCGGCGCCCACTCGTACTCGTTGCCTTCGGCGGTCGTCCCGACCACACGATTGACGGCGAGCACGCCGTCGCGGGCGGCGATCAGCTTGACCACGACCTTCACGTTGTCCGGCACGATCCCATCGAGACCCGCCAGGTTCTCGTCAGTGAACGCGTCACGATCCGCCGGCGGGAAGCCGAGCGGAGAGTGGTCGATCAGAACGAACTCAGGTGACAGCCGCGCCTTGAACGCGGCGTAGTCGCGCCGGTTGAGCATTGCGGTGTCGGCGAGCGCCTCCTGCTCCACGTCGGTCGCCTCACCGGACGCGACGTAGCGGGCGTCGAGCTCCTCGAACGCGGCAGCGAGGGCGTCCTCGTCGAAGTAGACGGACGCGATCGCGCGGCCGTCGGGGCCGAGCTCGTCGACCACCAGGAGGCGCACCTCGAACCCGTCGGCCGTCGTCATGACTCCTCGGCCGAGGGTGAGCCGGTCGCCGCGCACCGCGATCGGCGTGACGCGGAACGACGTGAAGCCGACGTGGCGCGCCGCGTCGATGGCGCCGTGGATCTCGTCGCCGGACGCGTCCGGGAGCGCCACCACGGTTCGACGGTCCTCGCGCACGTACTCGGGTGCGACCAGCACGTGGCCCTCGTCGGTCCGCCCGGCCTCGACGAGCGCGAAGTACCGGGCGTTGAGGCGGGTCGCGGCGTTTTCGGGACGCGGGTGGCGGGCGTCGGGGACCGGCTCGGCCGCGAGCTCGTCGAAGCGGGCGAGGGCCGCGTCCCAGTCGTCGACGTCGAACCACTCCATCCGGTCGATGCGGTCCGACGCGTCGACCCTCGCGACGAAGTACGACTGGTACAGCACCTCGCCGCCGTGTGGGTCGAGACGCCGCGACTCGTACACGACGAGCACTGCGGCGCCGCACACGAACCCCTTCCGGGTGTACTCGCGGTCGCGCCGCATGACGTGCTGGTCCGAGCGCTCACGCTCGAGGTACGAGTCGCGATCGGCCGTCCCGAAGCCGATGCGCTGGTGGTCGACCGTGACCAGCGCCGGTGACAGAAGTGGGCCGAGCGCGTCCGTGTCCTCGTCCCGTGTCGCGCGGAACGCGGCGCGCATCACCGAGAGGACGCGGACGTCCGGCGCGCCCTCGCCTGCGAGGAACCGGTCGTCCAGCTCGTCGATCGCGGCGGCGAGCGCGTCGGGGTCGAAGGACACCATCGAGCGGACCCGGTCGGCTTCGTCGGTCTCGAAGACCATGAGCGAGGTGAGCTCGAACCCGGACTCCGACGTCGACCGCGTGCTCACCAGCGCGAGGTGCTCGCCTCGCACCGCGATCGGTTCGAAGTCGGTGGGTCCGAACGACTCGTCCTGCGCCGCCATGTTCTCGCGCAGCTGGTCGATCCCGCGGAGCTCCGGGAGCGAGACGCCGGAACGACGGTCCTCGAAGTCAACGTCCGGTGCGACGCCCGCGGCCCGGTCGTAGTCCGGGTCGTGGTCTTCCCGCCACCGGTCGCGCGCCAGGATTCGGGTGACGGCGTTCTCGGCGCGTGGGTGACGGGAATCCACCGCTGACTCGGCGGCGATCTCGTCGAAGCGCGCGAGAGCGGCGTCCCAGTCCTCGGCGTCGTAGAAGTCGACCCGCCGGTAGCGGGCGTCGGCGTCGAAGGCATCGACCACGATCACGAACCACAGCGCCTCGCCACCGTACGCGTCGATCCCCCGCATGATGGCCGGAGCCATCAGGGCTCGTGGCGCAAGGAGGTACTTCGTGACGAGCATCGATGTCGCGATGTCCTCGCCCTCGGCCGCGTTCGGCAGGTAGTTCGTCGCGTCGAGCGCGCCGAGCAGCCGGTGGTCGTGCAGCGTCATGCCGGGTGCACTCAGCGCCGCCACGGTCGCATGGTCCTTGGCGTTCGTCGCCCGGACGTACGAGCGCGCCGTCGCCATGAGCGGGGCATACGTCGCGGCCTCGCCGGCGACGAAGCGGTCGTCGAGCTCGTCCTGGGCCGCGGCGAGGTCCTCCTCGTCGTAGAGCACCACCGCCGCGATCCGACTCTCGACGTCGAGCTCGACGAGGATCAGGAAGCCGATCTCGAAGTCGAGGACGTCGGAGACGACGGTGCTCAGCGAGAGCCGCTCGCCGCGCACCGCCAGCGGGGACGAGTCGACCCTGCGCACCTGCCCGTCGGCGAAGGACGAGCGGAGGAGCTCCAGGTACTCGCCGTCACCGTTCATCGGCGCGGCCGCAACGCCCTTCCGACGATCGTCACGGACGGCTGCCGGCGCGAGGATCCCGGCCAGGTCGTCGAAGCGATTCCCGATCGCCGCCGCCCACATCGCGTCGAGCGCACGCGTCGAAGCGTTGACGATCTCCGGGGTGCGGGCGGCATCGACAGACGCCGCGGCGAGCTCGTCGAAGCGGCGGAGCGCGGCGTCCCACTGCTCCAGCGCGAAGTACTCGATGCGACGGTTCGAACCTGCGGCGTCGACCTCGTACACGGTCAGCACCGGCCACTGCTGGAGCCCACCGTGCTCGTCGGTACCGACCACGTCACCGACACTGAGGATCGCCCGGGCGCTCACGAAGAGCTTGCGGATCCGGCTCTGCACGTCGGGCACCTGTTCGACCCGCTCCTGCATCAGGCGGATCAGCCCCTCCGCGTCGGACGTCGGCCACGGCAGCGGCCGGTGATCGACGAACTCGAAGTCCGGCGCACCGATGGCCCGGAGCCCGTCCCAGTCGTGAGCGTGGTACCGACGCATCCCTTCGCGTTGGGCGGTCAGCACCTCCGCGTCGGCGGCGCCCTCGCCCTCGATGTACCACTCGTCGAGGAGGTCGATCGCGGCGACCTCGTCCTCCTCGTCGAAGTTGACCTGCCGTGCCCACCGGTCCGACTCGTCGAGCTCCAGCGCGGCGACCCATGCCGACTCATTGCCTGCGTCGTCGCTCGCCACGACGCGCACGACCGCCGCCCGTCGCCCCCGTATCGCAAGCGGCTCGACGACGAAGGAGGAGTACTGCTCGATCAGGAGCATCAGCGCGTCGAGCCAGTCCTGCTCCTCCGGGAGTCGGAGGAACCGGCGCCGCGACTCCATCGAGAAACCGGGAGCGACCGCCGGCAGCTCGTCGAAGCGGCCTTCGGGCAGCAGTCGCCAGCTCAGTCGGGCGGAGCGGGTCGCGGCGTTCTCGATCTCCGGCGTCCTCGCGTCCGACGGCGACGCGGCACTCAGCTCCTCGAAGCGGGCGAACGCAGCGTCCCAGTCGTCCTCGTCGAACATCTCGAGCCCGGTGGCGCGTCCCATCGGATCGCGCCGACCCACCGCGTGGAACACCCACTCGAAGTCCCGCCCGTCCGAGTCGACGCCGCGGTTCTCGACCGTCGCGAGACTCGCGTGCTCCGCGAACCGGACGGACCGGATCAGGTACGTCTGGTCCAGGTCGTCGTAGCTGCGCATCTGTGCGTCGAAGCCCTGGGGATCCGTTGCCGGCCAGGAGATCTGGCGACGGTCCACGATCTCGGCGTCGGGCCGGAAGCTCTCGGCCATCGCACCCGGGTTCCGCTGTTCCATGCCGCGAAGGACCGCGTTGAGAACCCGGAAGCGGTCCGCGTGGGCGGCGCCCTCGTCCGCGACGTAGCGCTGGTCGACCTCGGCAACCGCAGCGTCGAGGTCGGCGAGATCGAACAGGTCGCTACGGCACAGGCGACCGTCGGTGTCGATCTCGTACGTCTCGAGGAACTCGACCTCGAAGCCGCTGTCGGTGGCATACGTCACCTTCACGAGTCCGTTGTGCCCGCCTCGAACGGCGAGCCACTCGAGGCGCGGGGCCAAGAAGCCGAGGCTCGACCTCAACTCGATCTGGTTCTCGAGGAAGGCGTCCCGACCTTCGATCCGAAACCCGAGACCCACGCCGCTCCGGTGATCGACGGTGACCACGTCGGGCGCGATCCCGTCGACCAGTTCGGCGAGATGCCCGGACGACGCGAGCCATTCGATGCGCGCGAGCGCGCGTACGCAGGCGTTGTCCAGCTCGGCGGGAGGGGGCGCCGAGGCGAGCTCCTCGAACCGAACCCGGGCCGCGTCGACGGCGTCGAGGTCGTACCAGTCGATGTCGTGCATCCGCCCAGCCACCCAGCGGGCGACCCAGTGAAACTCGTAGAGCACCTCGGTGCCGTCGGGCCCGATCCCCTCGGACCAGAGCCGACCCATCATCGCGGGGCCGCGCACCGTGAGGTCTTGGAAGTACGACCGGTCCTCGGTGGTGTCCTCGGCGCGGGCCGCGAGGACGCCCACCACCCCGTCGAAGCCCATGGCTCCCAGCCCAAGCCTCCGGCGATCGGTGAACCGAACGTCCGGATGCACCAGCGCGAGGGTCGCCTCACCGTCGAGCGACGCCATCGAACGGACGAAGTCACCGGCGCGCCGGTTCGTGAACGCCTCCTCGGCGCCGAGACCTTCGCCGTACCAGGCGTCGAGCTGCTGGACCGCGGCGGCGAAGTCGCCCTCGTCGTAGTTGACGATGCGTCGCAGCCGCCCGTCGGCGTCGAGCTCGGTCGGGGCCCAGAACACCGTCTCGAAGCCCTCGCGGGTGAGGACGGAGCGACTGAGATAGAGCGACTCGCCCCGGACCGCGACCGGCTCGGTGCTGATCGTGTCGAACAACCCGAGGATCGCCCGGATGGAGTCGAGGTACTCGGCGCCACTGGTGACGGGCGGGGCGGCGACGGTGTGGCGCCGGTCGATCCGCTGGAAGTCGTCTCGGAGGAGATCTGCGGCCTCGTCGTAGCGGTCGGCGGCCGTGAGGTCGAGGAGACGCTGCGCCACGCGGGACGCCGCGTTCCCCACGCCCGGGGCGATCGCCACGACGGGCGCGACGCGCAGCTCGTCGAAACGGGCGAGCGCGGCGTCCCAGTCGTCCTCGGCGAACAGCTCGCCGTGGAGGGCGCGGCCGGTGTCGTCGACCGTGAAGACCGTGTGGGACACCCACTCGGCCTCGGCGCCTTCCGAACTGACGCCGCGCGACCACAGCCGAGCGATGAGCGCACGCTCGCCGAAGTAGACCTTGGTGACGGCGCTCGTGCGATCGACGTCGCCGTACGCCTTCGCCATATCGACGAACCCGCTGGCGTCGAGGGCGCCGAATGACGCGGGGCGACGATCGACGTAGTCGAACTCGGGTGAGGACTGCGCCGCCATCGCGTCCAGGTCGCCGGACCGCAACGCGGCGAGGCCGACGGTGAACGTGGAGAGGAGCGGCGCGTGCTCGGCGCCCTCACCGGCGGCGAATCGGGCGTCGAGCTCCGCGAGCGCGGCATCGAGGTCGTCCAGGTCGTAGATCGCCAACGACGCCGACAGTCCGTGATCGTCGAGCTCGCCGAGCATGAGGAACACGGACTCGAATCCACCGGCCGCGCGGAGCGAGGTGAGTGAGATACCGAGCCGCTCACCCCGCACGGCGATGGGTTCCCAGTCGATCGTGTCGAACTGCTCGAAGATCTGCGAGTGCCAGACCATGTACTCGGCGGCGCTGCGGATCGGCGTGTAGGCGAGGTGTGATCGATGGTCGATGCGTTCCAGGTCGGGGCGCAGCAGCCGGCCGGCCTCGTCGAAGCGCCGTTCCCGTGTCAGCTCGAGGAACCGAGCCGACATCGAGGTCCATCCGTTCTCGACCTCAGGCGTGCGGGGGTCGAAGGTCGCAGCGCCGAGCTCGTCGAGGCGGGCGAGGGCGGCGTCCCAGTCGTCCTCATCGAGGTACTCGAGGCGGGCGAGACGAAGTGACGCGTCGAACGCGGCGACGAGGCACGCGGTCCACTCGAACTCGCGCCCGTCGGGCGTTCGCCGAACTGCGCTCTGGACGGTGAGGATCGTCCGCCCGGCCAGGTACAGCTTGCGGTTGATCGTCGCCACCCGGTCGAGGCCCGTCTCGGCGCTTGCGCGCTGGATCGCGGTGAGATGTGCGAGGTCGCCCTCGCCGTAGCTGAGCCGGCGACGGTCGTCGTACACGAAGCCCGGGGCGAAACTCCTGCTCGCCTGGTCGAAGTCGGCGCGGAACTCACGGTCGAGGTCATGCGCAGTCCGCAGCAGATCGGCGTCCGGAGCGCCCTCACCCGCCATGTAGCGCTCGTCGAGCTCGTCGAGCGCGGCGTCGAGGTCGTCCTCGTCGTGGCTGGCGATCCAGCAGATCAGCCCGGCGTCGTCGAGCTCGGCGATGTGCCAGAACACCGTCTCGAACCCGGACTCGGTCGAGAACCGCGTGCGGCTGAGGTGGAGCCGGTCGCCCCTCACCGCGATCGGCTCGATGGTGATCGCGTCGAACTGGTCCAGGATCGCCCGGAACGACGCCATGTACTCGGCCCCGCTCGTGATCGTCGGGCCGGCGACCGTGCGGCGGCGGTCGAACCGCTCGAAGTCGGGCCGGAAGAGCGCGGTCGCCTCGTCGTAGTGCCCTGCGGCGGTGAGGTCGACGACACGCTGCGACGTACGCGACGCCGCGTTCTCCGCCCGCGGCGTCCGCGGATCGGCGCTGCCCAGCTCGTCGAGGCGGGTGACCGCCGCGTCCCAGGCGTCCTCGTCGAACCACTCGAGGGTGCGGAGGCGCCACGAGCCGTCGAACGACGCGAGCGTGCAGTACGTCCACCGGTACATCGCACCGTCGGGGTCCTCGCGCTCCAAGTCCTGGACGGCCAGGACCGCCCGCCCCTGGACGAAGCGCCTCCGGTTGACCGTGACCGTCCGGCGCACGTGGTCGTCGGGGCTGGCCCGCCGGATCCGGACGAGGTAGTCGGCGTCGCCACTCCCGTAGTAGAGGCGACGGTGGTCGTCGAGCGAGAAGTCGGGCGCGCAGAGGGCCGGGAGCGCTTCGGGATCCTCGTCGAACGCGTGGACGACCCGCGCCGCCGCTCGCAGGACGTCGGCGTGATCGGCGCCCTCACCCGTGAGGTACCGCTCGTCGAGCTCGGCCAGCGCGGCACCGACGTCGTCCGGGTCGTGGAGGGAGATGGCCGAGACTCGACCCTCCCCATCGCATTCCCCGACGATCAGGAAACCGAGCTCGGTCCCGGTGTCGGTCGTCAGGGTGGCGGCGGTCAGTGCGAGCCGCTCGCCGCGGACGGCGAGGTGCTCGATCCGGCTCTGGTCGAACCCCACGTCGAACGCGGCCTTCGTCGCCGCGACGTACGCCTCGGGCCCGACTGTCGGTTCCGCCGATACGCCCGGCCGATGGTCGGCGCGCACGACGTCCGGCGCGAGATGCTCAGAAGCCTCGTCCCAGCGCCCCTCGTTGATCAGGCTGGTGAACCGCTCGGCGGCGCGGGTCTGCGCGTTCTCCGCGTTCGGCGTCCGGGGGTCGGCGGTACTCAGCTCCTCGAAGCGGGCGAGCGCGGCGACCCAGTCGTCCTCGGCGAAGGTCTCCAGGCGCTGCACGCGCCCGTCTGCGTCGACGACGGACAGGGTGCTGAACGCCCACGCGACCTCATTGCCGTCCGCCCCGACGGCGTGATTGACAACCGTAGCGAGGGCCACGCGGTCGCTCAATCGGAGACTCGTGGCAAGGAACGAGCCGTCGACGTCCGCGTAGGTCTCCTGCATCGCGATGAAGCCGTCGACGTCGAAGTCCGGCCAACCGAGGCTCCGACGGTCGACCCCAACGAAGCTCGAGGCAACCAGCCCGCGCAGCGCCTCGAAGTCCTTCTGCTCGAGGGCGTGCCGCCAGCGCGTGAGCCGCAGCACGAGGGCCTCGTGCTCGGAGCCCTCGCCGGCGATGTAGCGCGCATCGAGCTCGGCGACGGCTGCATCCCGCGCGTCCTCGTCGTGCCACGAGGCGAAGGAGAGCAGCCCGGCGTCGTCGACCTCGATCACGGCAAGCATCGGGATCTCGTCGCCAGCGTCCGATGTGAACACGAGCCGATCGAGCGCGAGCCGCTCGCCGCGGATGGCGAGGTGCTTGATCGCGAGACGGTCCATCCCGGACTCGATCGTCGAGCGGAACGCGGTAGCCCAGGCCTCGGCACCCCGTACCGGATCCGCCGACACACCGGTCCGGCGGTCGATCCGCTCGAAGTCGGCCGCGACCACCGCCGCGAACTCGGCGAACCGTCGTCCAGTCGCCAACGTCACTATCTCGTCGAACGCGCGCGTCGCTGCGTTCGCGATCGGGGGCGCGGTGCTCTCGCGACTCAACTCCTCGAAGCGGGCGTACGCGGCGTCGCGATCGTGCTCGTCGAAGAGCTCCATGCGTCGCGTCAGCCCATCGCGACTGAGGACCCCGATCGTATGGAATCCCCAGACGACTTCGCCGCCGTCGCCATCCGTCGCGCGGTTCACGCTGGTGACGATGCCCACCGCCCCGCGGAACTGCATCTCGGCGATGACCATCGCGTACGTGACGTCGGCGTATCCCCGCTGCCACTCCATGAACGTGTCGAGGTCGACGGTTCCGACGCCGAGTTTTCGGTGATCAGTGAAGACGAATGCAGCGTCGGCGAGCTCCCGCATCGCATCGAAGTCGTGGCGATGGATCGCACCGAACCACGCCGCGTTGGCCGCGACGATCTCAGCGTGCTCGGCGCCCTCGGCGGAGAGGTAGCGCGCGTCGAGCTCCTCGATCGCGGCGTCGAGTGCGTCACGGTCGAACCACACGATGTGGGCGAACAGACCATCGGCTCCGAGCTGACCGACCGTGAGGAGCTCGAGCTCCCAGTCGCCGGGTTCCGCCATGAGCCGGCTGAGCACGAGGTTGTTCCCGCGCACGGCCACGGTCTCGCTCGACAGGTTGGGGGACGCAAGGGCCACGGTCTCGAGGTTCGCGACGTGGGCGTCCCGGCCGACGAGGTCGGCGCTGACGATCGACCGACGGTCCTCCGTGCGCGCGTCTTCGGCGTAGAGCTGTCCGCACTCGTCGAATCGGCCTGCGGCGATGAGCTCGATGAGCCGGGTCGTCAACGCCGCGGCGGAGTTCGAGACGATCGGAGCACTGGTCGGCGCATCGGGCTGCACACCGGCGCCTGGCACGTGCGGCTCGTCGACCTCGGCCGGCCCCGACTGCGGCTCCGGAATACGCGGGGGAAGCGACTCAGGCGCGACGACCTCCCCAGCGAGCCGCTCGGCGGGGACGCTGGCACCCTTCTGCTCGTAGAGGCGCTGCGCGTCGGCGCGCGCGGCGCGCGCCCCAGCGGCGTCGCCGGCGCGGGCCCGAAGCGAGCCCAGCGCGACGCAGGCGTCGGCGTGGTCGATCACGAGGTCGGTCTCCGCCGCGATCT
>CAZXCB010000002.1:0-45210 GCA_964639075.1 uncultured Bifidobacteriaceae bacterium | reverse complement strand
TGCGGGGTCGACCGGAGGTGGGTGATCAGCCCGATCGTCGTGCCGTCGAACGCACAGTTCCCCGTCGCGAGGGGCAGCTGCGCGTCGGTGAACGACTGCGTGCGCGGGAAGCTCTGCCGGTTGACGAGGTCGACGAACCCGCACCCGTGCCCGGAACCCGCGATCTTCGCCCCCAGCGCGTCGAGCGCGGTGACGGCCGCCGGGTTCCAGTCCGAGTGGGGCCCCTTCGCGCAGCGGCGCGGGTCGTACCTCCCCCCGGTGATCACGGTCAGCCGGCGGGCCAGCGACTCGCTGTCGGGCTGGACCGTGACGTTGCCGGCGCCGACGTCCCAGCGCAACCCCGGGAAGGAGAGCCTGCTCTTGTACCGCTTGGCCTGGGCCGCGGCGAGGCGGCACAGCCCCGTCGAGCGGTCGTCGACGAACCGGTCGCGCTCGCGCGCGCTGGCGAACACGCTGATCTCGACGACCTCGTCGTTCACGTTGCAGGTCATCTGCGCGGTCGGGACGATCTGGCTGTGCACCTGCTCCATCCCGAACGGGAGCGTCGAGATGTCGCTGACCTTCGCGT
The DNA here is from genome assembly GCA_964639075.1 of uncultured Bifidobacteriaceae bacterium. Lineage (GTDB taxonomy): Bacteria > Actinomycetota > Acidimicrobiia > IMCC26256 > JAENVU01 > JAENVU01. The sequence continues at coordinate 44,642 of CAZXCB010000002.1, read as the reverse complement.
CGGCGCACTGCCCGGGGATGCCGCTGGCGATCGCGTCGACGGTGGACCTCGCGGTGGCGAGGCCGGCCGGCGTCCAGTCCTTGCCCTCCAGGTCCGGGACCCGGAAGCCGTCGCCGGCACTGCTGCCGCCGTCGCTGGTGCAGCCGGCGAGCGCCATCACGACCGCGACCGCCACCACCGCGACCCACGTGCGAACCATCCGAGCCTCCCTTGGGGAGCGCAGAGTGTACGGCGCCCGAACCCGGATCGGTCGTCGCCCGCGCGAGAATGCGGCCGTGCCGAACGCCTCCGCCACCCGACGCGCGCGCGCCCTCACCGCCGCGGCCCTCACCGCGACCCTCGCCCTCGCCGCCTGCTGCTCCGATGCGGGCTCCGCGGAGCCCGCCGGCGAGCACTCCGTCCTCGGTGAGGCCGCGGCGGCGCTGCGCGAGGCCGAGGGGACCGCGAAGGGCGAGATCCACCTCACGAGCGGCGACGGCAGCTACGCCATCCGCTGGCAGGGGGACTTCGCCGACGGGCAGGGCACCGCATCGGGCCGGCTCCCGGGCGAGCCTGCACCGGACCTCGACGCCCGGTGGACGGGGGGTCACGTCTACGTCCGCCGCACCGTGACCGCGGACCAGTACGGCCGGTCGCCGTTGGGCCAGCTCACCGGGTTGCGGCCGGACACCGCGATCTGGGTCACCATCCCCGCCGACAACATCGTGTCCCGGGTGGTCGCGCCGCTCTCGCCACCCGACCTCGTCGCGGCGCTCTCGTCGACCGGGAAGCAGACGGTCAGCGACGGGCCCGAGGTCGGGGGCGTCGCCACGCGGAAGGTGGTCGTGACCGACAACAGCGGGATCCTGTTCAACTGGCTCGGTCCGAAGCGTGCGGAGGTGCTGCTCGACGGCCGCGACCGCGCGCGGCGCATCACCGTGACCTCCGGAGCCGAGAAGGTGCAGCTGGACGTCTCGTACTCCGAGGTCGCGCCCGACGTGCAGGTCCCGCCTGCCGGTGAGCTCGCGGCCAAGACGCCGCCGGCGCCCGGACCGATCGGGCCCTATCGCACCGTGCGGACCGGGAACGACGGGGGCGTCGCGTGGACGTTGGGACAGGCACCCGGCCGGAACGGCACGAGCTGCTGGCGGTGGTCGAGCACCCCGCCGCTCGAGGTCGTCCAACCCAACTACCAGACCGACACCCGCTGCATCGCCCCGGCGTCGGCGGACGACGACCCCGCCGACCAGGTCGAGTTCGTCCTGTGGACCGACGGCACGAAGGCCCCGACGGCGGCCGTGGTGGCCGCGGTGCCTCCCGGTATCACCCAGGCGACGCTCGGCTTCGTCGGTGGTCGCACGGAGCCCGCCACGATCACCGACGGCCTGCTCACGTGGGTCGGCAGCAGTGCCGAGCCGCTCGGCTACGTAGGGTTCCAGAGCGGTGACACGACCATCGCCTGCGGGGTGGCCGCGGTCAGCAGCCCGGCCGACCTGACCAACGACACGCTCGTCGGCGACTCGTTCCACGCCCCCTGGTCCTGCCAGATCCCCTGACGCCGGGCTCCGCGAAGCACCCCACCCGGGAGCATCCGGGGCGAACGTCAGACGGGGTCCCGACCCGCTCGCGCGGCTCCGGCGGGCCGGGCTCCGGACCGCCGCCCGAGTCGTCCGTCCGCCGGGCATGAAGGCGCCGCGGATCGCGGGTCCCGGGAGTCGCCCGGTCGTGAACAGCCCGGTCGTGAACAGCCCGGTCCTGAACAGCGGTCGTGAAAAGAAGGAGGACCCGCCCCCTCGGGGGCGGGTCCTCCGGTGGAACTGCCGGACCCTTCAGCGGGACCGGATGACGCTACTCAGGGCGTGCCCTTCGTGAAGGTGATCCCCGCGACCGGGAGACCCAGCAGCTCGCTGGCACCCGCGCCGTTGTCGCCGTTGACGAAGGTGAGGATGTTGGCGTCACCTTGCGTCGCCGTCGTGCAGCCGAGCGCACCGAGGAGGTCGAACTGGTACCCGAAGTACGGCACTGCCGTCGTCTGGGACGTGTCCTTGACCGTCGGGTCGAACTCGGTCTCGCCGGTCACATCGGCACCGAGGGCTGCGCCCTTGCTGACGATGCCGTGCAGCTCCACGACGTCACTCGGGGTGCCCGGGTCGTTGTCCGGGTCGGTGAAGCCGTCGACCGTCACCTGGGCGGTGATGGCGTTGCCCTTCAGGAGGTTGTTCTGGTCCGAGAACGTGAACGACAGCGCACCGCTGGGCGCCCACTCGGTGGTGTCACCGGTGTCCGTCGTGTCACAGTCGAACTCACGCGAGAAGAGCTTGGTGCTCCACTTCGTGATGTTGTGCCGGCCGAGCGGGCCGAGACCCGGTCCCCACAGGCCGACCGGCTTGCCGCTGTCCGGCACACCCTCGCCCGTGACGAAGAAGCAGCCACCGAGGTCCGTGCCCTTGTTCGTGGTCCGGTCGACACCCTTGGAGCTGATGGTGCCGTCGATGTTGTCGATGTCGGCGATGCCGTAGGGCTTGAGGGTGGCCGGGTTGATCGTGGAGCTCTTGGCCGAGCCCAGCGCCTTCAACGAATTGCACGTTCCGATGGTGGTGACGACGGCACCCGCAGGCGCAGCCGCAGCCGCCAACATGCCCCCGGCGATGGCCAGCGCGCTGGCCCCGCCGATGAGCCGTGTCTTGATGCTCAACGTGGTTCTCCTTGGTCGTGTGTGTTGCCGGCCGTGACCGCGACGGACCGGAAGTACGGAGAAGGAGACGACGCGGTGAACGCTGCAACAGCCGTCCTCGTCATGTAGCACTCCCCCCAGCAGTGGCCGGCGTGGCCGGCCCGCCCATGACCAGCCGTACGAACCCATCATGACGAGCTCGGACGGCCGTGCGGTCGGCCCGAATCCTGACGGACCGTCACCGTACGTGTCAAGGGCCCGTCAGGATTAGTCGGACGCCGCGTGGCGAAATCCAGCGAATGGTGCGCCGACGGAGGTCGCCATCCTGGAAAATGCGCGCGCTCCGTGATGCCGGGACCCTCTCGAGCGTTCGGGCGCCCGCGTCGCCGGGAGTAATCTCCGCCACCGTGACCGCCCCCGAGACCGCGCCGGCGTCCGCTGCGACCGCACCCTCCGAGGAGCCGGCGACCGAGGCCGAAGCCGAGGCCGACAACGTCGAACGCACCACGGCGCGCGTCACGCGCGAGATCCCGGACGCGCCCGACCCCCGCACCCGGTACAGGCGCACGCTCCGACTCGGCACGGCGCTGCCCAGCCTGTGGAGGTCGCGCAGCGTCGCGCTGAGCCTGGCCTGGCGCGACCTGCGCGCGTCCTACTCGCAGGAGATCCTCGGGTTCTCGTGGGCGCTCATCGGCCCGATCATGCTCATGATCGTGCTCACGTTCCTGAAGGACGTGAGCAACACGACCATCGACACCCAGGGAATCGCCTACCCGTTGTTCCTGTATGTCGGGTTGCTGCCGTGGACGTTCTTCACCGGCTCGGTCTCGGCCGGCGCCGGCAGCCTCGTGAACAACCCGCTGCTGAACAAGGTCTACGCGCCCCGTGAGGTGTTCGTCATCGCGCAGATCATCGAGGCGGGGGTGAACACGCTCGCCGCCGCCGTCGCGCTCGTCGCGTTGTTCATCATCTACGGCACCGCGCCGGCCGCGACATCGTTCTGGGCGATCCCGCTGATGGTCATCCTGCTCGCGTTCACCGTCGGCTTCTCGATGTTCGTCGCCGGCCTCACCGTGTACCTGCGCGACCTGCGGCACGCGCTGCCCCAGGCGCTCCAGCTCGGCTTCTTCGTGACCCCGATCTTCTGGAGCCTGAGCGGGCTGAGCGCCATGTGGCAGGCGATCGTCTGCGCGATCAACCCGAACGCCGCGGTCATCGACGGGCTGCGCCGATCGGTGCTGTACGGCGAGGCGCCGGACGCGACGCTCACGATCATCGCCGCCGTCATGTCGAGCATCTGGCTCGTCGGCTCCTTCCTGCTCTTCAAGCGGCTCGAGACGGGCTTCGCCGATGTCAGCTGAGGGCGCGGTCAAGGTCGACCATCTCTGGAAGCGGTTCCGCGTGGACCGCGGCCGCCGGCTCCTGCGCGACCACCTGACCCGCTCGTACACACGCGCGCGCGGCTCGAGCAACGAGCACACCTGGCGCTGGGTGCTGCGCGACATCGACTTCGAGGTCGCGCCGGGCGAGTCCGTCGGCATCATCGGCGCGAACGGCGCGGGCAAGTCGACGCTGCTGAAGTGCGTGTCCGGGCTCATGTTCCCGTACGCCGGCTCGGTGAGCACCGAGGGCCAGGTCGGCGCCCTGATCGAGGTTGCGGCCGGGATCCACAGCGAGCTGACCGGCCGCGAGAACATCGTCACCTACGGCAACCTGCTCGGGCTCGGGCGCAAGCAGGTCGCGGACCGCTTCGACGAGATCGTCGACTTCGCCGAGATCGAGGACGCGATCGACCGGCAGGTGAAGTTCTACTCGTCGGGCATGAAGGTCCGGCTCGGCTTCGCCGTGGCCGCGTTCCTCGAGCCCGCGATCCTCATCGTCGACGAGGTGCTCGCGGTCGGCGACTCGTCGTTCCAGCAGAAGTGCCTCGAACGGATGCGCCACGTGCTCAACAGCGGCACCACGCTGCTGCTCGTCTCCCACGACCTCGCGGCCGTCGGCGCGTCGGTGTCGCGCGGCATGTGGCTCGCCGACGGCGTCGTGCAGTCCGACGGACCGATCGAGGGCGTCCTCGCCGACTACCGGTCCGCGATCGAGGCGCGCGCGGAGGAGAACGCGCGGATGCAGGGCGGGATCCGCGTCACCTCGGTCAACGTCCGGGGCGCCGATCGGCCCCTGCCCGTCGTCGCCGAGGACTGCATCGTCCGCCTCAGCGTGACGTCGGACCAGGACCACAACGTGCGCATGTACCTCGGCGTGAGCGAGGGGGCGGCCACACCGATCTTCGTGGTCACGCACCAGGCCGTGGTCCCCGAGGGCGAGAGCACCTTCGAGGTGCTGCTCGAGCACCTGCCCCTCCCGCCGCGGCGGTTCTTCCTCTGGTACGGGGCGTGGGACACCAGGTCCAAGGCCGAGGTCACGCCGTGGCAGCCGATCGGGCCGCTCATCCTGTCGGGACGCAAGCGGATGTCCCCGGTCCCGAAGGCGATCGTGCGACTGTCGCCGGTCTACGTCGCGGGCACCTGGTCGCGCGTCTGAGCCCTCGCGCGTGCCCGAGAGCCGCGTCGCGCCGGACCGCTGCTCGGATCCGGTCACGGGAGCAAGGAGTACGATCGGGGAGATGATCTGCACCCCGGTGGGCCGGTGGGTCACGCCCGAGCCGCGTGCGCGAGCGGTCGACGCCGCCCGCCTCGGCAGGTAATGCTCCACGTCGCCACGGTCCACTGGCAGGAGCCCCGCTGGATCGAACCCCAGCTCGCCTTCATGGGGCGCAACCTCCCGGAGCACCGCGTCTACGCGTCGCTGAACGGCATCGACCTCGACGAGTACGGCCCACGCTTCCACTGGGCCGAGGACATGCCCGGCGACCACCCTGTGAAGCTCAATGCCCTCGCCGCGATCATCAGCGCCGAAGCCGACCCGGACGACCTCCTCCTCTTCATCGACAGCGACGCGTTCCCGATCGCGCGGGTCGACGAGACGTTGCTCGACTCCGCGCCGCTCGCGGCGGTGCGACGCGACGAGAACGCGGCGCAACCGATCCCACACCCGTGCTTCTGCCTCACGACGGTCGGGTTCTGGAACGAGATCGAGGGCGACTGGGGTCACGGCGACTACCAGTGGACGGCACCGACCGGCGACGTCGTCTCCGACGTCGGCGCCAACCTGCTCGCCATCCTCGAGGCGCGACAGGTCGTGTGGACCCCGCTGCTGCGCACCAACCGCCGGGAGCTCCACCCGCTGTGGTTCGGGGTGTACGCCGACACCGTGTACCACCACGGTGCGGGCTCACGACCTGCACGCTCGTTTCGCGACACGACGCGGGCCCGAGAGTCCGTCCGGGCCGCGCGCGACCAGGCGATCATCCCCGCGAGCGTGCCCGTGCTCGGCCGGCTCGAGCGGAGCCTGCGCTACCGCCGCGAGCAGGGACGAGCCGAGCAACGCCTCGTCGCGATCGAGCAGGAGACCCGGGCGCTGTCGGAGCGCGTGTTCGCGCAGATCCTGGAGGACGACGAGTTCTACCGGCAGTTCACCGAGGCTCCGTCGACCGCTCCCTGACGCGGCTCACGGACGCGGGAGCGCGTCGTCGAGCCGGTACCCGTAGCCGAGGCGGTCCACCCGGCGCGCGTAGCGCGCCTTCTCGACGAGGTGGGGATTCCGGACGGGACCGCGGAGATGACGCCACCGGCGGAGGTAGCGGTCGTTCGTGTCCTGGCGCACCTCGATGTCCGGCGCGTGCGGCGCCAGGCCGATCGCGGCGTCGATGACGGCGAGCGTGCCGTGCACGTCGCGCACGAGATCCTCGTAGCGCACGAACAGCAGGCGCCGGACGGAGGCCCGGTCGGACTCGAACCGCTCGTGGGCGAGGAGCCAGTGCTCGATCAGCCGTCCGATCGGCTGCTTCGCCCAGGGCTGGGTGGCGTAGGCGACCGCCACCGGTTGGCGCACGACCGCGATGCACCACGCCTCGGGGAACACGGTCTGCAGGTAGCGGAACCGCAGGAGGTTGGGCGGCGACTTCTCCACCACGTGGCCGCGGGTGAGGTCCCAGTACGGCGACCACGCGGCGAGCAGGCGGGAGCGCTCGTGCGCCTCGTCCACGACGTCGGTTTCGGTGAGATGCGCGCGCGGCCCTCGGGCGAACCGACCGGGACCGCCGCACTGCGACGCGGTCGGCATGACGTCCTGGAGGAACTGCCCCTCGTCGTGGTACGCGCCCGTGTCGCGCAACGGCGCGACGTCCGGGTGCGCGCCGATCAGGTCCGCGAGGATCGTCGTCCCGCTCCGGTGCAACCCACCCACGAAGATCGGGACCGGGGTGGCGTCACCCGCGCTCGACGCCTCCGCGCTCACCCTCCGTTTGTATCACGACGGCGATGCGGCCCCGACCGGCACTCCGCGGCGGTATCCTGGTCCGCTCTCCACGCCGGAGCTCCCGTGTGCGGCCGGCCCGTGGGACCCGAGATCCGAGGAGCACCAGCGCCCGTGGCGTCACGTCCAGCCGCCGCCGAGACCGTCCCGGACCGTCCGCTCGTCTCGGTCGTGATCGCGGCCTACAACATCGCGGAGTACCTACCTGGCGCCATCGACTCCGCGCTGGCCCAGACCTATCCGCGCGTGGAGGTCGTCGTCGTGGACGACGGCTCGACCGACGAGACCCCCGCGATCCTCGCCCGGTACGGATCGCGCATCGTGACCGTCACCCAGGAGAACCGCGGCCTGGCCTCGGCGCGCAATGCCGGGATCCGTGCCGCGCGGGGTGAGCTGATCGGCCTGCTCGACGGCGACGACCTGTGGCTCCCGGAACGGCTCGCGAAGCTCGTACCGGTCCTCGAGGCCCGGCCGGATCTCGGGATGGTCACCAGCGACTCGTACATGATGGACGAGACCGTCGCAACCGACCGGCGCCTCTACCTCCAGCAGCGCAAGCGACCGTTCCCGGAGTCCGAGGACGGACAGATCGCCGAGATCGCCTGCTACAACTTCATGTTCGTGTCGGTCGTGTTCCGGCACGAGCTCGTGGACCGGTTCGGGATGTTCACCGAGGGCATGCGCCGTGCCGAGGACTACGACCTCTGGACGCGCTACCTGATCGGCGGGACGCGCGCGGGGTTCGTCGACGAGCCCCTCGGCTACTACCGGATCCGTGCCGGCAGCCTCAGCCGAACCGGTGAGCAGGCCGACGCGCATCGGGCCGTGCTCCGACGTCACCTGCCGACCCTGTGGAAGCTCGGAGCACGCGGCAACGCACGCGACGCCTACGACATCGGCACCGACCTCGCGGCCGCCGGCAATCGCCGCGCCGCGGTCCCCTTCTTCCTGCACGCGCTCACCGGTGAAGGCGCGCGCGTGTCGCGGGTCAAGTACGCGCTGAGCTCCGTGCGCCGGCTCGTGTGGCCGTCGCGTGGTGACACGGGGGGCGCGTGACCGCGGCGACGCCTCCACCCACGCGGAGCCTCGTCTTCATCGTCGGCTCCCCGCGCAGCGGCACCACCTGGCTCCAGACGCTGCTCGGCGCGCACCCGGACGTCGTGACGCCCCAGGAGACCGACGTGTTCTCGACGATCGTCGCACCGATCCAGGCCGGCTGGGACCGCCAGCACGCGCGGTCCGGCGATCCCGACACGACGACGCGGCCCAAGGGCCTCCCGACGCTGCTGCACGAGGACGAGTTCCACGCCCTCGTGGACGCGCTCGTCGCGCGGGTGGTGGCCGCGATGGCGGCGCTCGAGCCCGGCGCGACCGCCGTCGTCGAGAAGAGCCCCTCGCACAGCCGGCACACCGGGCTGATCGCCCGGTACCTGCCCGACGCATCGTTCGTCCACATCGTGCGCGACGGCCGCGACGTCGCGACGTCGCTGCGCGCCGCCGCGAAGGGGTGGGGCCGCCACTGGGCACCGAGCGATGTCGCGCCCGCGGCGACGCTGTGGCGCGACACCGTCCTCGGTGCGCGCGAGGCGGCGACGACGGGCCGGTACGTGGAGGTCCGCTACGAGGACCTGCGCGCCGGCGATCCGGCGCCGTTGGGGCGCGCGTTCGCCGCGTGCGGGCTGGCCGTCGACGACGAGACGTGCCGGACGCTGCTCGCCGAGTACTCGCTCGCGCGCATGGCGGGCGGAGACGTCGACAGCCCGATCGCGCTGGGCGGCGCGGTCGGGACGGGCGTGGGTGGGGTGCGCGAGCCGTCGGGCTTCTACGGCGACGGGCGCGTGGGCGGCTGGGCCGAGACGTGGACGCGCACGGATCGCCTGATCTTCGACGCCGTGGCGGGAGACCTCCTGATCGCGCTCGGCTACGAGACGGACCACGAGTGGGCGGGGACCGCGATCGCGCGGCGCCGGTTCGCGTGGTCGGTGCGGGTGCGCCGCGCCATCGCGCTGACCGGGCGCCGGATCGGCTACCACTCGAACCTGATGCTGCGCCGCCTGCCCGGCCCGCCACCCGTCGGGGCGTACGATCCCCCGCCGATGAGCGGCGAGGACCGGTGAGAGGCGACCGCTCCGGCGACGTTCCCGGGACGGCCGTCGTCGTCCTCGGCATGCACCGCAGCGGCACGTCGGCGACGTCGCGCGTGCTGAACCGCATGGGTTCGTGGCTCGGGTCGGAGGTGTCGGTGACGCGCCGCTTCGAGCACGCGGCGATCCAGGAGACGAACGAGCTGATCCTGCGGGCGTTCGGCGGCCGGTGGGACACGCCACCCGAGCTTCCCGACGGATGGGCCACCGAGCCCCGACTCGCGGAGCTGGACGCGCCGGCGCGTGCCGCCATCGCCGACCTCGAGGACCATCCGGTGTTCTCGTGGAAGGACCCGAGGACGTGCTTCACGCTGGCGTGGTGGGAGCGACACCTGCGCGACCGACCCGTCGTGGTCTACGTGTACCGCCACCCGACCGAGGTCGCCGCGTCGCTCGCGACGCGCAACGGCTTCGGAGCCGCGCAGGCGCTCATGATGTGGGAGCTCTACAACCGCGCTGCGTTGCGAGCCGCGGCCGGACACCGGGTCATCGCGATGGCGTACTCGCAGCTCGTCGACGCTCCCGCCGCCACGGCCCGGGTGCTGTGCGAGGCGCTCACCGGCTGGGGCCTGCCCCTCGCCGCCGACCCAGAGTCGGCGACGGAGGAGGTGACGAGGGATCGGCGCCACCACCGCGCGCCGCCCGAGCTCGATCCCGAGGTCGCGACGCCGAGCCAGATCCGGCTCTGGAGCCGGGTGCAGGAGCTGCCGGAGGTGTCCGACGACTTCGTCCCACCGCCCGTCGACCCGGTGCACGCCAGCACGGCCGGGCTGCTCGACGAACGCCGCCTGGCGCTCCGCCGCCGGGAGGACGTCATGCTGCGCGACCAGCTCCTCCGCTCGCGGCGCGCGCTCGTGCGGCTGTTCCTCCACCCCCAGGAGGCCAGGCGCCTGCCCTGGTCCTGAGGCGAGCTCAGAAGAGCTCGATGTCGCCCAGCGTCAGATCCCATGCCGGCGGTGGCGCCGACGCGGTCACGGCGCGCCAGGTGAGCAGCGGTCCGACCCGCGGCAGCCGCACCAGACCCCCGGGCCCGACCCGTTCCCGGCCGATCGCGAGCAGGTAGTCGGCGTCGGCCGCGCGCGCGGCGGCGCGGACGAGGCGACTCGCGGTCCGGCGTTCGCCGTCGGGCACCAGCACCGCGCTCAACGCGACCTCCTTGGCGGCGCCGCGCGCCCGTACGCGGAAGATGGCCAGTCCGTCGGCCACGCCGCCCGGTGCGACGATCGCGCGGTAGCCGAGCAGCGGCGTGCCGTAGCGCCAGCGCAGCTGCCCCGCCGAGACGTTCGTGCGGACGGCATCGCCTCGGGGGCGGGGGAGCCGCGCGAGCAGCGCGTCGAGACCGGCCGAGTCGGCGAGCACCGCGCGTGCGTCCTCGCCGGCACGGCTGGGGGTGCTCCACCGTTCGGCGGGGACCCGTGCCTGGGCGATGCGACCGAGCGAGCGCCAACCGGTGGGCCGCACGAGCGTCGGCAGCCGTCCCACGACCTCCCAACCCATCTTCAGGTAGCCGGGTCGGCTCTGGTCGTTCGGCGTGTTGAAGACGAAGTCGACGCCCTCCTGCGCGAGCTCGTCGATCGCGTGGAGCGTGAGCCGGGTGAAGATGCCGCGACCCTGGTAGTCGGGATCGGTCGCGGTGTCGACCGCCCGCACCGTGTGGAGCACCCGGTCACCGCCGGAGAACTCCCATCGCATCAGCGCGCGGTATCCCGCCAGCCGGGCACCGTCGCACGCGACCCAGGCCGGCGACGGCCCGAACGCGTTCTCCACGTGCTTCCATTCGAACAGGGCCTGATAGCGGTCGTCGACCTCGCGGCCGAGCGATCGTCGGAGCAAGTCCAGGATCGCGTCGCGATCGTCGTCGCGGGCGCGGCGGAGCTCGAGCTCGCTCAACGCTGCGCTCGGTCGTCTCGACGCGCGACCTGCGCGTACACGGCCTCGATCCGCTCGACCGACCGGGCGATGTCGAAGCGGGTCGACGACCGGCGCGCGCCCGCGGCCAGCTCGGCGCGCCGCGCCGGGTCCGCGGCGAGCGTCTCGATCGCATCGGCGAGCGCCTCGGGGTCACGTGCCGGCACCAGCACGCCGTTCGTCACGTCGACCGCCTCCGCCATGCCTCCCACCGCGGTCCCGACCACCGGGAGACCGAGCGCGAGTGCTTCCATCACCGCGACCGGCAGCCCCTCGTTGTTGGAGGCGAGCACGAAGCCGTCGCACGCGCTCATCACCCGTACCGCATCGGGCCGCTCGCCGAGCAGGTCCACGCGCCCTTCGAGGCCGAGTCGCGCGTGCTCGGCGCGCATCTCGGCCTCGAGCGGACCCTGGCCGACGGCGACGATCCGCACGCGCGCGCCCCGGTCGCGCAGCACCCCGGCGGCCGCGAGGAGGTTGGGGTAGTCCTTCTGGGCCCGGAAGTTCGCCACGGTGCCGAACACGATCTCGTCCGAGCCGATCCCCAGCTCGGCGCGGGCACCCTCACGATCGGCGTGCGCGCGCACTGCATCGAGGTCCACGCCGTGGACGACCACCTCGGTCCGCGCCCGCAGCCGCTCGGGCAGGGTGTCGCGCACGACGTCGGACACCGCGAAATCGGCCGCATCCCGGCCCATCGTCCAGCCGTTGAGCACTCGGGTGGGGGTGGCGAAGCTCGTCCACGTGTTGTGCAGCGTGTACACGGTCGGGGGCCGGATCCGCCGCGGCAGGGTGCGCGTGACGAGACGGGCGATGCCGGCCGGGTACGGGGAGTGGGCGTGCAGCACGTCGACGGGCTCGGCGGCGAGCCGCCGGCGGAGCCGCACCGCCCATCGCACGTCGCGCTCGTCCCGCACGTCGAGGCCCAACGTCGGGACGCCGAGCGCCTCGAGCTCGGGCACGAGCTGTTGCTTCCAGGGCAGCAGGTAGGCGCACGTCACCGCGAACCGCGCTCGGTCGCGGTGCGCGGCGGCCGCGACCAGCAGCCGCTCCGCACCGCCGGGGCCGAGCCCCTTCACCAGCCACAGCACCCGGATCGGATGCGTCCGCGCGTCGGTCACGCGCTCAGCTGTCCGCCAGCGCGCGGTCCGGGAAGGTTCGCAGGACGCCGCGGATCGCATCGACGTCCTCGACGCTGAGACGCTCGCGCCATCGATCCGGTTGGTCGCTCGTGACGCGCGTGGTGGCGAACCCGACGCCGGCACGATCCGAGTCGCGGAGGAAGCGCTCGGCGGCGTCGGTCCACGTGAGGCCGAGCTGCTCGGCGAGCGCGCGCAGGCGCGCCGGCGCGTCGACGCACAGGTCCTCGTGCCGGGCGATGATCCACTCCGGGTGTGCGGCGGCCGCGTCGACGAGCGCGTTCGTCAACACCCCGAACTCGAACGCGTGGTGGGCCATCGCCGGTGCATCGGCCGGTGGTGGTTCCACGCCCCAGCGCGCGGCCGCGAACGCGGTCAGGACCTCGTGCTCCCGCGGGTTTCTCGTCTCGGAGGCGACGAAGCCCATCTCGCGCCAGCTCGCGATCGTGTTCAGCGGGTGCCGGAACAGCACCACCACCGACGGTGCGAACTCGTGCGCGAGCCACTCGACGGCCAGCGCGCACTGCACCGACTTCACGAGCACGTTGCGGGCATGCGGATCGGCCACCGGCGGTGCGGCGTTCGCCAACGCCGCCCGCAGCCAGCGGGACGGCTCACCCCCGGCGCGGGCATGCTGGCGGGCCGGGGTCCCCGCCCGGTGGTACGTCCACTCGCCGAAGCGCGCTCGGGCCCCGGGCGCGCGTTGCCCGCCGGCGAAGGCACCGGCCCAGAGCCGGCGATAGTCGGGCGCGGCCGCGCCGGGCTCGAGCTGCGCGTTCTCGCCGAGCTCCATCATCACCTTGAAGGCGAAGGCGTCCCGGAAGCCGTCGGGCTCGTCGACGTAGCGGGTGCCGAGCGTGAGGCCGAGCGCCCGACCCGTCCACGAGGTCCCCGACCGCGGCACGCCGGCGAGCAGGATCGGGGCCATCGGCACCAGGATACCGGGACCCGATCCGCCGGTTCACCCGCCGGTACGCTCCGCGCCGCGTCACCACACCGCGCGGACCAGGACGCGGAGGACCGACGAGACGGAGCCGATGCGGATCTACTGGTACTGGCCGTTCGCACGCGAGGAGGACATCGAGCTCGCGCGTGCCACTCCCGGCCCCGGCGACACGCTGACCGTGCACGCGATCGACCGTCCGGGCGCGCCGCGCGCGTCCACGCCGCAGGTGACGATCCGCGCCGATCTGCCGGACGTCGCGCCGAGGTCGGAAGGGTCGCCGCGCTGGCTCGCGTCCCGCACCCGGACCTACCTGGCGCGGTCACGCGCCCGGCGCGCGGCGGTGCGGAGCGGGGGCTTCGACGTCGCCCACGTCGCCTTCCTCAACCAGTACACCGACATCGTCGAGCTCCGTCGGCTCGCCCGGCGGGTGCCGCTGGTGACGACGGTGCACGACGTGCTCCCGCACCAGCCGCGCCTGCCGGCGCCGGTGCAGCATCGACTCCTCGCCGCGCTGTACGCGGCCTGCGGCACCATCGTGGTCCACCACGAGGACGTCGGTGCCGAGCTGCGCGACCGGTTCGCGATCCCGATGTCGCGCATCGATGTGGTCCCGCACTGGGTATCGCCACTGCGCGACGCCGACGACCGGAGGACGCTCTCGGCCATGCCGACGGTCCTGTGCTTCGGGACGCTGCGGCGCAACAAGGGCATCCCCGAGCTGCTGGCCGCGATCGAGCAGATCGGCCCGGACGCAGGCATCCGCTTCCGCATCGCGGGCCGGGGCGACGCGGACCTCGAGGCCGCGGTGGAGACCGCCGCGAAGCGACTGCCCCACCTCGACGCCGAGATCGAGTGGATCACACCGGCACGCAAGGTGGAGCTGTTCCGCGACGCCGACCTCGCCGTCCTTCCCTACACGGCCTTCAGCTCGCAGAGCGGCGTGCTGCACGATGCGTTCGGGAGCCACCTCCCCGCCGTCGTCACCGACGTCGGGGCGTTGCCCGCGTCGGTCGCTCGCACCGGGGCCGGGTGGTCGGTCCCGGCCGGCTCGGTGGACGCGCTCGCCGCGGCGATCACCTCGGCGCTGCGTGATGCGGAAGCGTGGCAGCGCGCGTCGGACGGCGCGCGCGCGGTCGCGATCGATCAGTCACCGGCACGCGTCGGAGCCGCGCTCCGAGCGGTCTACTCGTCGGCGGCTGACGCCCGCGGTCGCCCCCGCCGCTGACCCCGCAGCGGTCACAGGAACACGCTGCGGTACCGCACGGATCCCTCGACGTGACCGATGCGGTTCGCGGCGACCCACACCCACGCGGCTCGGCCCTCCGGTCGCCGCAGGTCCGGGGCGTGGGCGACGAGCCACGCCCACGAACGCCAGCCCGCGATGCGGCTCGGACACGTCAGGCCGCGCTCGCGCAGACGCCGGACCACGAGCGGTCGGGAGCGGCCGTAGTTCCGACCCTGCCGCCACAGCGCTCCCGGCTCGGAGCGGTAGCGGTAATGCACCACCGCACCGGGAACGAACGTGACCGGCACGCCGCACGACCATGCCCGCATCGACAGCTCCACGTCGTCGGAGCCGATGATCACGTCCTCGTCGAAGCGGCCGAGCTGCTCCCAGACGGCGCGCTGCATGCCCATGTTGTTGCCGTGGACGGTCGGGAAGATGCCGTGGAAGGTGGGGAGTCCCCGTTCGTCGCCCCGGCCGCGCGAGTCGGCGAGCCACCGGGGGTTGAGCAGATCCAGCTCCAGGGCACCGGTCACGAGGGGATGCGCCGCCAGCGCGTCGCCCATCGCCGCCACCCAGCCCGGCGCGACGAGGTCGTCGGCGTCGCACAGGACGAAGCTGCGACCGCGCGACGCGGCGATGCCGACGTTGCGTGCGTAGTTGAGCCCGGCGCGCTCGGTGGCCGCGACCAGCCGGATCCGCGGGTCGTCGTCACCGGCCCGCTCGACGATCCCCGGTGTGTCGTCGGTGGAGCCGTTGTCGACGACGACGATCTCCCACGAGCCGTCCCACTCCTGGCGCGCCAGCGCGTCGAGTTGGTCGGCGATCGTCTCCGCTTCGTCGCGCGCCGGGATCACGACGGAGAGATCGCAGGTTCCGGCCGGCTCGGTCACGGCCGCGGAGCGTATCCGTCCGGTGCCGGCGCTCGGTCCGCCCGTTCCGAGCGCCGATACGGGCCGCGTCGAGCGCAGATCCCTGCCACGTATGATGGCGCCCGTGCCGAGGACCGAGTTGCCCTCAGTCTCCTCGCAGGCGTCGGTCATCTGGTCGGCCATCCAGCGCCGCGCCGAACGGTTCCGTGGGCCGCGCCTCGAGGACTTCACGCCGCCCTGGCGCGCGTCGGCGCTCGACGACATGGCGCTGAACCGTCCGCTCAACCTCCTCTTCCGGGTGCTCCGCATCCGCGTGCTCCTCCAGGCGCGCTCGCCGCTCCCCGCCTTCGGTCTCCGGCGCGGCGTCACCGTCGCGATCGTCAACTGGAACTCGCTCGATCTGCTCCGCGTGGTCGTGCGCGCGCTCGAGCGGTTCGGCCCGCCGCCGGAGGGGCGGCTCGAGATCCTCGTCGTGGACAACGGGTCCAGCGACGGCAGCCGAGCGTGGCTGCGCCGCCAGCGACGCGCCGGCCGGCTCCGCACGGTCCTGCTGCCCCGGAACGTCTTCCACGGCCCGGCGATGGACCTCGCCTTCCTGCGCGCGGGGACCGAGTACGTGGTGGCGCTCGACGTCGACGCGTTCCCGGTGAGCTCCGGCTGGCTCACGACGCTGCTCCAGCCGCTCCGCGACGGCAAGCTCGTCGCCGGCGCACAGGCGCTCCGCGGCTACATCCATCCGTGCTGCCTCGCGATGCGCACGGAGTACTTCGCGCGTCGGCGGCACACGTTCACGCCCCACGTCGGCACGTGGGACCCGGAGCGTCTCGGGCGCGGCGAGTGGGACACCGGTGAGAGCATCACGCGCCGCGAGGGCCTGGCACGGGTCCACCCGTTCCCGCGCACCCGCGTGCGCGGTCCACTCCAACTCGGGACGGTCTTCGGCGGGTTCGTGTACCACAACGGCGCGTCGACGCGGCTGCGATCCGACATCGCGGTCGAAGGCCTCACGCCGAGCGATGTCGAGCACGCGTGGGCCGAGGCGATCGCGGAGTTCCTCGACGACCGGCCCACCTCCGGCTCGTCGGACGGGATGAGCGCATGAACGAGACCGAACCGTCCACCGATGCCGCGCGGCGTCCGATCGCCGACGTCATCGCCGACCTCGACCTCGACCCGCCGCCGGTGCACGACGGCGCGCCGACGGGTGTCTGGGCCGCGGCACACGACTGCCTCGAGTTCATCGGCGAGCGCGTACGTCCGGGCACACGCTCGCTCGAAACCGGCTGCGGCGCGACGACGATCGTGTTCGCAGCCGCCGGCGCTCACCACACCGCTGTGTTCCTCCACGCGAGCGAGGGCGAGGCGGTGCGCACCTGGTGCGGCCGACACGACGTCGGCCTCGATGCGGTGACGCTCCGCGCGGGGTCGTCCAGCCAGGTGCTCCCCACGCTCGATCCCGGTCCACTCGACCTCGTGATGGTCGACGGCTGCCACGGATTCCCGTTCCCCCAGCTCGACTGGTACTACGCGGCCGCGCACCTGATCGACGGCGGGATCCTCATCGTCGACGACACGCAGTTGGCCGCGCCCTACGAGCTCCGCCGGTACCTCGAGCACGACCCCCGGTGGGAGCGACTCCACGTCGGGTCGCAGTGGGTCGCGTTCAAGCGCATCGGCCACGGTTCGCTCGACGAGGAGTGGACCGAGCAGCGCTTCCATCGTCCCGCGGCGCTGCGCATCCAGGCCGCGCGACGCACGATCCGCGGCACCCTCGGCCGACTGCGCCGCTCGCTGCGCGGCGGCCGGCGCGGCTGACCGGCGCGCCCGGCCACGACCCGACGCCTCAGAGGTAGAGCCGACGTACCCGGCGCGAGCCCGCGAGCGTGCCCACGAGCTGACCCGCGACCCAGAGCCACCGAGCCCGACCGGCGCGGGATCCGAGCAGGGGCGCGTGACGAACCAGCCACGCGTAGTTGCGCACCCCGCGCCAGCGCGCGACGGCGTCGTCGCGTCGGCGGGCCCTCCAGCGCTCCGAGATGAGCGGGCGCACGCGCCCGTAGACCACGGCGCGCTCGAAGGTCGACCGCAACGTCGGTCGGTACCGGTATCGGACCAGCGCGTCGGGCACGAACACGAGGGTGACGCCGGAACAGAAGAGCCGCATGGAGAGGTCGATGTCCTCGCCGGCGAACAGGTCCTCGTCGAAGCCGTTCGCGTCGAGGAAGCGGTCGCGGCGGATCCCGAGATTGCACGAGCTCGCGAACGGGAACCGGCCCTCGAAGACCGCGGCCGCCCTCGTCCCGGTCGTCCCGCGTGATGCCGCGAGCCACGGAGGGTTGAGCGTGACGATGTCGACGGGACCGCAGGTGAGCTCCTCGTGCCGTAGCGCGGTGCCCATCGCCGCGACCCATCCCGGTGCGACGACGTCGTCCGCGTCGCAGAACGCGAGCGATCGTCCCGCAGCGGCCCGCGCGCCGACGTTGCGGGCGTATGCCGGTCCGACGCCGTCGGTCGCCTCGACCAGCCGCAGCGCCGGCCACCGCTCTGCCGCGCGCCGCACGATGTCGCGCGTGTCGTCGGTCGACCCGTTGTCGACGACGACGACCTCCCACGTTCCGTCCCACACCTGTGCGGCGAGCGCCGAGAGCTGCTCGTCGAGGGTCGGCGCGGCGTCGCGCGCCGCGATGACGACGCTCAGCTCCATCGGACGCCGTCGCGACCGGACGGTGCACACCAGTACGATGCGCCGCCATGGCGCGCCCGGGGTTCTCGTCGCTGGTGTCGCGGGGCAAGTTCACGATCACCCGGGCGATCGGTACCACCGCGGCGTGGACGGTCCGGTTCCTCGCCCGCCACCGGCGGCGCGCCCTGCGCCCGGGCGAGTTCACGGTGCTCGCGGTCAACTGGAACACGGCCGGGTTCCTCGTCGATCTGCTGCGCGCGCTGGACCGCTTCAGCCCCGGCGTCGAGGTGATCATCGTGGACAACGCCTCGAAGGACGACTCGCGGCGCGTCCTCGAAGGCGCCGCGGTGCGACGGGTGCTCCTGCCCATCAACCTCGGACACGGTCCCGGCCTCGACATCGCCGCCTCGCTCGTGCGGACGGAGTACTTCGCCACCCTCGACGTCGACGCGTTCCCGGTTCGAGCGGACTGGCTCGACGAGCTCCGGCGTCGGCTCGAGGCCGGCAACGTCGTGGTCGGCGGCGCCATGCACCGCGGGTTCGCGCACCCGAGCATGCTGGCGATGCGCACGCGCGACTTCCGGGACCGGCACCACTCGTTCATGCGCTCCGCCTGGAAGCCGGGCAAATTCAAGGCCGGCGAGTCGTGGGACGTCGCCGAGCGCATCTCGATGCGTGAGCCGGGTCGGGTCGGGCTGGTGATGCCCTCCGAGGTCCGGGGCCCGGGCGTGATCGGCACCGTCTACGGAGGGATCGTGTACCACAACTGGTTCTCCGCGCAGGGTCCGCCGGCACAGCGGGCGGCGGCCCGGGAGGCCTGGACCGAGGCAGTCGCGCGCTTCGTCGACACGCCGGCCTAGAGCGGGCGCGCGTCTCACGCACGCACCCCGCGCCGTGCGACCAGGTCGACGAGCAGTGCCTCGAAGCGCGCCGCGATCTGCTCGGCGTCGACCTCCGGTCGCAACGCGTGCTCGCGTGCCGTCGCGGCGATCGCGTCGTAGCGCGCCGGGTCGTCCCACAGGCCGCCGATCGCCGAGATCCACGGAGCCGGATCGTCCGTGTCGTCCACGATGACACCGCCCGGCCCCACCGATTCGATGAGACCGGGCTGCGCGCTGGCAACCACCGGGATACCACTCGCCTGTGCCTCGAGCACCACGCGCGGGCGGTTGTCGACGCGGTGGGGGACGAGCAGCACGCGGCAGTCCGCGAACAGCGCACCGGGTCGTTCGCAGAACTGCCGGACCTCGACGTTGGGCACCTGGGACGCGCGATCGAGGAGGTCGGCCCGGAAGTGCTCGTCGAGCAGACCCGACTCCTGGATCACGAACGGGATGTCGGGACGGGCCGCGGCGGCCGCCCAGATGCGATCTCCCCCGAGGATCTCGATCGGGTTCACGAGCAGGACGACTCGGCGCGCCGACTCGACGGGGTCGACCTCCACGACCGACGGCAGCACCTCGCACTCGAAGCCCGCTGCCCGCGCTCGGGTCGCATGGCTCTCCGCGTTCGCCAGCAGGAGATCCGGCGGCGCGGCGGAGAGCGTGAGGTGACCGATGCTCGACGCCTCACGGAGGTAGAGGACGCTCGGGATCCCCGCCTGGATCAACTGCGCGCGCAAGCGCCGCCACGAGACCCGATCGATGCTGTTCGCCACGACGACATCGGGTCGGCGGCGGAGCGCCATCCTCGCGAACGCGTTCTCGGGCACGGCCGCGAGCAGTGTCGGGTGATCCGACGTGTCGGTCCGCCGGGTCCGACGGCCGAGCCGTCGTTGGACCCGCAGGAGCGCCGGGCGGGCCGGCGTCGAGCGCAGCCGCGTGCTCGCGTCGACGAGCCGGTCGTAGAGGGGTCGCACCACCGCGCTGTCCGGGGTGGCGGCGAGGATCTCGACGTCGTGACCCTTCCCGACGAGCCGCCGCGCCAGCTGACGCTGGGACATTCCGGACCCGCCGGCGGCGATACTCGAGACGAAGAGGATCTGCATCGTGGGGCCACGAGGAGCTGGGGCGGACACTGTAGCGGTGACGTCGAAGCACCGTGCGACCACTCTCCGGGGTCGAGCGGGCGTCCGATCCGGGGTCGTTGGGTCATCCGGCCCAACCCCGGACCGCGCTCCGGACTCGGCCCGACCTCCCGCCCGGCGGGTGACGACCGCGCCTTGCGACTCGACTGGTGCTTCCGGCCGTGGCGGCCGGCTTTGGCGCAATGGTATGGTTCGTAGGCTTTTTTTGGTTCGGAAGCGCCTTCATCCGCTCGATCCGTCGGGTGGACCGGAGTCGCTCGCGGCCATCCGGACACCGCGCTCGCGAGCTGGGGGAACGCCACCAACATGCCCGCCGACCAAGAGACGACTGACGCGCGCGGTCTCACCCGTCGCCAGTTGGTCACGCGCGGCGCGATTGTGGGTGGTCTCGTCTGGGCCGCTCCCGTCATCCGGACGACGGCGGCGTACGCCACCACCGCGAACGGCACGGAGCGCCCGTGCCAGAACTTCTACATGGTCGTGATCAACCCGGCGGGCCACGTCCTGCCGGCGCCGGCGCGGATCCAGTACCACACGACACCCCCGGCGATCCGGCGCTGGTTCCGCGACAACTCGGGTGTCACCGTGCAGTTCCCGGCGATCAAGCCGCAGCTCACCGCGGTCAGCGACGAGGAAGCCGCGGTGCTGCTCCCCGAGGTCACCGGGCCGAACGCCGCCGGACGCCAGTGTCGGATGGTGCTGGGGTTCGCCCGCAAGGGCGAGACCGACTTCGCCGAGGCGTTCGTCGACCCGGACCCGCCGATCGCGGTCGCGGTCGGGCGCCGGCTGATCTTCCCGTGCCCGCGCGTGGCCTGCGCGCCCGACGACGGACTCCGCCGCGCCGACGACACCAGCTGCGACGACGGCATCGCGGCGGAGTCGGTGGCCGGTCCGAGCGTCGGAGCCCCCCGCGCCGCGAGCACGACGTCCACCACGACGACCACCACCACCACGCTCGCGCCGGCGGTCGGCAGCGCCGGCGCGCTCGACAGCGCCGGCGCCCTCGGCACCCAGCCCGTCGGACCGAGCACGGCCGCGCCCGCGGCGAGCACGGCGGTCGGTTCCGACGGGACCTCGAGCGACTCGATCGGCACCGACGGCTCGTCGGGCCCCACGATCGGCTCCGACGGGCGCCCTTCGAAGAAGACCGGCGATCACGGCAACGGACGTTGCTTCGACTCGCTGTACCTCATCTACTGCTGTCCCCGATGACCGGCGACGTCCTCGGTCGCCTCGACGACCGGACTGCCCGCGTCGTCGTCGTCGGGCAGGGCTACGTCGGCCTCCCGGTCGCGATGCGAGCCAGCGAGGTGGGCTTCGCCGTCGTCGGCTACGAGCTCGACCACCGGCGGGTGCAGGCGCTGCGATCCGGTCGATCGTTCGTCGAGGACGTCTCTGACGAACGTCTCGCCGCCGCGATCCAACGCGGGTACACGGCCTCGGACGACGCGGCGGACCTTGCGGGCTTCGACGTGGCGATCATCTCGGTCCCGACGCCGCTGCGCGAGGGCGCGCCCGACCTCACCTACGTCGAGTCGGCGACGCGAGCTCTGGCAGGCGCGCTGTCGCGCGGTGCCCTCGTCGTGCTCGAGTCGACCACCTACCCCGGCACCACCGAGGAGCTGGTCCGCCCGATCCTCGAGGAGTCGGGACTCGTCGGGGGACGCGACTTCCTGCTCGGGTACTCCCCCGAGCGCATCGATCCGGGCAACGCCCGGTGGTCGTTCGAGAACACGCCCAAGGTCGTCTCGGGCATCGACGCGGCCTCGTGCCGCGCGGTCGAGGCCTTCTACGGCGCGCTCGTCGACAAGGTGGTGCCGGTCGGCTCCACCGCCGAGGCCGAGCTGGTGAAGCTGCTCGAGAACACGTTCCGCCACGTGAACATCGCCCTGGTCAACGAGCTCGCGATGTTCGCCGGGGATCTCGGCGTCGACATCTGGTCCGCGATCGACGCCGCCTCGAGCAAGCCGTTCGGGTACATGCGCTTCACCCCCGGACCCGGCGTGGGTGGGCACTGCCTCCCGATCGACCCGTCGTACCTGTCGTGGCGGGTTCGCCGGCAGTCGGGCCACGCCTTCCGCTTCGTCGAGCTCGCCAACGACGTCAACGAGCACATGCCCGACTACGTCGTCGCGCGCGTCACCGCACTGCTCAACCGCCACCAGCGTGCCGTCAACGGCACGCGGATCCTGCTGCTCGGTCTCGCGTACAAGGCCGGCACGTCGGACTGGCGCGAGTCGCCGTCGGTGATCGTCGCCGAGCGCCTGGCCGCGCTCGGCGCGCGCGTGTGCGCGGCGGATCCCTACGTGTCGGCATCGGCTTCGACCATGGCGCCGTGCGAGCTCGTCGAATTCGGAACGGCAGCGCTGGCCGACTGCGACCTCGCGGTGGTCCTCGTCGATCATCCCGAGTTCGACCCGGAGACGATCGGCGCCCACGCCCCACTCGTGTTCGACACGAAGGGCCGGATGCGGGGTACCGCCTTCACGGGCGAGGTCCTCTGACCCCCGGCACCGCGCGAGCCGCTCCGATCACGGACGTCGCGCCCGGTCCACGTGTCCCCGGGCTCGCCGGCTACGCCGTTCTCTTCGCGGTCGCGGTCGTCGCGCCGATCGCCGTGGCCGCGCACTACGACGCGCTCTCGATCCCCCGCAGTGACGACTGGTCCTACCTGCTGACGCTGTTCCGTCTCGTCGACCACGGAGTCCTCGGATTCAACAACTGGGTGTCGATGACGCTGGTCGGCCAGCTCGCCCTCGCCGCGCCGGTCGCGCTCGTCGCACCGCGATCGATCACCGCGGTCCACATCGCCACCGCGTTCCTCGGCTTCGGCGGGCTGGTGGCACTCGTGCAGGGCACCGAGCGTCGGCACCGACGGGCGGCGATGGTCCTCGCGCTCACCATCGCGATCGGGCCTCTCTGGTCGCCGCTGGCGGCCACGTTCATGACCGACGTTCCCGCGTTCGCGGTGCAGTGCGTGTTCCTCGCGCTCGCGTTCCGCACGTTGCGTGCGCCGACGATCTCGGTCGGCGCGTACGCCGGCGTCGTGGCGGTCGGGTTCCTCGCGATCTCGATCCGCCAGTACGAGGCGATCCCGGTACTCGCGGTGGTGATCGTCACGCTCGTCACCGCGGTGCGGCGCGGCCCACGCGCCCACGCTTCCAAGCTCGCGCTCGTGACCGTCGTGCTCGTGCTGGCCACGACGGCGCTGTTCGCGTGGTGGCTCTCACTCCCTGACGCCCTGAGCCTGGCTCCGAGCCCGGTCACGTCGGGCCTCGTCGCGAACCTCACGGTCCGCGTCGGCGGCTTCGCGCGCCTCGTCGGGCTGCTGCTCGCCCCGGTGGTGCTCTTCGCGCGACCCTCCGACATCGTGCGTGACGCCTGGCGGCGGAGCCCGCCCCTCACCACGGTCGTCGGCGCGGGGACCACGCTCTGGATGGCGGTCTCGTACTTGCGAGTCCCCGAGATCCCGTTCGTCGGGAACTACGTCGATCAGTACGGCGTGCTCTCACGCGACGTGCTCACCGGACCGCGTGCTCCCGTGGTCCCCGAGTCCGTGTTCCGCCTCATGGCCGTGCTCGGATCGCTGGGGGCGGTGCTCATCGCGATCGCCGTCGTCCCCGCGCTCGTCGAGACGGGACGCCGCGTGCGCCGGCGGGATCTCGTTCCGCACGACCCGGTGACCGCGGTCCTCGCGCTCAGCACGCTCGGCTTCTCGGTCGCGTACGCGTTCGCGATCGCCACCGAGCTCCCGGTGTTCGACCGCTACGTCCTTCCCGTGCTGCCGCTCGTCGGTCTCCTCCTCGTGCGGAGGGCCGAACCCGTCGCCGACGCCGGCCTGCAGCCACCGACGTCCGCGCGTCGCCGCCGCGCCGGTCGGTACACGGTCGCGACGGCGCTCGCGCTCGTGGTGCTCGGGGGAATCGGGCTCGCGTACGCCACCGACTCCGCTTCCTTCGACGGCACCCGCTGGCGACTCGACCGGGCGGTCGCCCGCCAAGGCTGGGCGCCGACGCGCATCTACGGCGGGTTCGAATGGATCTCCTGGCACCAGAAGGTCGGACCACCGCAGGGCGACACGGTGGCCGAGCGGATCAAGCTCCGAGCGCGCTACCTGGCACCGTTCTGCATCGACGTGGTGATCAATCCGGGCCGGGTGAAGTCGCGCGCGGCGATCGCGCGCGACGTCGTCCACGGTCTCGGGCACTCCGCCGAGCCGATCGTCGCGGTGCGCAACGACAAGCCGTGCCGTGGAGGCTTCACGCCACCGGCGACGCACCCGTCAGGCGGCTGATCTCGTCCAGATCGTCGGCCGCGACGACGGGCACCGATCCGCCGAGGTCGTGGACGAGCCGCAGCGGACCATCGCCCACCGAGAAGGAGCTGGCCGGCGCGAGCTCACCGAACGCGGTAGCCACCGAGGGCGCCGACGCCGCGAGCGCCGCGATCTCGTGCTCACCCGGCGCCAGCGCGGGCGGCGCGGATCCGATGTGCGCCCGGTCGCGCAGCGCCCGGGCCAGCCGCTCGCGGTCGACGCCGAGCCACGGCGCCCCCGTCTTCACGGTGCGCCCGTCGCGGCGCGCCACGACGGCGGTGCCGGGTGCGGTCGCGAGGCCACGTCGCGCTGCCGACCGCTCGAACGCGACCCGGTTCGCGGGCGGTGGCACGAGGACGACCCGACCGTCGCGCCCGACCGCGACCGCGTCGAGCAGCACCCAGCCGGCGGGGAGGGCATGGGCTCCGACCTGGGCGATCAGCGCGTCCGCCACGGGCTCGGGATGGCGGCTGCGCGCCAGCAGATCGGGACCGCGGTAGAGCCGCGTGACGTCGTGGCGCGATCCGGCAGCGGCCACCGGCACGACGATGCCGTACGAGGTGCGGCCGGCATCGATCACTCCCATGGCCGAACCGCCGAAGGCGGCCGCCAGCTCGGGCGCGAGCTCGGAGTCGGCTCCGATCGCCAACAATCCGTCGTCGACCGCGACCAGGACTCGAGCGCCGAACGGCGGCCCGTCGCCGCAACCGGTGCACTGGATCGGCGGCTCGATCATCGGGATCGTGACCGGCTCGACGGTCTCGGTCACGAGTCCGCGGCTCGTGAGCTCGTCGACCGTACGCAGGACGTCGTCGCGCACCGTCTCGAACCCGACGTCGAACGACGCGGCGAGCTCGCCCGCGAGGGAGTCCAGGTCGGTCACGCCGTCGCAGCGTTCCCAGACCAGTGCGGCGGTCGGATTGAGGCGGTGGATCCCGTGCTCACGCCACACCACGACCTCGCCGTCGACCGCGACCGCCTCGTCCCGACCGAGCGCGACCGGGCGGCGCGCGGCCGGTGGCGCCGGTGCGCTCACGACCGCACCGCCGCCACGGACTCGATCGCGTCGCATGCCGCGTCCCGTCCGCCACTCGTCAGCCGGAAGCAGGGGACGGATCCGACGGCGGCGTGCAGCGCCGCGAGTGCCCCGGCGGCCGAGAGCCCGAACGCGTGCGCACCGATGTCGACCAGCGCGTCGGCGGGAGCGATCTCGGTGATCGAGGTCTCGGCCTCCCGACGGTAGGTGGGCAGGACCACCGCGCCCAGCCCGACCGGCGCCTCGGCGACGGTGCCGAGTACCGGGGCGGGCACGAGCCCCCCGCCCGCGAGGTACCCGGCCGAGCGGACCGGAGGCGTCCACCGGTCGAGGGCCAGCGCCGCCGGCGCCTCGCCGAGCGAACACGGCTTCGCGTAGGGACGGGCCCGTCCCGCGGCGTCGATCGCCACGACCTCGTCGGTCAGGTAGTCCCAACCCCGCCGGACGAGCCCGGCGGCGAGCGTCGACTTGCCCGCGCCCATCGGTCCCACCAGCGCGACGGATCGGCCGGCGCGCCCGACCGCGCCGGCGTGCAGCCGGACCGGCGTCGTCGTGGCGTCGATCGCCATCTGGTTCGCCTCGTAGACGAGGTGACGGAACGCGACACCCGGTGCCGGCGTCCGGACCAGCACCCCGCCGTCCGCGGCCGCGAAGTACCCGTTGCCACGTCCGACGCGCGCACGACCGAGGAACAACGCATGCTCGGCGGGCCGATCGGTACGCGTCGGCGCGTACAGCGCCTCCACGAGCGCGAGCAGCGCGGCATCATCGCTGTGGACCGCGACGGTGAGGTCGAGCAGCGCGAAGGTCGACGTCTGGAACCACCCGTCGGCGCCGAACCAGGAGCTGGGCCGGGCCGCCGGCGTGGGGCTCCCCACGGAGCTCACCGCGGGCGGTACGGATCGCCGCCGATGTCGTGGGCCGCGTACGGATCGTGGGCCCCGGGATCCAGCGCCTCCCGGTACGGATCCACCGGCGTCAGGTCGTACGCGGACGGCATCACCTCGTCACGGGCCGCGACCGCCTCCTCGGTCGGGATCGCGCCCTCCCGCTTCCACGGGGGCCCGCAGAGCAACGCGAGGAAGAAGGGGAGCGCCTGCGTGCGCTGGCGCGACAGGATTCCGAAGTTCGAGAACGCGGAGAAGGCGTAGATGAGCGTCACCATCACGCCCAGGCAGTACGCGATGTAGGGATGCCGGCGCATGGATCGGAACAGCGCGCGCAGCCGCGACCTCGACTTCCACGTGAGCACGAGGAGGAAGACGCCCTCCAGCGACGACACCAACGCGACCGCGCTGCTCGCCTCGACCGGGAACGGTCGGAAGAGGACCGTGACGAACGCGAACGGCGTGTTGGCGGGATTCGACATGCTGTACGGCGTGAAGACCGATCCCGCCTCCTGAGTCCGGCCCTCGGCGTTGGCGAGCTGCTCGTTGACCGTCTCCTGGTTCAGTGCCGGCACTCCGAAGAACGCCGCGGTGGACGTGGAGAGATAGCCGCCGACCACGAGCAGGACGCCGAACAGCAGGATCCGCAGCAACGACGACTTCCCGACGTCGCCGCGCGGCTTACCCACGAGACCGGCCAGCGCGATGCCGACGAACATGGTGATCGCGACGTGCGGCCGCAGCATCGTGGCACCCCAGAGCCCGGCCGCGACGAGGACTGCCCCGCTGCCGATCCCCCCGGTCAACACCTTGGCGACGCCGTAGGAGCCGAGCCCGAGGCAGAAGATCGCCCAGCCTTCCTTGCCCAGCGACGACGGCCAGTACAGCATCGACGGCAGGAACAGCACGAGCAGCGCGTAGCGGCGGACGGCTCCGGTGGGCACGGCGATCTTGAACGCCCGCCAGAACAGCACCGCACCCAGGAACGAGAGGAACGACATCACCACCGCGCCGCTCACCTGGGACGCGCCGGTGAACGAGTACACGACGCCGGTGAAGTTCTTCATGAAGTCGGTGCCGCTCCACGGCCCCGCCTGCGAGAAGTCGAACGAGCGGAACATCGGCGCGAACACCTTGCCGAACTGGTGGTACTCGGTCCCGTCGGACACACCCTTGTACTGCCAGGCCACGACGGCCGCGCGGACCAGTGCTCCGATCATCTTCGCCCAGAAGGCGGCGTAGACGATCTGGCCGACCTCGGGATCGTCGTCGCGCTGCGCGAACCGCTGCGCGATCCGGTACGCGACGTAGGCGAGGATCGGGACCAGCGGGATGGCGTCGATGAGCATGAACGCGCCGGAGACCAGGCCGAGGACCACCATCACGCCGTAGGCGAAGTATCCGACCTTCACGACGTTCTGCGGCCAACGGATCCCGCGCACTCGACTCAGCTCCGCCTCGTTGGCCAGCGGGAGCGAGTCCGGAGGACGGAGGTCGCGTTGCGGCGTGCTGGGCAGCTCCTCGCCGTACGGGTCGCTCATCGCGGTGACCCCGCGTCCAGGCCGCTGAGCGCGGCACGCCGCAATCGGCGGACGTACCCACCGTCCCGGCCCGCGACGTAGTGCCGGTCGGCGAAGAGCAGCGCGAAGGCATAGGAGAGCTTCGGGCCCACGCCGCGGATCGCCGGGAGCGCGGCGACCATCTGCCGCGCGTAGCTCCGTTCCGACCCGACGTACGCGGCGAGTGCCGTGCGCTCGTAGCGCGACGGCACGTACGAGAACGCCCAGTCCACCGCCGCCGTGCGGCGGAGGCCGAACGTGCTCCATGCGGTGGCGACCGCATCCGCGACGACGACCCCCGCCCGCCAGCGGTACGCGAGCTCCCGCGCCCGATCGAGGTCGATCGCGTCCGTGCCGATCAGCTGGGCGACGTCGCGCAGTGACGTCAGGCGCGGTGGGAAGTCACCCAGCACCGCATGGAAGCACGCGTGGACGAAGCGCAGCTCGCGATCCAGCGCGCGCACCGTACGATCGCCGATCGTGACGGGTTCGCTGCTGTCGAAGAGCGCGTCGAGCTCGACGGTGAGACCGAACGGTCCCGACGCGAGCGTCCGGTGGAGGTCGATCTGCACCCCGTCCGCGCGGATCAGGCAGACGCCTTTGCCGAACCGGCGATCGAAGCCGGGCCGGGGCTCCTGCGACCGGCGGCGACCGCCACGGCTCCGAAACCGCTCGACGGCGGCGTCGTAGTCACGCGACCGCACCAGGAGGTCCACGTCCCCGAAGCTGCGCCAGGACGGGTCGGGGTAGTCGAGCCGGGCGGTCGCCGCTCCCTTCAGCAGGCGGGTCTCGATCCCGGCCGCGTCGAGGTCGTCGATCGCGTCGAGCGCGGCCCGCTCCAGCCGGAGGCACGAGCGCATCGCGTCCTCGTGGGCCTGCACGATCGTGGCGCGCTGGGCCTCGGTCCCGTGGACGCGCCCCTCGTGGAGTCCCTGGGCGAAGACCGCCACCGCCCGCTCGTCTCGGGCGTCGGCCCAGAGGTCCTCCCACTCGACCCCGATCGGCAGCGCCACGTCGGCGCGCTCGGGATCCAGCGTGAGCGCGACGACCTCGCGCAGGACGGCCGCGGTCACGCCACGACCTCGAGCACCCCACCGGCGAGCAGCTCGTCGAGCACCGGCGCCACGTCGCGCGCGATCTCGTCTCGATCGGCCGCGAAGCGAGTCGCGAGGATCTCCACGAGCTCGACCCGCCGGCGCGGTCGCGCGAGCGCGTCCCAGACCGCCACGCCGCTGCCGGCCAGGGTCACGGGCTCCTCCGACGTGGTACCGAGCACCGTCACGCCGAAGTCACCGGTACGCCAGATCGCCCCCGGCGCGCGTACGAGCACGGTGTCGTCGACCACGGACGACGGGCGGCCGGAGCCGTCGGCCTCGTCAGACCCAGGGATCGTCAAGGCCCGCCGAGCCCGGACGTGGAGGCGACTCGTCCGACACGGTGCCGGTGGACACCCGCCGCGACGACGTGCTCGCGCCCGGCGCGCTCCGCTGTCCCTCCGACCGACGGGCCTTCCACGGGAGGAGCTTCGACACGAACGAGACCTCGCCGGGGTGCGCGTATCCGTAGCCGTAGCCGTAGTAGCCGTAGTAGCCGTAGTAGCCGGCCCGGACGCCGTGCTCCGCGCCGACGATGACGATGCCGATGACGGGGGCCTCGAGCCGACGCATCAGGTCCGCCGATGCGGTGATCCCGGATCGACGCGTCCAACCGGAGCGTGCCAGCAGGATCGACGCGTCGACGCTCAACGCGATGTCCGATGCGTCGTTCGCGAGCAGGAGCGGCGGCGAGTCGATGATCACGACGTCGGCGAGCTCCTGACAGACTCGGGCGGCCGCTTTCGCCACCGCGATCGAATGCCCGGGGTCGGCCTTGTTCGGTGCGCTCGCCGCCAGACGGACGCCGGGCACGTCGGTCGACTGGAGGACGGCTTCGAGGTCGGCGGTCGTGCAGGTGATGTCGAGGTCACCCAGGTTCGGCGAACGCGGTCGGTCGAGGTAGCGGTACTGCGTGGGACGGCGGAAGTCGGCGTCGACGATGATCACCGTCATCCCGGTCTCCGCGAATGCTGCCGCGAGGTTCACCACGGTGATCGACTTGCCCTCCGCCGGACCCGGTGAGGCGACGAGCAGCGACCGCAGCGGGCGACCCTTGGTCGCGACGGTCTGGGTGGTCGTTCCGTTGGTGCCCGCGGCCTCGAGATCCAGCGCGACGTTCTTCGGGTGCCGTTGCCACATCGCGAGCAGGGAGGTCCTGAGCGACCGGTACGCCTCGGCGGTCAGAGACGCGGGGTCGGCTGCGGTCGCGACCACGAACCGGTCGGCGCGGTTCATCTTCACGACCGGGATCTCCGCGATGACGGGCATCCGCGCCGCGCCCTCGGTGCCGGCGACGTCGCGGATGCGCGCGCCGAGCAGCTCCATCACGATGAGCAGGACGAGACCGGCGAGGAACCCGATGCCGCCACCGGCCACCAGGCGCTGCGACCCGGCGAGCGTGCTCCCGCCGGCGGAGCGGATCAGCGTCAGGCGGATCGGCGACGCCGCTTCGAGCGTCGTCAGCTGCCGCGGCTCGGGACCGGCCACGTTGTTCGCGAGGACCTCGCGGTTGAGCTCGTCGATGTTGCGCTGGGCGTCCGCCCGGGTCGACTGCAGCGGTGCGAGGACCGCCGGGTTGGCGGCGTTGACCGCGATCAGGGCGTCGAGGTTCTGCGCCTCGAGCTTCGCGAGCTGGAGGTCCGAGGCCAGCTTGGCGGTGTCCGCGGCGTAGTTCTGCGCGTTCATCGCGTCGATGTACTTGAGCAGCTCGTTGGCGAACGCGTTCGCGGCCTCGGGCGCGGAGTTCCGACCGCCGGCAGCGAGGATGGCCAGGGCACCGGTGGACGGGTCCGGCACCGGCGTGACGGTCACCAGGCCCTGTGGCCCGTAGATCGTCAGCTTTCCCTCGCCGTTGCGGAACGCCGGAACTCCCACGTTCTCGACGCTCCGCTTGGACTTGTTGTTGCTCTTGCCGGACGACGACGAGGAGGAGCTGTCGTCGCTCGACTGGTCCTTGTCGATCACCGTCGGCCAGCCCTTGGCCTTGAGGTCACGCAGGGCCGCGTCGCGAACAGGCCCGGCGATGGTGAGCAGCGCGAGCCGGTCGAAGCCGACGTGGCTCCGAACCTGTTGGGTCGTCCCGGTCGGGTTCGCGATCAGGAGGTGCCGCGCCTGGAACTGGACCCTCGGCGCGGTCTTCAGGGCGACGGACAGCTCACTGGGCTGGGTGGCGAACGCGAGCAGCAGCCCGATCAGCAGACCGAGCATCGGAATCCACCAGCGCCGCCGCAGGATCCTGAGATAGTCGAAGGATCGCATGTTGAGCTCGGGTCCCCCAGGACGACCGCCGCCGTCGATCGATGTGCTCGTGCATGCCTCGCCGGCGCACACGGAAGGTCACGTAGTGTAGCGGCGGCGGCGGCGCGCCACCATAGGCAGCCGTGCCCAGGAAACGGCCGTCGGGCCACCAAAATCGGGGAAATTCCGCGCCTCGCCGGCACGCACCGTCTCGGCCTTCGCGCGTTGCGTGGGCGTTCACCGACTCCGGGGGGTGGCGGGTACCCTCGGCGCCGGCCCGCCGGGCCACGGCCGGGGCGGCGCACGGCGACACCCGGAACCGCCGGGGACGAGACGGGACCCGATGCAGATGCCACGCCGCGACGCACCACGAGGCGACCGCAGCACCGTGCTCGCGGTCGGCTCGTTGGTCGCGATCGTGGTCGTCGGCCTCGCGATCCCGATCGCGATCGCCGCGCACTACCACGCGCTCGGCGTCCCCCGGAGCGACGACTGGTCCTACCTCGTCACCGAGTTCCGCTGGGTGCGCACGGGCCGCCTGTCCTTCAACCACTGGGTGTCGATGAGCTTGGTGGGGCAACTCGTCCTCGGCGCACCGATCGCCACGTTGCTGCCGCGCGACATCGGTGCGCTCCAGGTGCTCACCGCGACGCTCGGCACCGTCGGGCTCGTCGCGGTCTGGATCGGAGCGCGGGTCGCCGGCATCCCGCGCGGACGCGCCACGCTCCTCGCGCTCACGATCGCAGTCAGCCCGCTCTGGGGTCCGCTCGCCGTCAGCTTCATGACCGACGTGCCCGCGTTCGCGGCGTCGGCGGTCGCGGTCGCACTGGCCCTGGTGGGACTGACCCGCGCTCCGGTCCGGCTCGGATGGATCTGGGGCGCGGTCGCCGTCGCGGTGCTCGCGTGCACGATCCGTCAGTACTCCGTCGTGACGCTGTTGGCCGTGCTCGTCGCGGCGTGGTGCGCGGTCGGTCCCGACCGACGCGCCCGGCGCGCGATCGTCGAGGCGGCGGTGCTCGCGCTCGCGGTCGTCATCGTCTTCCTCCTGTGGTGGCGCACCGTGCCCGACGGCCGTTCGCTCTCACCGGACCTCCCCGACGTGCATGCCGTGGGAGTGTTGGTGTCCAAGGGCGCGGGCTTCATCCGACTCGGCGGGCTGCTGCTGCTCCCGATCCTCGTCGCCGCCCGACCCGTCGCACGCGTGCGGGCGGCATGGCGGGACGAACCCGCGGTGACGGTGCTCGTCGGCGGTGCGAGCGCGATCTGGGTCATGGTCACGGCGGTCCGCGCCGCGTCATCCCTGTTCGTCGGCAACTACGTCGTCCACGACGGCGCGCTCTCCGACATCGTGATCCGCGGCCCGCGGCCCGACGTGCTCCCGGGACCGGTGTGGGCGGGCATCGTCGCCGGCGCGAGCATCGCCGGCGTGCTCCTCGTGGTGATCGGCGCGCACGCGTGCGCCCGCGCGATCCGTGCGATCGGCCGCCGGCCGCGGTCGACGCCCGACCCGGTGACGGTCCTGCTCGCCGTCAGCGTCCTGGGCTATCTCGGTGGCTATCTGCTCGCGATGCTGACGGGCATCCAGGTCTACGACCGCTACCTGCTGCCGGTCCTCCCGGCCGCCGGCATGCTGCTCCTGCGCGCGTCGGCGCCGGAGCCCGCGGCGCGACCGGTCGGCTTCGGCGCGATCGCCGCGCTGAGCGCCCTGACCGTGCTCGGTCTCGCGTTCGCCACCGATTCGGCCTCCTTCGACGGCGCGCGCTGGCGCGCCGCGGAGGCCGCAGTCGAGCGCGGCTGGGCGGTGCAGCGGATCGCGGGCGGCTTCGAGTGGCGCGCGTACCAGCGGGGCGATCGGTACCCGAAGACAGGGCAGCGACCACGCGACTGCGTCGTCGTGCGCATCGATCCTCATGTCGCCCGGAGCCGGGTCGTCGCAGTCGTCCGGTCCGGCGCCCCGACGCGCCGCACGGCGCGCTTCGTGGCCTTCCGCACGCGGGCGGACTGCCCGATACCGCCGCCGATCACGGCGGCCGACGGTCGGACGCCATGAACCTGCGCCCGACGCCCGCTCGGGTCGCGGTGCTCACGGTGGCGCTGGTACGCGACGACTCCGAGCGCGCGCTCCTCGAGCTGCAGCTCGCGCGACTCCGACGACACACTCTCGGACCGCTCGCGATCCACATGGTCGCACGCCGGGTCCCGGACGACCTCCGCGCGTGGCTCGCCGGCCAACCGGACGTCCACCTCCTCGACCCACCCGCGCCGAGCGACCGCGGCAGCCGCGAGCACGCGGCGTACCTCGACGCGTTGCTCGAGGCTGCTCGTGCCACGGACGCGACGCACTTCGCCAGCTTTGACCTCGACTCCTTCCCGATCGTCGACGACTGGCTCGGCCGGATCATCGGCATGCTCCCGGCCGGCGCCGGCGTCGCGGCGGTGCTGCGGCGCGAGAACGGCGACACCTGCCTCCCGCACCCGTCGGGCACCCTGATGACTCGTGAGTTCGTCGACGCGCACGAGGTGAGCTTCTCGCCGGATTCCGACGGCACGCCTGAGTTCCGTCGCTTCCTGCGCGAGTCCGGCCAGCGCGCGGACACCGGCATCCGGCTGGCGAAGACGCTCTGGACCGGTCGCGAACCGTGGGCACGCCTGCTGCGCACCAACGCCGTCGACGTGCACCCGGTCATCGCGGGGATCTACGGCGACTGCATCTTCCATCTCGGCGCGGGCTCGCGGGTCGCCCTCTTCCGCGCCGACCTCGCCCGGTCGCCGGTCCACCGCCTGACCCGACCGCTGGAACGCCTCCCGGTCGGTCACGGCCGGACGCGCACGGTCAAGCTGCGGGTGCTCCGTGCGGTTCGCGGCCCGGCCGAGGCGCGCCGGATCCGCGCCAACCGGTCGGCCGCGGCAACGGCACAGGCATCCTTGCTGCGCGATCCGGACGGCTTCCTCGCGTACCTCTCGGGCCACGGACCGGAATCGAGCGGGGATGCGGTCGGCTAGCGTGAACGGCCTCTCCGGCGCCTCCGCGCCCGACCCGCGAGGACAGCGTGGCCAGGATCGAGGAACGCGACGACAACAGGGCCGACCCGGCTGAGGCCCGCAAGGTCATCATCGCCGGGACCGGCCGCGCCGGGACCACGCTCCTCGTCCAGATCCTCACCGACCTGGGGCTCGACACCGGGCTCACGCCCGACGCACCGATCGACAGCCACGCCGCGGCCGGGCTCGAGCTGCCGGCGGCGGGTCCCAACTCCCCCCGCATCGTCAAGAGCCCGCACCTCAGCCGCTGGCTCGCCGGCCTGCTCGACGACGGCCGGATCGAGGTGGAGCACGTGGTGATCCCGATCCGCGACCTCGACGTCGCCGCCGCCAGTCGGGTCCGCCTGGCGCGCTACGGCGCCGACCTCCACACCTGGGGCGGGCTCTTCGGCACCACCCGAGCGACGCGTCAACGCGAGGCGCTCGCCTTGATCGAGTACGAGTTGATGTACACCATCGCCCGCCACGATCTGCCGCACACGCTGCTCGAGTTCCCGCGCTTCGCGCAGGACTGGCGGTACACGCACGCGAAGCTCGCGTTCCTCGACCCCGCGATCCCGGCCGACTGCTGGCGCGCCGCCGTCGAGGCGCGGGTGCGACCGGAGCTGATCCACGAGACGCCGTTGACCCGGCGGGAGCGCTGGCTCACGGTGGCCGGCACGACGTACCACCGCGCGATCGCGCGGCCGGTCCGGGGCGTCACGGGCACGGTGCGCGGCTGGTGGCACGGGGACCCGACGTGAGCGACCGGTCGACCACGGCGTACATCGCCAACCTCAACACCGCACGCGTCACCGAGCTGTGCATCCGGTCGATGCGGGAGTTCGCCGGCGAGAAGTTCTCCCTCGTCGTGGGCGATTGCGGCTCCACCGACGGATCGCTGCGCATGCTCCAGCGATTCGCGTCACAGGGCTGGCTCGAGCTCCAGATCGCGCCGAACGGCCGGACGCACGCCGACTGGCTCGACCGGTGGCTGGCGCAGTGCCCGACGCGCTACGCGCTCTTCTCGGACTCCGACGTCGAGTT
This sequence comes from uncultured Bifidobacteriaceae bacterium, assembly GCA_964639075.1. Classification (GTDB taxonomy): domain Bacteria; phylum Actinomycetota; class Acidimicrobiia; order IMCC26256; family JAENVU01; genus JAENVU01. Next base: position 9,478 of record CAZXCB010000002.1, on the reverse strand, counting down.
CACCGAGGACGGCTGGCTCACCGACATGGTCGACACGGCCGAGCGGTCGGGCGCCGCGCTCGTGTGCGGACGGATGCAACGCGGCGCCGAGACCTTCGTGCACCCGGTCACCCGCGCCGAGCGGCGGATCGCGCCCCGCCCGACCGCGTGGCTCTTCATGATCGACACCGAGCAGGTCCGCGGGCGCGTCGACGCGAGGTTCGAATACGTCGAGGTGGAGGACTTCGACGCCTTCGGGGGCAAGGTCGCGTACGACACCGGTGCCTGGTTCTTCAAGCAGCTGTGCGACGCGGGCCTGAGCTGGTCCGAGATGCCGACCTGGTGGCAGCGCAAGTACCACCACTTCGGAGGCCTCACCTGGCTCGGTCCCACCCGCTCCGGACCCGCGATCCGCGTCCGGGCCCGCCAGGCCGCGAAGCTCATTCTCGTCGAGCAGCACCTCTACCGGGCGCGGCGCGAGCACTGGGGCGACTGACGTGGGCGCACCGGCGCCGCTCGCGGCGGCGAAGCAGGGCTTCAAGTGGTCGGTCCACGCACTCGATCGACTCCGCCCTCGCCCGCGCGGGGTGACGGTGCTCATCTACCACCGCGTGGGGGGTCGGACGCCCCTCGACGTCGACCTGCCGCTCGCGACGTTCGAGGCGCAGATGGAGACGTTGGCCGCGAGCGGTCGCGTTTGTTCCCTCGACGACGCACTCGACGCGCTCGAGGGTGCCCCGCCGGACGAGCCCGACGAGGATCCCGTGGTCGTCACGTTCGACGATGGCACCGCCGACTTCGCGGAGCTCGCCCACCCCGTCCTCGAACGGCACGCGATCCCGGTCACGCTGTACGTCGCGACCGACTTCGTGACGCGCGGCGTCGACTTCCCCGACGCCGGGCGGCCGCTCAGCTGGGCCGCACTCCGCGACACCGCCGCGTCCGGACTCGTCACGGTCGGCTCGCACACGCACACGCACGCGCTGCTCGACCGCCTCCCGGCAACGATGATCGCCGACGAGCTCGATCGCGCCGACGCGCTCATCGGCGAGCACGTCGGCGGTCCGGTCCGCCACTTCGCGTATCCGAAGGCGGTCGCCGGATCATCGCCGGCCGATACCGCCGTGCGCGTCCGCTACCGCTCGGCCGCGCTCGCCGGGACCCGACCCAATCCGTACCGAGCCACCGATCCCCACCGGCTCGCCCGCTCGCCGATCCAGACGAGTGACGGCCTGCGGTTCTTCGCGGCCAAGGTCGCGGGGGGGATGCGGTTCGAGGACACCGTGCGGGACGTGGCGAACCGCTGGCGCTACCGGGCTGCGACCGGATGACGATTCGGCTCGTCCACGTCACCACGACGGACATGAGCCTGGAGCTGCTCCTCGGACCCCAGCTGAGCGCGTTCGTCGCGGCGGGCTACGAGGTCTACGGCGCGTCCGCACCGGGCCGCTACGTCGAGGCCATCGAGGCGCGCGGCGTGCGGCACCTGCCACTCGTCCATGCCACGCGGTCGATGGCCCCGCACCACGACGTCGCGGCCTTCACCGAGCTCTGGCGACTCTTCCGCGACCTCCGACCCGGCATCGTGCACACGCACAACCCCAAGCCGGGGGTGTACGGCCGGCTCGCCGCGCGCGCCGCGCACGTGCCCGTCATCGTGAACACGGTGCACGGCCTCTACGCCACCCCGGACGACCCGCCCACCAAGCGGGCGGTCGTCTACGCGCTGGAGCGGCTCGCCGCCTCGGTCTCGGATGCCGAGCTGCTCCAGAACCCCGAGGACCTCCCGACCCTGCGTCGCCTGCACGTACCCGAGCACAAGCTCCGGGTGTTGGGCAACGGAGTGGACCTCGCGCGCTTCCGTCCGGACCGCATCGACGCGACCCGGCGGACCGAGCTCCGCCGCGAGTGGGGCGCCGGGCCGGACGACGTCGTGGTCGGCGCGGTGGGCCGGCTCGTCTGGGAGAAGGGCTACCGCGAGCTGTTCGACGCGGCACGCACGCTGCGTGGTCACACGCCCCGGATCCGCTTCGTCGTCGTCGGGGGTCTCGACGACGCGAAGTCCGACCAGCTCGGCCCGGCCGACATCGCCGCGGTCGAGGCCGACGCCGACATCACGTTCCTCGGCCTGCGCGACGACGTCGAGGAGCTCTACGACGCCATGGACGTCTACGTCCTCGCGTCGCACCGTGAGGGATTCCCACGGTCGGCGATGGAGGCCGCCGCCAGCGGCCTGCCCGTGGTCGCCACCGACATCCGAGGCTGTCGGCAGGTCGTCGAGTCCGACCAGACCGGGCTCCTGGTTCCGGTCCGCGACCCGTCTGCGCTCGCCCGCGCGCTCGCGCGGATCGCCGACGACCCCGAGACCCGCGCTCGATTCGCCGTCGGCGCGCTGGCGAAGGCGCGCACCGAGTTCGACGACCGCCGCGTCGTCGACACCACGTTGGCCACCTACGAACGGCTCCGGTCCCGGACGGCAAGACGATGATCATCCGGCCCGCGACGGATGCCGACCTGCCCGTGATCGCGCGCCTGCACGCGGAGCGCATCGCCGAGGGCTTCCTCTCGAGCCTGGGTCCGGGCTTCCTGCGGCGGCTCTACCGGCGGGTGCTCCGGTCCGACGGCAGCTTCGTGCTCGTCGCCGCGGCCGACGCCACCGTGCAGGGGTTCGTGGCGGGCGTCCCCGACCTCGGTGCCCTCTATCGCGAGTTCATGCTCCGCGACGGCGTCGTCGCGGGCGTGCTCGCCGCGCCGAAGCTGCTCCGCGCGCTGCCACGCGTGCTCGAGACCCTGCGCTATCCGGCCGCGACCGGTGACCTGCCCGACGCCGAGATCCTCGCCGTCGCCGTCGACACCGCCTGGGGTGGGCGGGGCATCGGTCGCGATCTCGTGCGCGCCGCGACGGCCGAGTTCCACACGCGTGGCGTCGAGACGGCGAAGGTCGTCACCACGGCGGACAACGCGACCGCGCTCGCGATGTACCGCGCCGCCGACTTCACGCGGGCCACGACCGTCGAGGTCCACGCGGGCCGCGCGTCCGAGGTGCTGGTGTGGAGAGCCTCGTAGCGCTCGCCGTCGGCCTCGGCGGCGCCCTCGTCCTCACGCCCGCCGCCCGCCGGGTCGCCCTGCGGTTCGCGATCGTCGACCGCCCGGGCGACCTCAAGACCCAGCAGGTCCCGATCGCCTACCTCGGCGGCGTCGCGGTCTTCCTGGCCGCGCTGATCGGACCGCTGCTCGCGGACCGGGCCTGGGTCCTGATCCCGGCCGGGCTCGCGCTCGGCCTCGGTCTCGTCGACGACCTCCGCCCCCTCCCCGTCGCACCCCGGATCGCGACCGAGCTCGTCATCGCCGGCGTCGCGGCGCTCGGCACCGGCGGTCCGGTGCTCGCTCGGGTCGCGACCGCGCTCCTGGTGCTCGGCCTCCTCAACGCCGTGAACCTGCTCGACGGCCAGGACGGGCTGGCCGCGGGCGTCGGCACCGTGATCGCGCTCGGGTTCGCCGTGCTCGGCGGTCCCGCCCGCCCGATCGGTCTCGCGCTCGCGGGCGCGCTCGCCGGCTTCCTCGTGTTCAACCGGCCGCCGGCGCGCATCTACCTCGGTGACGCCGGTGCGTACTTCCTGGGAACGACGATCGCGCTCCTCCCCGGGCTCACCGCGCACGCCGACACGACCTGGTCGACGTGGTGGGCGGTACCGCTCCTCGTCGGCGTCCCCGTCGCGGACACGGCGATCGCGATCGTGCGACGGGCCCGTGCCCGCCGCCCGCTGCTCGCGGGTGACCGCAGCCACCTGTACGACCAGCTCGTCGATCGCGGGATGACGGTGGGGGGCTCGACGCTCGCCGGCGTCGGGGCGCAGATCGCGCTCACCGGCCTCGGCATCGCCGCCGCGAGCGCGGCCCCGGCCGCGTCGCTCGGCATCACCGTCGTCACCGCGCTCGCGGTGGCCCTCGCCGCCGCCCGCGCGGGCTTCCTCACGACCGCGGCGTAGACCCGGCGCCACCGTTCGGCGTGCTCGACGGGTGTGCCCGACGCGAGCTCGAACGCGTCGAACGCGGTCCGAACCATGTGCGGGTGGGGCGCACCCGCTTCGACAAGCCGAGCAGGCCGCCGAGCGCACCACCCACGACCGCTCCGACGAGCGCGAGCGCGAACGCGGGGCCGCCCGTGTCCACGAACCCGGCGATGCGCGTCTCGTACAGCACGACCGCGAGATGCGCGCCGAGGAACGCGAACAGGAACCGCCGGGCCGAGAGCACGCGCGACCAGGGCACGACCCTGCGCCGCAGCACCAGGCGACCGACGGGCTCCACGAGGAACAGCCCGAAGGCGCCCGCGGCGCCGATGATCGAACCCGGCCGTCCGTAGCCCTCGACCGCGCCGACCCACATGAGCAACCCCACCCCCGCGGCCGCGCCGCCGGGCCCGATGCGCGCGGCGCGCAGCGGGAGGCCGGTGAGCGCGAGCGGGAGCGCGGCGCCGACGAGCGGACGGATCAGCTCGGTGTCCGGGACGGTGAGGTAGACGCCCACCACGGTGATCGCCCACATCACCGGCCCGACCCCGAGTCGCGCGCCCCGCCGGTCGAGGTCGGCGGCGAGCGGTCCGCCGAAGGTCACCACCACGAACACGAGCACCGGGACCCAGTCCGGTGGCCGCTCGCCGAACAGGTACGCCGTCGTCGGGTCGACCGTGCCCGCGACGAGGATCGCCCCGGGGAACGCGATGAGCGGACCCAGGATCTTGGGGTTCGGCGTCCGCGACGTGAGTTCCGCCGCGAGGGCCACCACGATCAGCCCCCACACCATCCGCCCCGGCACCGGCACGATCCAGGCGCCGAACCACCCGTCCAGTGCCGCCAACGAGGCGACGACCCACGCGGGACCCATCAGACCCCACGGTGACCGACGGCCGCGGCGACGGCTCGTGGACGACCAGCCGATCGCCACGACGACGGGCAGCAGCACGACGCCCGCCCACCAACCGCTCTGGAATTGTGGGAAGTCGACGAGGGTCGAGATCTGGTTCATCCACGTCCCTGCCGGCCGGGGGCCGAAGGACCCACATGACCTCGGAAATCCCCAATTCTGGCCACGTTCTGTGAAAGTTCCTCTTGCGTTCTGCCACTGCGGGCGTCCAGAATGACGCCTCACGTGACACCTGGGCGTTCGGGTTCAGGATCACGGCTGTCGGGCGGCTGGGGGGCCGGTGCACGAAGCGGGACGAGCGTACACGGGCCTTCGTGACACCGGGAGCGGCGACTGATGTCCGTCTCGGGAGTGCTGCGAGCCCCGGTGGAGAAGCTGCGGACCAGCAAACGACTCGCCCGGGTGAGCGCGGACTGCCTCATCTGGATCGGCGCGCTCTACCTCGCGTCGCTGCTGCGGCTGGACTTCGACCCGAGCCGGATGAACTCGTTCACCCTGGCGGCCCTCTTCCCCTTCGCGATCCTCCTGCAGTGCCTCACCGGGTGGTGGACCGGCCTCTACCGCGGCTGGTGGGTCAACGGCTCCTTCGAAGAGGTCGCCGCGCTCGCACGTTCGACGGTCATCACGACGCTCGCGCTCGCCATCATCGACGTCCTCTTCCCGGACCGTCCGGCGCCGTTGAGCGCGGTGATCGGTGCCGGCATCATCGCGTTCGTCGGGATGGGGGGCGCCCGCTACCTCGCGCGTGGCCTCCTCGAGCAGCGCCGGCGCGCGCTCGCCCTCGATCGCGACCGGGCGATCATCTTCGGTGCCGGCGACGGCGGCGAGCGGACCATCCGCGCCATGCTCTTCGACTCGGACAGCCCCTACGTCCCGGTCGCGCTGCTCGACGACGACCCGCGCAAGCGCAACCTCACGATCCGCGGCGTCCGCGTCCTCGGTGACCGGCGCGACATCGCCGCGGTCGCGAACCGCTTCGGCGCCAAGGTCCTCATCATGGCCGTTCCCACCGGCGACGGCGCGCTCGTCCGCGAGCTCACCCGCGAGGCACGGGGCGCTGGCCTCGACGTGAAGGTCGTCCCGTCCGTACGCGAGCTCCTCGGCGGCGAGGTCCACGTCGGTGACCTCCGCGAGCCGACCGAGGCCGACCTCCTCGGCCGCCACAAGGTCGAGACCGACCTCCAGAGCGTGTCTGACTACGTCCGCGGCAAGACCGTCGTGGTCACGGGTGCGGGCGGCTCGATCGGCTCGGAGCTGTGCCGCCAGCTGTCGGCGTTCTCGCCCGGCAAGCTCGTGATGATCGACCGCGACGAGTCGGGCCTCCACGGGGTGCAGCTCACCCTCGAGGGCCGGGCTCTCCTCGACTCCGACTCGCTCGTGCTGCTCGACATCCGCGACCGCGCGCGCGTCGCCCGACTGTTCGCCGAGATCCAGCCCGACGTCGTCTTCCACGCCGCGGCGCTCAAGCACCTCCCCCTGCTGCAGGCGCACCCGTCCGAAGCCCTGAAGAGCAACGTCTGGGGCTCGCTGTCGGTGCTCGACGCGGCCGCGAGCGCGGGCGTGTCGCACTTCGTCAACATCTCCACCGACAAGGCCGCCAACGCCGCGAGCGTGCTCGGCTACTCGAAGCGCATCGCCGAGGCGCTCACCTCGTCGTTCGGGCAGCGCTACCCCGGCCGGTACCTGAGCGTCCGCTTCGGCAACGTGCTCGGCAGTCGCGGGTCCGTGCTCACCGCGTTCCGCGCCCAACTCGACCGCGGCGGACCGCTCACCGTCACCCACCCCGACGTCACCCGCTACTTCATGACCATCGAGGAGGCCGTGCAGCTCGTCATCCAGGCGGGCGCCATCGGCAGCGACGGCCACGCGATGGTCCTCGACATGGGCGAGCCGGTGCGGATCTACGACGTCGCCCGCCAGCTCGCGGCGGCACGCGGCGCGGACGTCCCGATCGAGTTCACCGGCCTCCGTCCCGGCGAGAAGCTCCACGAAGACCTCTTCTGCTCCGACGAGACACCGACTCGCAGCGCCCACGATCTCATCCGATTCGTCGACGTGCCTTCGCTCGAGCCGGACTGCGTCCGCGACCTCGACCCCACGGGCAGCCATCCCGAGGTCGTGGAGATCCTCGTCCGGCTCGTCACCGACATCGATCGGCGGGTCGCGACGCCCCTGTCGGTCAACGGCCACATCGACCTCGTGGCCGAGGCCGAGGCCGAGCTCGACCCGGACCCGGTCCAGCTCTGAGCTCCGGGCGCGCCGCGCCTACGGGAGCGTCAGCACCTCCGGGCCGTCGTCGGTGACGGCCACCGTGTGCTCCACGTGGGCGGCCCGGGTCCCGTCGACGGTCACGACCGTCCAGTCGTCCTCGAGCACCGCCGTCTCCGCACTCCCGGCCGTGATCATCGGCTCGATCGCGAGGACCATGCCCGCGGCGACGCGGGTACGGCGACCCTTGCCGGTGCGGTAGTTCGGGATCTCGGGCGCTTCGTGCATCGCGGTGCCGATGCCGTGACCGACGTACTCACGCACGATGGAGTAGCCCGCGGCGGAGGCGTGCTCCTCCACCGCACCCCCGACGTCCGAGATCGTGCGGGCGTCGCGCAAGCTCGCGATCGCGGCGTCGAGTGACGCCTCCGCCACGGCGATCAGCCGCGCGGATTCGTCGTCGATCGAGCCGACCCCCACGGTGATCGCGGCGTCGGCGTGCCACCCGTCGATGATCGCCCCGCAGTCGAGCGACACGATGTCGCCCTCGCGCAGCACGACGTCGCCCGGGATTCCGTGGACCACCACCTCGTTGGGCGACGTGCAGATCACGGCGGGGAACCCGTGGTAGCCGAGGAAGTTCGATCGGGCGCCCCGCCGCGCCAGCACCTCGCGAGCGACGCGGTCGATCTCCGCGGTGGTGACGCCCGGCCGGACCGCGGCTGCGCAGGCGCTGTGCATCTCGGCCACCACGCGGCCGGCGCGGCGCATGATCGCGATCTGGGAGCGCGACTTCCGCAGGGTCACGAAGCAGCGAAGCGGCTCGCGACGACGGCGATCATCTCGGCCTCGACCTCGTCCTCGGAACCGAGCCCGTCGATCGTCACGAGCAGCGAGCGCTCGCGGTAGAAGTCCACGAGCGGCTTCGTCTCGGTGTCGTAGAGCGACAGGCGCCGCCGGATGGACTCCTCGGTGTCGTCCTCGCGGCCCCGGGAGCGCATGCGCTCGACCGCCACCTCGGTCGGCACGTCGAGATCGATCACGACGTCGAGCGGGCGCGTACCCAGGATCCGATCGAGCTCGAGCGCCTGCGGCCGGGTCCTCGGGAAGCCGTCGAGCACGAAGCCCGGCTCCACCTCGAGCGGGTTCTGGAACCGCTCCTCCACGACGGCGACGACGAGATCGTCGGGGACGAGCTCACCGCGGTCCATGAACGCCTTCGCCTCGAGCCCGGCGTGCACCCCGGCGTCGGCCGAGTCGCGGAAGAGCTGGCCGGTGGAGAGATGCTGCATCCCGAACTTGGCCGCGAGTCGCTCGCCTTGCGTTCCCTTGCCTGAGCCCTGCTTGCCGAGCAGGACGATGCGCGGTCCTCGACGGGTGCTCAACGTGGCCTCAGGACAGGAAGCCCTCGTAGTTGCGCATCATCAGCTGGCTGTCGATCTGCTTCATCGTCTCGAGCGCGACGCCCACGGTGATGAGCAGCGCCGTCCCGCCGAACGGGAACTGGCTGATGTCCCAGAACTTGAACACGAGCAACGGGGCGAGCGCGATGAACATGAGGAAGATCGCGCCCGGCAGGGTGATCCGGTTCAGCACCTTCGCGAGGTACTTCTCGGTCGGCGGGCCCGGCCGGATGCCCGGGATGAAGCCGCCCTGCTTGCGGATGATGTCCGCCTGCTGCTGCGGGTTGAACGCGATCGCCGTGTAGAAGTAGGCGAAGAACAGGATCATGAGCGCGTAGAGGCCGATGTAGATCCAGCTGTTACCGCTCACGAGGTTCTTGCTGGCGAAGTTCGACAACCAGCCCCAGTTGGTCGCGGTCGCGATCAGCGCCGGGAATGCGAGGATCGAGCTGGCGAAGATCACCGGGATCACACCCGACTGGTTGACCTTCAGCGGGATGTAGGTGCTCTGGCCGCCGTACATGCGCCGGCCGACCACTCGCTTCGCGAACTGGACCGGGATGCGCCGTTGCCCGGATTCCACGTAGACGATCGCCGCGATCATCGCGATCCCGATGAGGACGATCACCATGCCCTTGAACATGCCGCCCTCGGCGAAGATCGCGCCGCCCTGGGCGGGCAGGCGCGACACCACCGACGCGAAGATGATGATCGACATCCCGTTGCCGACGCCGCGCTGGGTGATGAGCTCGCCGAGCCACATGACGAGCGCGGTGCCTGCGACCCAGGTCATGACGATCAACGCCGCCTTGCCCGCGGTGAAGTCCGGGATCATGTTGCGGCCCTCGAATCCGATCTGGCCGAGCACGCCGGACTTGCCGTCACGCAGTGCGATCACGAGACCCGAGGACTGGAGCAGCGCGAGCCCGACGGTGACGTAGCGCGTCCACTGGGTGATCTTC
>CAZXCB010000001.1:2219-86566 GCA_964639075.1 uncultured Bifidobacteriaceae bacterium | reverse complement strand
CGCGCGTGGCCCTGGGTCTCGCGCACGAACAGGGTGGAGAGGCCGCGGCCGAGGCCGGCGAACGCGACGCCGAGGAAGAACGGCTCCGGCCGCAGGCCGTAGCGCGCCGCGAGGAAGCCGGTGGCGAGCGCGGTGACCGCGACCGCGCCGTAGCCCGCGGCCTCGTTGAGGCCCATGGCGAAGCCGCGGCGGGCCGGCCCGACGAGGTCGATCTTCATGATCACCGTCGTCGACCAGGTGAGGCCCTGGTTCACCCCGAGCAGGACGTTCGCGACGATCACCCAGCCCCACACCGGTGCCCACATGAGCAGGAACGGCACCGGGAGTCCGACGATCCAGCCGGCGACGAGGACCGGCTTGCGGCCGATCCGGTCCGAGAGGGTCCCGGCGAAGAAGTTGGTCGCGGCCTTCGTCGCGCCGAACGCGACGATGAAGGTGAGCGCGGCGGTGAAGGCCGTGAGCCCGAAGACCCGATCGGCGAGCAACGGCAGCACCGTGCGTTCCTGGCCGATCATGCCGCCGACGAGCGCGTTGACGCCGACGAGGAGCGCGAACTGTCCGAGGTTCTCGCGCAGCCCGAGCCGGACGGGCGGCGCGCCGGTGCGGTCGGTCACCCGCCGGTCTCGAGGACGGTGCCGGAGTGGGCGGACCAGTCCTCGGGTCCACCCGCGAGCACCGCGACATCGTGACGACCACGTTGCTCGAGGACCGACGCCGCGGTCATCGCGCGCTCGCCGTGCCCGCACATCACGGTCAGCGGCCCGTCGGGAATCGACGCGTCGGGCAGCGAGCCGAGCTCGATGTGGACGGCACCGGGAACGTGCCCATGCTCGTACTCATCGTGTTGGCGGACGTCGACCACCGTGTCGCCGAGCTCACCGGCGCCGACGAGGTCGACCGTCTCGATCGCGCGCCCGGCGGCGCGCCAGGTCTCGAAGCCGCCCGCGAGCTCCCCGGCGAGCTGCTCGTCACCGACCATGAGGCACTGACGGACGAGCTCGGTCCGGTCCTGGTCGTCGGCGAGGACGAAGACCAGCTGCCGGTCGGGATCGACGAGCCAGCCCAGCCAGCTCGCGAAGACCGGCCGGAGCTCGATCGACAGCGCCCCGGGCACGTGGCCGGCCGCGAAGTCGGCGATGGGTCGCACGTCGACGAGCAGCGCGCCCTGCTCGAGGGCCGACACGGTCTCGTCGACCGAGAGCGCCGTCAGCGGGGGAAGGTGTCCGTAGAGGCGGGGACCCCGGCGGTTCAGCTCGGGTAGGCGGGAGAAGTAGGTGGGGAACGTCCCGAGCCCGGCGAGCAGCTCGCGGACGAACGTGTCCTCGTCGGGCGCGCGCAGGAGCGGGTTGGTGGCGCGCTCGCGGCCGATCGTCGTGGTGCGTTGCGTCGCGCCCGGCGCGGAGCAGAACGAGCCGGTGCCGTGGGTGGGATACACGGGGAGCTCGTTGGGGAGGGTGAGGATCTCGTCGCGGAGCGCTCGGTACAGCTGCCGGGTGAGCTCTTCACGAGGCTCGGGACCGAGCAGGTCCGTGCGCCCGACGGTGCCGACCATGAGCGAGCCCCCGCTGAAGAGCGCGACCGGCTCGCCTCGATCGACGAGCAGGTACGCGAGGTGATCCGGCGTGTGCCCCGGCGTCGGGATCGCGCGCAGCGTCACGTGATCGCCGAGCTCGATCTCCTCCCCGGGCTCGACGTCTCGGTGTGCGACCTCGAGGGCGGCGCCCTTCGACGCCAGGAACGTCGCGCCCCTGGCCGCGAGCTCCGGGCTGCCCGACACGTAGTCGGCGTGCGAGTGGGTGTCGGCCGTGAAGGCGATCTCGAGCCGGCGCGCCGCGGCGGCCTCGAGGTGCGCGGACGGGATGCGCGGGGGGTCGACCACGAGCGCGCGACCATCGCCGAGGTCCACGAGGTAGGACGAGTGCCCGAGGCCCTCGTCGACGAAGCTCGTGATCGACCGCGTGGTGGCAGTCATATCGGCTTCGTCCCGGAGACGAGGATGAAGCCGAGGTACGGCACGGCCTTGGCCATGCGGGGCATGAGCCATGTCATCTTGCGGATGTTGGCGGGCCGGCTGGCGACCCGACCCATGATCGCCAGGCAACGCAGGAAGCCCTCGTCGTCGAGGAACCCTCGCGGCGTCATCATCTCGAACGGCCCGGTCTCGGTACGGAGATCCGTCAGCCCACCACCGCGATAGATGCGGACCCAATCGGCCTCGGTGTCGAACTGGAGACCGGGGCACACCTGACCGAGGAAGATCTCCTTCGCCTCGGGCGTCGGCGGCGTGCGCCAGAAGAACTCGGTCGCGAGGACCCGACCACCCGGCTTGGTCACCCGCGCGAGCTCACCGGCCGCGTCCTCACGGTCGACGAACATCGTGACCGCCTCGGCGACGACGACGTCGAAGTGATCGTCGGGATAGGGGAGGCCCATGATGTCGGCGTCCTCGACCGTGACCCGGTGCTCGACGTCGGCGGCGCGGACGTTGGCCCGCGCGCGCTCGATCATCAGCGGCGAGATGTCCGCGGCGGTGACCGTGGCGCCGTGCCGACGGGCGATCTCGATCGCGGTGGTCCCGACCCCGCAGCCGACGTCGAGCACGCGTTCGGATCCGGTGATCTGCGCGCGCTCGAGCAACGCGGCGGTCGAGCCCCGGCCGCCAGGATGGATCACCCGCTTGCCGATGGTCGCCATGAACTTGTACGGGTCCAGCTCCGTGATCTCGCGCGCGGCCAACTTCGTCATCTCGACTCCGGCTGGTGATATTCAAGAGATCTTGAGAATAGGCCTTCCAATCGGTCTATTCAAGTGATACTTTGAATATCTCGCGGCAAGGAGAGTCCGGTGGCGACGAGGACGGCAAAGGATGCGCTCTTCGGGGCGTTCGCCTCGGTGGCGAAGGCGCTGGGCAACGGCCATCGGGCCGAGATCGTCGACGTGCTCGCGCAGGGCGAGCGTTCGGTCGAGGAGCTCGCGAACGAGATCGGGCAGTCCGTCGCGAACACGTCCCACCACCTTCGCCTGCTCGCGGACAGCGGACTGCTGATGACGCGACGCGACGGCACCCGGATCTACTACCGCCTCGCGAGCGAGCGCGTCGGCGAGCTCTGGGCGGCGCTGCGCGATGTCGCGGTCGAGCACGTGGCCGAGATCGAGGTGCTCGCCGATGCGTACCTCGGGACGCGCGACGGCGTCGAGCAGATCACCGCGGCGGAACTGGCGGAACGCCTGGCACGCGGGCGCGTGGTGGTGCTCGACGTTCGGCCGCCGGACGAGTATGCGGCCGGCCACATCGCCGGCGCCCGCTCCGCACCCTTCGACGAGCTGCCGGACCTGATCGGCACCCTGCCCCGGAGCCGCGAGGTCGTCGCGTACTGCCGCGGTCCCTACTGCGTCTACGCCGACGATGCCGTCCGCCTCCTGCAGAGCCGGGGGCTGCGCGCCCGCCGACTCGACACAGGATTCCCCGAATGGCGCCGCGAACGACTTCCCACCGCGGGAGCCGTCGTAGTGCCCGACGAGCGAGAGAGGAAGGTCGGATGACCGAGGATCTGTTGGTCGATCCCGAGCTGCTGCGGGAGCAGGTGCGTGACAAGTACCGCGAGGTCGCGGCGGAACCGCAACGGACGTTCCACTTCCACACCGGGCGGCCGCTCGCGGCCCGGCTCGCCTACGAGCGCGAGGCGGTGGATGCGCTGCCCGATCGTGCCGTCGAGTCGTTCGCCGGCGTCGGGAACCCGTTCGCGTTGCGCCGGCTGGCACCGGGTGAACGGGTCGTCGACGTGGGGTCGGGCGCCGGGTTCGACTCGTTCGTCGCCGCCGGGCAGGTCGGACCGAACGGAGCGGTCGTCGGCGTCGACATGACCGCGGAGATGCTCGAGAAGTCGCGGGAGACCGCATCGATGCTCGGCTTCGATCACGTGTCGTTCGTCGACGGCTTCGCCGAGGAGCTTCCGGTCGAGGACGCGTGGGCCGACGCGGTCATCTCCAACGGGGTCATCAACCTGTGCGCGGACAAGCGCGCCGTGTTCCGCGAGATCCATCGCGTCCTGAAGCCCGGCGGCGTGCTCCAGTTCGCCGACATCGCGAACGGCCGGCCGGTCCCGCCAGAGGCATTGCGCGACATCGACCTGTGGACCGGCTGAATCGCCGGCGGGCTGCCCCGTGCGGGTTGGCAGAAGATGATCGAGGATTCGGGCTTCACCGACGTCCGGATCGGTGACGCGGTCGACACGTTCGGCGGCGCCCATGGCGAGCCGCAGGCACGCAGCTTCGAGGTGTACGGCTACGCGTTCCTGGCCCGGCGACCGGCCGAGTGATCAGTGCGTCATCGACCTATATGAGGAGCACGGAATGGCAACCGACGACAAGGTCGTGATCGGTCTCACGCACGGATCCGACGATGCAGAAGCGGTCTTGATCAGCTACCTCCTCGGAGTCGAGGCGCTGCGCGCCGGGAAGGAGGCCGTGATGTGGCTCACGAAGGACGGCGTGCTCGTCGCGACCGACGGCTACTCCGACACCCTGTCGGTGCCCGACGCGCCGTCGATCGCGGACCTCCACGCGGAATACGTGGACCATGGCGGTCGCTTCTTCGCCTGTCCGGTGTGCGTCAAGACGCGGAAGCTCGAAGCGGCCACGTGGGTGAAGGGCGCGGAGGTGAAGGGTGCGCCGTCGCTCTACGAGTTCACCCAGGGTGGCGCGCTGGTCTTCAACTATTGACTCGGCGCCGGGCGTGGCCGCGCCGCCGTCGTCACTCGGCACTACGCGTCCGCGGCGATCGGAAGGGTCAGCGTGAGAGTTGCGCCCTGACCGGGGCCGGCGGAACGTGCCTGCAGGTCTCCTCCGTGGGCGCGCGCGAGGCTGCGCGCGATGGTGAGGCCGATGCCGCTCCCGCCCGGTCGAGACGCGCTGGGCACGCGATAGAAGCGGTCGAAGATGCGGACGGCGTCCTCGGCGGTGAGCCCGATGCCCGTGTCCGTGACCTCGGCGGCCGCCGAGCCGTCGAGGCGTCGCGCGGTGACGGTGACGGTGACGTGCCCGCCCGGGGGCGTACAGGCGAGCGCGTTGCCGAGCAAGTTGGTCAACACCTGGGCGATTCGCTGTTCGTCGACGTCGACCGGGAGCACGTCGCCGGGTTCCACGTCGAGCGCAACCGCTGCGGCGTCGAACTGAGGGCGGAGCCGCTCGGTCACCCGAGTGACGAGTTGCGCGAGATCCGCCCGCTCGGGACGAAGGTCGACGATGCCCTCGTCCGCGCGGGAGAGCGTGCCCAGGTCCGTCGCGAGGCGGGCCAGTCGGGCCGTCTCTTCGCCAATCGCGGCGAAGACCTCGCCGGTAGGCGCGAACACCCCGTCGATGAGGCCCTCGACGTAGCCGTCGATCACCGTGATGGGGGTTCGCATCTCGTGGGCGACCTCGGCGACGAGCTCGCCCCGGCGTTGCTCCGTGGTCTCGAGGGTGGCGGCCAGGCGGTTGACGTCGTGGGCGAGCGCCGCCAGCTCGAGCTCGTCGGGGGCCTGGATCCGCTCGTCGTAGTGTCCGTCGACGAGTCGCGCCGTCGCGCGACGCACCGCGTCGATCGGTCGAAGGATCCGACGAGCGACGAATCCGGCGACCACCGCGGCGAGGGCGACGCTCACGAGCGTGGCGATGGGGAGGGAGCTGCGGAGCGCGTCGACGAATGCCTGATGCGAATCGATGCCCGAACCCATGCCGCCCATCGCGGTCATGCCCCGGATGTGATCGTCGAATGCTGCCGGCGCGAGCAGGCTGAACGTGACGACGAGGGTCGCCGCGCCCACGAGGACCACGAGCGCGTACGAGATGAACAGCCTGACGTCGAGCCGCCGGAGACGGTTCATCGCGGTACCCCGAGGAACCGGTAGCCGACCCCGCGCACCGTTCCGATCAGCTCCGGTGCCTCGGCGCGATCGCCGAGAGCGCGCCGGATGCTGCGGATGTGAACGTCGACGACGCGCTCGTCGCCGAAGAAGTCCCACCCCCAGACCTGTTCGAGGAGCTGACGCCGGGTGAAGACGTGCCCGGGTGCGCGTGCGAGTGCAGTGAGCAGGTCGAACTCGAGCGCGGTGAGCTCGACGGACTGCCCGTCACGAACGATCTGGTGGCGGGCCGGATCGATGGAGAGCCCGGTGAAGTCGAGCCGATCGTCATCGTGGGCCGGTCGTCCGGTTCCTCCGCGGCGAAGCACCGTCTTGGCGCGCGCCACGAGCTCGCGGGGGCTGAACGGCTTGGTCACGTAGTCGTCGGCACCGACGGACAGCCCGATGAGCTTGTCGACCTCCTCGGCGCGCGCGGTCAGGAGGATCACGGGGACGTCGGACTCGCTCCGGAGGGCACGCAGCGTCTCGATGCCGTCGATACCGGGCATCATCACGTCGAGGACGACGAGGTCGGGTGTCATCTCGCGGGAGACGCGCAACGCGGTATCGCCATCGGCTGCCTCCGCGACTTCGAACCCGTCGTCCTCGAGGTACCGGCGCAGGATCTCTCGGATCTTGCTCTCGTCGTCGACGAGCAGGACACGGTGGGCGCGCACAGACGTCATGGTAGAGATCGGACCTCGGCGAGGGCCGAGGTCCGATCCTCTCGGGTGGTCCACCGACGGCACATCAGCTGCCTGACGCGGCCCCCATTGCGCCGTGCATCGCCGTGTGGTTCATGCCGTGGGCACCGCGCGTCGCGTCCATGTCGACACCGCCCTGGCCCATCTGCGCCTGGTGTGCCGCGTGGTTCCCCTGGCAATCGGCGGGATCTCGGTGCTGTCCCGACATCACTTCGGGACCGGGGCCGGTGCCGTCCGCCGCGTACGCGACGCCCGCGGGGACCACGGCTGCGGTCGCGATCGCGACTGCGAGCAGGATCTTTCGAGTCTTCGTCATGGCGCTTCCTCTCGTGGGGATGGTTTCGGTCACGGGGACTGCAGGGCGCGGCGCCGCTGCTGGAACTCCTCGGCGTCGAGCTCCCCGCGGGCGAAGCGTTCGGCGAGGATCTCCTCGGCGGACCGGGCGCTCGGCGCCGCGGCGGGGGGTGGGGCGTCGGGTGACCGCCGCACGAGGCTCACGACCGCCCAGAAGACGAGCGCCCAGAACCCGATCATCATCACGCCTCCGAGGATCATCCAAGCTCCTCCGGCTCCCCAATCTCCATTCATCATGTCGGTCCTCCTTGTGTGGTCTCTCCACCAGACAACGCCTCCGGCGTGTCGCGTCGACCGCCCCGCAGATGAAGCTGCCGTGAAGTCCGGCCCCGGCAGGTTCGGCGCCGCCGCTCCGACGGCTTCGTGTCATGGAGCCGGGCTGGCGGCGGCCGGTCGCTCGCCGTCACGGTCGGGGATCGGCGGTGTCCACGGCGTACCGGTCCGGCTGAGCTGCGAAGTCGTCGCGGCACGCCGTGGAGCAGAACCAGTAGATGGATCTCTCGTGTTCGTAATGGGGCGCGCCGGTCGCCGGCTGCACGCTCATCGCACACACCGGGTCCGTCACCATGGCATCGAGTCGTTCGAAGGCACCGTCATCGAGCCAGAGCGTTCGATCCGCGATCTCCTGCAGCCGGGCGTCGTGGCTGACCACCACGATGCTGATGCCTGTGTCGCGTGCGAGCGTGTGAAGCAGTCGGGCGACCTCGCGGCCGTGGCCGGAATCGAGGTTCGCCGTCGGCTCGTCGGCGAGGATCACCGCCGGTTCATTGGCGAGCGCTCGGGCGATGGCAACGCGTTGCTTCTCGCCGCCGGACAGCTGATCCGGTCGGAAACCGAGCCGGTCCGCGAGGCCGACCTGTTCGAGGAGCTGCTCCGCGCGGTGTCGAGCGGCGGCGCCGCTGACCCCCGCGAGGTTGCTGGCGATCTCGACGTTCTCGCGGACGGTCAGCGCCGCCAACAGGTTGAAGTCCTGGAACACGAATCCCAGGTGGTGCGCGCGAAGTGCGGGGAGGCGGCGTTCCGGAGTCGAGGTGAGATCGACACCGTCGATCACGATGGCTCCGCTGGTGGGGCGCAGCATCGCGCCGAGCATGAGGAGCAGGGTGGTCTTGCCGCTTCCCGACGGGCCCATGATCAACACGACCTCACCGGAGTCGACCTCGAGGTCGACGTCGCGGACGGCGTGGACGGCGAGGTCGCCCTGACCGTAGGTCTTGGTCAGATTGCGCACGGTGATGGCAGGCACGCTCATGTCAAGGTCTCCGGAAGGCGGTGGCGGGATCGACGCGGGTCATTCGGCGCACGGGCAGGAGCGCGGCGATGCCGCCGATGACGAGTGCGCTGAGGCACGTCCGCAGCACCGAGTTGCGTTGTATGTCGACTTCGAGGTTGGGTGTGAGCGCTCCGATCGCGGCGGCGATGCCGATCGACAGCATCACGGCGACGACGAGCGCGAGGGCGACCGACCACGCCGCCTGCGCGAGGACCACGGTGGTGAGCCGGCGGGTGTCGGCCCCGAGCGCCTTGAGAATGCCGTACTCGCGTTGCTTGCTGATCGTGGACATGAAGAGTGTGAGGGCGATGAGCGCCAGCGCGATGAGGAATCCGATCGCGGTCATGATGGCCATGACGTCCGCCGCCATGGAGCGCACGACGTTGGCCTCCTGGCGCGCGAACTCGTCGCGGCGCATGACGGTGGCCTCAGGCAGTGCCCCCGCGAGGCGCCGTTGCAGCGTGGCGGGAGATGTCCCGTCGCGGGCGCCGACGAGGACGTAGGCATAGGACGGGCCACGGAGGGTCGTGAAGTCGTCGGACCGGATGAAGACGCTCGTGTTGACGATGTTGGTGCCGCCGCTGGACAGGCCGCTGATGGCGAACGGTCGGCCGAGGATCGTCACGGAGTCGCCGATCCCGACTCCGAGCTCGTCGGCGGCGATCGAGTCGACGACTGCCTGACCGGGACCGGGTGGTCGTCCTCGGGCGATGCGGTGCGGGCCCGCGCGGGCGGAGGCGGTGTGGTATCCGAAGACGTACGTGAGCTGGCTGTTCGTGCCGGCGCTGACGCTCCCGGTCGTGAAGCGGAGCCCGTCGGCCCACGCCACGCCATCGACGCCGCGAACCCGTCGGACCGTCGATGGTGCCAGCGCGGACGCGGTCATGTGCATCGTCGTGACGTTGCGTTGTGCGACGAACACGTCCGCCGGCGAGTTGCGGATGTATGCGGTGACTTGATTCATCGCCCCGGCGAAGATCCCGTTGAGCACGAGCACCAACACGAAGGCCGCACCGATGCCGAAGACCGCAAGCGTCGCTCGGCGGCGATCCTGGAGGAGGTTCTTCCGAGCCAGTGATACCCGTCGCATCGTCACCCACCCCGGAACGCGCTGGCCGGCTCGAGGCGCGCGAGCTGGCGTGCCGGTAGCAGGGCGGCGATCGCGGCCATCAGCAGTGTCGCGGCGACGGCACGCGCACTCCCGTCGACGGTCGCGACCACCGCGAACTGCGGTCGGAGGGTCGTGATGATCGTGCGTCCGACCAGGAACAGCGCCGCGCCCGCGACGAGGCCGGCGCCGGCGACGAGGGCGGTCTGCCGCAGGGCGAGTGCGGTGAGGTTCTGGCGTGTCGCGCCCATCGCCTTCACGATTCCGTATTCGCGACGGCGGTCCATCATCGCGGTGTAGATGCTGAGCGCGACGACGAGGCTGCCGATCGCGAATGCGACTCCGCGCATCACGTTCATCGGGACCTCGTAGGCGCGTGCGAGCACCGCGAGGTCGCGGTGAGCGAGCTCGGCGCGGTCGTGTACCGCCAGCCCGGTCGCGGCGAGCCCCGTTCGGACGGCACCGGGTCGTCGAGTGCCGACGAGGATGAAGCTCGTCGTATCCGGCGCTCGAAGCAGCGAGTCGGTGGCCGCATGCGTCATGAAGGCGAACGAGAGCATGAACGTGTCGGCGCTGGTGCCGACGATCCGAAAGCGTCGACCCATGATGTCGATCGAGTCACCGACTCGCAGGCCGTGACGGTCGGCCATGACCTGACCGATTGCGACCTCGTCGTCGTTGCGCGGTCTGCGGCCCGTGTGGATCACCCACGGTCCGCCACGCTGGCCCGGCACCCAACCGACGACCGCGGTCGGGACCTTCCGGTCGTGCAGTCCGACGATCGTCAGGAAGGTCCGTACCGGTGAGGCCCATTCGACGCCGGGCTGTGCCCGCACGGTCCCGAGCGTGTCGTCGGGGATCTGCGAGACGCCGCCGAAGAAGTTGTGGGTACCGGCCTGGGCGACGTAGAGGTCGGCGCCGACGTTGTCCTCGTAGGCGGTCACGCTGCGCGTGATCCCGGTCCAGAGCCCGTCGAGCAGCAGGATCAGCATGATCGCCAAGCCGACCACGCCGGCGCCGGCGACGAAGCGCCGTGGTTCGGCGAGGAGATTGCGCCGGGCGAGCGGGACCGTGCGAGCCATGTCAGCGTGGGAAGCCACGCTCGGGCGCGGCGCGCTTCCACGTCGTCTCCGCAGGCCCGACGGGTTGGTACCGCCTCACAGCCTCCGATCATGCCCTCCTACGCGCCGTAGTAGCAGGGCATTAGGTCCCGAACGCTCCATCGCAGGGCCACGGTGTCAGGGGCTCGCCCGCGGCATCACGGGCCTACGCTCGGCGCCGTGCCCGCTCCGAGCCCCGCCTTCAGTGGAGGCACGAGCGAGGACGCCGCCGTGGTGGTCTTCGCGGACCTGGTCGGGTTCACCGCCCTCACCGACGTGCACGGTGATGCCGACGCGGTGATGGTCGCAGATCGGCTGTTGGAGCTCGCCGAAGGCGCGCTCGTGGACGGCGTGGAGGTCGTCAAGACGATCGGTGACGCCGTGATGCTGCGCGGCGACGAGATCGAGCCCACCTTGGAGACCGCCGAGCGCCTGGTCGCGGCGGTCCACGCCGAGCCGCGGTTCCCTGGCGTCCGCGTCGGAATTCACGTCGGATCGGTCATCTCGCGGCCGGGTGACCTGTTCGGTCACACGGTGAACGTCGCGGCGCGCCTCGCGGGCGAGGCCGGTGCCGGCCAGATCGTGACCTCGAGGGCTGTCGTGATCGGGTCCGATCGGCGGTTCGTCGCCCGCCCGCTCGGGTACCTGGACCTGCGCAACGTCGCGGAACCGATCGAGGCGTTCAACATCCGCGCGATCGATCCAGACGCCACGAAGGTGGAGGTCGACCCGGTGTGCCGGATGCGGCTCGATCCCGTCGAGTCCTACGAGACGCGAACCCGCGCCGGTCACGTGTACGTGTTCTGCTCCGCGGACTGCACGAGGCGTTTCGACGCCGATCCGGACCGCTACATCGGACCGGGTCCTCCCTTCCCGCGGGTGGAAGGCACGTCGGCCGGTGACGCACCGGGGAGCGGGGCGAGCTAGACGGTCGCGGTCGCGAGCCCGACCGTCCCGAGCGGCGTCGCGTCGCGTCAGCGCTCGACGACGGTGTCGACGTCGTAGCCGGACTCGATGATGGCGGTGCGGATCGCCGGCTCGGGTGCCGTGCCCTCGACCTGCACCGACTTCGCGGCGACGTCGACGACGACCGAGGTGACGCCGTGGACCTCCGCGGCCGCGGCCTCGATCGTGTGCTTGCAGTGGTCGCAGGAGATACCGGGAACGGAGAACACGAGCGTCATGGCAGGGCTCCTTCGGGTTGCGGCGCCACTTCGGGCGACGGACTGTCGGTGAGATCCGGGCGGGGAAGTGAGAGACGCTTCAACATCAGCGCGTTGACCGCGACGATCAGGCTCGAACCCGACATCGACAGTGCGGCGATCTCGGGGCGGAGCACGAGCCCGATGGTCGGGGCGAACACACCGGCGGCGATCGGCAGGGCGATCGCGTTGTAGCCGATCGCCCAGCCGAGATTCTGGCGCATCTTGTGCAGCGTGCCGCGCCCGATGCGCAGCGCGGTCGGGACGTCGAGGGGATCGGATCGCATCAGGACGACGTCGGCGGTCTCGATCGCCACGTCGGTTCCGGCGCCGATCGCGATCCCGACGTCGGCTTGCGCCAGTGCCGGGGCGTCGTTGACCCCGTCGCCGACCATCGCCACGACGCGTCCCGCGCCTTGGAGCTCGGCGATCTTGGCGGCCTTGTCGCCCGGGAGCACCTCGGCGATGACGGTGTCGATGCCGAGTTGGCTTGCGATGCGGCGACCGGTGGCCTCGTTGTCCCCGGTGAGCATCACGACCTGGACGCCGAGCTCGTGCAGATCGGCGACGGCCGCGGCCGATGTCGGCCGGGCCGCGTCGGCGATGCCGATCACGCCGACGGCGCGGCCGTCGACCGCGACCATGACCGACGTCCGACCGCCGGCCGCGAGCTCGGCGCGCCGGTGACCGAGCTCACCGACGACCACGCCCTCGCGTTCCATCAGCCGGGCGTTGCCGACGATGACCGTCCGACCGTCGACCACCGCCTTCGCGCCGTGACCGGCGACGTTCTCGAAGTTGCTCGCACTCGCTCGCGGCGCACCGCTGGACTCGGCGCGGGTGACGACTGCCGCCGCGAGCGGATGCTCCGACTCCCGTTCGACCGCCCCGGCGAGTCCGAGCATCTGTCGCTCGTCCATGTCGGCGACGATGACGTCGGTGACCTCGGGTGCACCCTTGGTCAACGTGCCGGTCTTGTCCATCACGACCGTGTCGATGCGTGCCGACGTCTCGATCGCCGTGGCGTTCTTGAACAGGACACCGCGCCCGGCGCCGAGGCCGGTGCCGATCATGATCGCCGTCGGCGTGGCGAGACCCAGCGCGTCGGGGCAGGTGATCACGACCACCGTGATCGCGAACAGCACCGCCTCGCTCGTGGGCCGATCGCTGAAGAGGGACCAGGCCGCGAAGGTGAGCGCGCCGCCGATCAGCGCCACGAACACCAGCCAGAAGGCCGCGCGATCGGCGAGGCGTTGCCCCGGCGCCTTGGAGTTCTGCGCTTCCTGGACGAGCCTGACGATGTGGGCGAGCGCGGTGTCGGATCCCACCTTCGTCGCGCGGATCCGCAAGGTGCCGTTCGTGTTGATCGTGGCCCCGACCGCCTCGGAGCCCGCGACCTTGTGGACCGGGAGGCTCTCGCCCGTCACCATCGACTCGTCGACGTCGCCCTCGCCCGCCTCGACGACTCCGTCGACTGCGATCTTGGTTCCCGGGCGTACGAGGAGCAGGTCGCCGACGACCACGTCCGCGGTCGGGATCTCGACGGTGTGGTCGTCGCGGACGACGAGGGCCAGCGGCGGCGCGAGGTCGAGCAGGGTCCGGATCGCATCGTTCGCGCCGCCGCGGGCGCGCATCTCGAACCAGTGGCCGAGGAGCACGAACGCGGCGAGCACGCTCGCGGCCTCGTAGAAGACATCGCCGCCACCGGTGGCCGTCACGATGACCGAGTAGCCCCAACCGGTGCCGACCGCCACGGCGACCAGGACCATCATGTCGAGCGTCCGCGCGCGGAGCGCCCGGTACGCGCCGACGAAGAAGATCGAGCACGAGTAGAGGATCACCGGCAGGCTGAGGATCAGGGACCAGACGTCGTCGCGGAGCCCGAACGGCGCCGGGACGTCGAACGACAGCACCTCGCGTCCGATGGGCGACCAGAGCACGATCGGCACGGAGAAGATCGCTGCGACGAGGAAGCGCCGCCGCATGTCCGCGACCATCGACTCCATCGACATCGCGCCGTGCCCGCCGTGTCCCATGACCTCGTGCGGCGAGCGCGGTGCGGCACCGTCCTCATGGGGTGCGGCCAACGGATCGCACACGTGCCCGGGCACGGATTGCCCGCGGCAGTGCAGCCCGCACTCGCGGATCCAGCCGACGAGCTCCGCGACGTCGGTCGACGCGGGATCGAACGTCACCGTCGCGGTCTGGGCCACCGGATTGGCGTCGACCGCCTCCACCCCCGGCCGGCGACCGAGCACTGCCTCGACACGCGCCTTCGAGCTCGCCCAATGCAGGCCGCGCGTGTCCATGACGACGGTCTCCAGGGTCGATCCGCGCTTCACGCTTCGACGTCCTCCGAGCAGCTCAGTGCCGGAATCGACCCGGGAGCTCCGCCAGGGTCAGCCGGGACGAACGGCTCCGCTGAGTCCGGAGCCGAGCGGTTGCAGTTTGACGTAGCTGCCGGTGTGGGTCGCCGCGATCTGCATGCCGCCGCCGATGTAGAGCGCGACGTGGTCGACGCCGCCGGGTCCCTTGAAGACGAGGTCTCCGGGTTGGAGGTTCGAGATCGCCACGTGGGGGAAGCTGTTGAACTGCGAGCCCGAGAAATGGGCCATCCCGACGCCCGCCTGACGCCAGGCCATCATCGTCAGGCCCGAGCAGTCGAAGGTGTTCGGACCGGCGGTCGCGTAGACGTAGGGCTTGCCGATCTGTGCACGGGCGTACGCGATGACTGCGGCGACGCGCCCGGAGACCGGCACCTGCGGGAAGTTGCCGCCGACCGTGCCCGGGTCCACACCGGATCTCGCGGGACTGCGCCCGGCCGATGACCCGGGGGAGCGGGTGACGCGGGCGAGCGCCGAACGGCGCGCCGCCTCGTCACGCTGACGCTGCTGTTCGGCCATCAACGTCGCGATCTCGCCCTTGACCTTGGAGAGCAGCCGCTGTTCCTGTGCATTCGCGGCTTGGATCTGGTTCTGGGCCTGGCGGGCCTCGTCGCGCTGGCGCTGCGCGTCCTGCAGACGGCGCTGCGCGACGCGGCGGTCCGCGTTGAACCGTTCGCGGGCGCGAACCAGCTCCGCGACGAGCTCGGAGTCGCGCTCGCCCGCGGCCGCGGTGTACGCCGTGCGGGTCGCGCGCTCGTTCAGGTCGCGGGCATCCAGCGATTCGAGCGGCGTCGACGATCCCACGGATTGGTAGAGCGCGACAGCGCGACGCCGGAGGATGTCCTCGATTCGTTGCTTCCGCTCGCGGGCCGCGGCGAGGCGCTGTTGCGCGATCTCGATCTGCTGACGGGCCTGCTCGTAGGCGAGCTGGGCTCCGTTGTAGCGCTCGCCGAGGGCGGCGATCCGCATGCCGTTCGCGTCGATCTGCTGCTGGAGGCGCGTGGCCTCGGCGCGTTTGGAGTCGATCGGTTCGGCACCGGCGATCGGTGGGACGATCGAGATGACGCTCGCGCCCGCGACAGCGAGCGCTGTCAACCGTGCGAATCGGCGCTTCATGGGGACTCCCTGTGCCGGTCGGCGGCTGTTCGTCCTTGCGGAGCTCTGGTTCGTGACGTCACGGAGGCACGGCGAAAGCCGCGCCTCCGAACGGTTGTGCTACGACGTTAGGTCGTAGCACAACCGTTGTGCAAGTCGGCGGTGCTTGCGGCGCGGCGGCGCGGCCGCGACGATGCACGGATGGCAGCGAAGCGCCGCCCCCTCGGTCGTGGGGAGCTCGAGGCGATGGTCCTCGACGTGCTGTGGGACCAGGACGGCTGGCTGACACCGGGCGAGGTGCACGAAGCGGTCGGCCGTCGTCGCACGCTTGCGTACACGACGGTCATGACGACGATGTCCCGGCTGTGGGAGAAGGGCCGGCTCGACCGGCGCCGTCGGGGACGCGCGTTCGAGTACCACCCGTTCGCGACTCGATCGGAGTACGCCGCCGAACGCATGTCGGCGCTGCTCGCCGCCGCGGGCGATTCGCGTTCCGCGCTCGTGCACTTCGTCGAGTCGATCGATCCGGAGACGCGAGCGGAGCTGCGTCGCGCGCTCACGCGAAGGCCGCGGCGCGCATGACCCTCGCCCTCATCGGTCTCGGTCTGCTGTTCCTCGTCCTCCCGGGCGCCATGTCCTCCGCACCGAGCGGACTGACCGTCGCGCAATGGGCCCGGTCGTGTCGCAACTCCCTGGCGTTGGGGCTGGCGCTCGTCGTGACCGGACTCGTCCTCTGGGGTGCGCCGGCGGTGTTGCACGTCGCGGACGGGTCGGGTCTCACCGGCTTCTGCGACGACGCGGTCCATGCCCTGCCCCTCGGCGGCGTCTACCTCGCGGCGGCGGTCCTGATCGTGGCCGCGGTCGTCGCCGCCCGTTTGGCGGGCGCGGTGGCGCTCGCGATCCGAGGTCTCCGCAACGCTCGGGTCGACGCGTTCATCGGCAACCACCGCCAGGTCGCGGAGTTCGACGTCGTCATCGTGCCGAGCACGCGCCTGCTCGCGGTCGCCGTCTCCGGTGACGCACCCCAGATCGTCCTCTCCGAAGGGCTCGTGTCCAACCTGGACGACGCCGAGGTGCATGCCGTGATCCGTCACGAGATGGCGCACCATCGGCTCCGCCATCGGCACTACCTCGTCATCGCCGCGGCCGTCGACCGGGTGCTCGGCTGGATCCCGGCGGTGCGGGCCAGCACGCGGGCGTTGCGGGACGCGATCGAGCACTGGGCGGACGAGGTCAGCACCGCCGGCTCCCGAGATCGAGTGGCCGGTCTCCGGTCGGCGCTGGCACGCATCGGTGCGATCGACGGGACGACCCCCACGAAGCGGGCGATCCAACGACGCCTCGACCGGCTCGGGCGGCGCCGCTCGACCGCTCCCAGCGGTCTCGCTCGTTCCCGGCTCGTCTACTCCGCAATCGCCATGACGGGTCTGGCCGCGATGCTCGGGCTCTCGGTCGCCTCGGCGGTCCAGCTGATCGCGGTGCTCGGACGCTGCCCCGCATAGCCGGCCTCCGACCCGCGCCGGGGACTGCTACGTGACGGTCAACCGGGTGTACATGCCGGCCGCGTAGTGGCCGGGGAGGTTGCAGAGCAGCTCGTAGCTCCCGCGCCGGAGTTGCAGGCTCGTCCAGCTCGCGCGGCCGGGCGGTATGCCGTCGCCGGTCCCGCGCGCGCAGTCGTTCGAGGCCTCGCCGACATCGCCCCGCTCGTCCACCGCGCCGTCGGCTCCGATCGGCCTCGTCCCGACGATCTGTCGGCGAGGCAGTCGAAGCACTAGCAGCTCGTGGCCGATCGATCCGACGTTCGCCGCGACGAACGTGACGAGACCCTGCTCCACGCGGCTGCGGTCCGCGGCCAGGCGCATGGTCCCGCCCTGCACCCGCCCCATCATCGAGCCGCCGGCATCCATCAACGCCACCCGAACACCCGTCCCGGACACGCGCCGCGGTGCGCAATCGGAACGCGCGAAACCGCTCGCGAACCCCCCGATGACGACCGTCGAGAGTGCGGCGAGCACCACCACGAACCCGACCGCGACGATCGTGACGTTCCGCGAACGCACGGTGCTACGACCGACCGAGAAGATCTCGCCGTCGGGTGTACTCCTCCGCTTCGATCTCGCCGCGGGCGAACCGCTCGTCGAGGATCCTCCGAGCATCGGCACCCGTGGGCGTCGGCGAGGGGTGTGAGTCGGACCTCGTTGCTCGCACGAGCAGCACGATGGCGACGACCACGATGCTCCAGAACGCCACCATCATGATCGACATCGCGACCCACTCACCGCCGCCCCAACCGTTGTTCCACATCATCTCCAACACCTCCTCCTACGCACTGTCGTATCTGGGGTCGGGTGCCGACCAGGGCCGAACGTCCCTCGGACGTCAGTGGCTGAACCTCACCACGGGGAGGATCCGGCCGAGCCACCTCGGCAGGTACCAGTTGCGCTCGCCGAGCAGGGCCATCGTCGCCGGGACGAGCAGCACGCGGACGACGGTCGCGTCGAGCAGCACGGCCACGGCCAGGGTGAGGCCGAGCTCCGTCGGTGGGATCGGACCGGTGACGCCGAACGCGATGAACACCACGATCATGATGAGCGCCGCGTTGGTGATGGGTCGGCCGGTCCGGGCGATGCCCTCGCGGATGGCCTGCTTCGTGTCGCCGGTCGCCTCGTAGCGCTCGCGGATCGCCGCCAGCAGGAACAGCTGGTAGTCCATCGAGAGCCCGAACAGCAGCGCGAAGAAGAACAGCGGCGCCCAGGCGTCGACGAATCCCTGATGCTCGATGCCGAGCAGGCCCGTGCCGACACCCCGCTGGAACACGAGGGTCGCGAAGCCGAACGCCGCGCCCACGGTCACGAGGTTCATGAGGATCGACGCGACGGCGATCGCGAGACTGCGGAACACGACGAGCAGCAACACGAAGGCCATGAGCAGGATCACGCCGATCGCGACCGGCGCGCGCCCGGTGAGCACCGACGTCAGGTCGGCGTTCTGCGCGGCGGGTCCACCGACGCGAGCGGCGGGCACGGCACGATCCAACCGGTCGCGCAGGCGGTGCACGAGCGCGGCGGTGTGCGAGTCGTCGACCGCGGTCGACCCGATGACCCGCACGACCGTCCTCCCGTTCGCCGCGGGGCGACTCACGACCCGGGCGTCGACGACGGCCGGATCCGAGGCGGCGATGCGCACGACCGCAGCAGCGTCCGTGGCCGGTACCGTCACGAACGCGGGCGCGGCCGCGCCGGGTCCGAACGACTTCACGAGGAGCTCGTAGCCGTCGCGGCTCGTGCGACCCCGGTCGACGACGCGGGCGCCGGGCATCCCGAGATGCATCCCGACCGCGGGGAGGACGAGCAGGCCGAGGAGCAGCAGCCCGATCGCGAGGACGGTCCCCGGACGGCGCAGCGAGATGCTCGTCCACCGCGCCCAGCGGCTCTCGGCGACGATGTCGGGATCCTGCTTGCCGCGGGTCACGAGCACCCGGTCGCCGAGTGCGACGAGCACCGCGGGGAGGAGCGTGAGCGACGCGAGGGCCACGGCCAGGACCGAGAGGATCATCCCGAGCGCCATCGAACGGAACACCATGATGGGCACGAGGAACACGGCGGACAACGCGAGCACCACCGTGAGGGCCGAGAGGAACACGGCCTTGCCCGCGGTCGACAGGGTGTTCTCGATCGCCGCGATCGCATCCTTGCCCTCGACGCGTTCCTCACGGTAGCGGCTGACGATGAACAGGCTGTAGTCGATGCCGACAGCGAGCCCGATCATCATCGAGAAGTTCATCGACCACACCGACAGCGGTGTGACCAGGCTCAGGAGATGGAGCGCGGCGAACCCGACCGCGATCCCGGCGAGCGCGAGCAGGAGGGGGATGCCCGCCGCGATCAACGAGCCGAACGCGAGGAACAACAGGACGAGCGTCGGGAGGCCGCTCAGGAGCTCGGCCTTGTGCAGCGCCTCCTCGTTCACCGTGTTGAAGTCGCTCCACACCGGCCACTCACCGGTGACCTCGGCCTGCGCGCCCGGTGCGAGCGCGAGCCCGGCGACGTAGTCGCCGAGCGTGCCCGCCGCGGTCGGCCTCGTCGCGTCGGCACCGACGGCGAGCTCCACCGGGACGATCGCGGTGCGGCCGTCGCGAGCGATGAGGCCGGCGTCGGCGGGCAGCGCGAGGGGATCGGCGACCGACCGCGCGCGGGGCGCGTCGGCGAGCGCATCGACCAACGTCCGGAGTCCGGTCGGGTCGGAGGCGATCGGCGCGCGCTGGGAGTAGACGACGACCGGGTTCTCCGCGCCGAGCGCAGGGAAGTCCCGCCGCAGCTCGTCGCGCACCTGCTGAGCCGTCGACCCCTGCGCTTCCCACCCGGCTCCCGAGAGGGCTCCCGTGAGGGTCAGCGCGAGCGGTGCGGCCACGAAGGAGACGAGCAGCCAGACCACGATGACGGCGCGGCGATGGCGGGCCATCGCGGCCGCGAGCCGGGAGAACAGCGCCTTCGGATCCGGCGGCGCCGACGGCTGGTGAAGCTCGGCCGGTGCGGGCGCAGCGGGTCGTGGTGTGGTCTGCATCGTGGCTCCCAGATCGAGGTGGATACCCTATGGGGTATAGCGACTGGAGGGAACCATACCCCATGGGGTATTGTTCCCGGCATCGAGCCCGGGCAAACCGAGGGGCGACCGATCACGACGAGGAGCGCCACGATGCACAGCATTCAGACCACGGTCGACCGCCCGATGGACGAGGTGGAGGCGGCGACACGGGTTGCGCTCGCGACCGAAGGCTTCGGGGTCGTGAGCGAGATCGACGTCGCCGCGAACCTGCATGCGGCGCTGGGCGTCGACCGCACCCCGCTCAAGATCCTGGGAGCCTGCAGCCCGGCGTTCGCCCAGGAGGCCCTGGAGATCGACCCGTCGGTCGCGCTGCTGCTGCCGTGCAACGTCGTGCTCGAGCCCGATGGCTCCGGGACCCACGTCGCGGTCATCGACCCCCGCGAGCTGATCACCGACCCCGCGTTCACCCGGCTCGCAGCCGAAGCCGCCGACCGACTCACCGCGGCACTCGCTGCGCTCGGTGGCGCAGTCTCGGAGACCGTCGCATGACGGCCCGCCCCCCGGCGGTGGACACCGGGCTGACCGCCGCGGCATGAGACCACGGACGCCCTGGCTGCTCGCGGTCGCGCCGCTCCTCGCCCTGGTGTCCGCCTGCGGGCAGGGCTCGGACGCGACGACCACCCGCCAGGACGAGGTCGAAGCGCGCGGCGCCGCGGTGATGCCCTTCGACCAGGCGAAGACGACGCACGTCTTCCACCGGACCTCCACCGGTGGGGTGCAGCGAGTGGTCGTGAAGGATCCGACGGACCGACACCAGCTCCGCCTCGTCCGGGAGCACCTCCGGAAGGAGGCGACGCGCTTCGCGGCCGGGGACTTCACGGATCCGATGGCGATCCACGGCATGCGGATGCCCGGCCTCGCCGCGCTGCGGCGTGGCGCGCCGCGGGTGCAGGTCCGGTATTCGACGATCCCACGCGGCGCCCGGATCACGTACCGCACCGACGACGCCGACCTGGTCGCCGCGCTCCACGACTGGTTCGACG
Organism: uncultured Bifidobacteriaceae bacterium; assembly: GCA_964639075.1. Taxonomy (GTDB): domain Bacteria; phylum Actinomycetota; class Acidimicrobiia; order IMCC26256; family JAENVU01; genus JAENVU01. The sequence continues at coordinate 65,876 of CAZXCB010000001.1, read as the reverse complement.
CCCAGCTCATGGACCACGGCTCGAACGCGCACGACTGAGTCCGCGTCCTGGAGACGCGTGCGCCTCAGTCGGTGCCCGCGCCGGAGTCGCACACGCAGAACTCGTTGTCCTCCGGGTCGGCCATCAACACCCAATGGGTCCCGTGCTCGCCCATCGGCTCCACCGCGACCCGACGGGCACCCAGCGCGGTCAAGCGCGCCGCCTCGGCCTCGATGTCCGCCACGTGGATGTCGAGGTGCATGCGGTTCTTGCCCGCCTTCGGCTCCGGCACCTTCTGCAACAGCAGCTGGGGTCCATCGCCCTCGACCGGCAGGAGCATCACGTAGCTGCCGGCACTCCCGACGTTGGTGTATCCGAGCGCCGCCGCCCAGAACTCCGCCAACGCTTCGGGCTCACCGCAGTCCAACACGAGACCCATCCGAACGTTCATGACTGCTCCTCTCGCAGGCTCGTTGCGCCCCGAGTCTCTCCCGTTCAGGGTCGGCGCGCCGTGACGAGCCAGATGCCGCCGCGGAGCTCGACGCCGGATCCGTGGAGATGCGGCACGAGCGCCGCGCCGACGTCGGCGAGTGCGGCCTCGCGGGCCGGCCCCTCGGGGATGGCGTCGAGGAGGAGTCGTCCCGGCCCGCTGTCGGCGAGGTACTCGACCGCCGCGTCGATCGTCGGCCCGACGACGAAGGTGACCTCGGTGGCCTCGAGCGCGATGTCGGTGAATCCGGCGTCGCGCAGCACCGTGGTGACGGTGTCGGGATCCGACTGCGCGAACATCCCCGGTCCACCCGGCGGCTGGTCGGGCAGGTGGGTGTGGGCGAGGAGTGCAGCACCCGGCACGAGCAGCCATTCGTTGGCTCCGAGCGGCTGCCACGTGGCGAGGACGAGGCGGCCGCCGGGTCGAAGTGCCGTGGCGATGTTGGCGAAGGCGGCGACCGGGTCGGAGAAGAACATCGTCCCGAAGCGACCGATGACCACGTCGACCGACCCGGACGCGAACGGATACGTCTGCGCGTCGCCGTGCACCAGGTCCGTGTCGGCGCGCTGGTCGAGCGCGCGCCGACGCGCGACGTCGAGCATCGGCTCCGAGAGGTCGATCCCCGTCGTCGATCCCGCGGCGCCGACGAGCGCCGCGGCCCGGAGCGTGGTCGCCCCGCAGCCGCACCCGAGGTCGAGGACCCGGCATCCCGGCGTGAGGGCGGCGGCCGCGAAGAGGGCGTCGGCCACCGGTGCGAGGACCTGATCGCGTTCGTCCGCGCGCGCGACCCAGCGGTTCCCGCTGTCGCCGTTCCAGGATTCGAACTGTTCGAGATTCTCCGAGACCGTCATGCGGTGGTGCCCCGGGGTTCGACGATGCGACGGATCGTCGGATCGACGTCGGCTTCGTCGGCGATGCCGAGGCGTCGGCCGATCCGATGGAGGGTGAGCCGACCGACACCGTGGGCGAGGAGACCCCGACCGCGCTGGAGGAACGCCGCCGTGGTGTCCGCGGTGGCAGTGGCGGGCAGCCGGTCGAGCTGGCGCACCACGTCGTCGACGACGGTGTCGGCGGCGCGACGGATCGCGCCGAGCAGCGTGAGCACGTCGTCGGGTCCGAGCCCGGCGGCCATCGCCTCTCTCGCGAGCTGGAGCAGCGACGGGCTCGGGATGCAGTAGTGGTCGGGGCCACACCGCTCGACCACACCGGTGGCTTCGAGGGCGTCGAGATGCTCGGGGAGCATCGTCGGCAGGAGCGAGCAGAGCTGCTCGAGGGTGGCCGGCGCCCCCGGTTCGTCGATGTGCACGAGCTGGTCGGGTTCGAGCCCGAGCACCTCGCCGAGGTCCGCGCCGTCGCGCCAGCGTCCGAGCAGGTCGCCGATGCCGGCGAGCGAGTAGCCGCGAGCGCGCAGGCGTGCGATCAGCTCGAGCCGGCGGAGGTGGCTCGAGCCGTACCGTCCGACGCGGCCCTCCCGGCGCGGTGGTGGCAGCACCCCGAGGGTCTGGTACTCCCGGATCGTGCGGACCGGCAGGCCGGCCCGGCCCGCGAGCTCGTCGATCGTCCACCCGGTGGCGGACGGGGTGGCGGCGTGTGAGGAACCAGCTGGAGAAGTGGCGGGCATCGGGTGGACGATACCAGATATCACTGTTACGGTAAAGACCGTGACGCTCAAATCCGATATCGCAGGTCTGATCGAGGCGCGGGTGGCGGACGCCTGGCCGGGGGTGTCCCTCCTGTCGGACCCTGTCGCGCTCACCGGTGGGTTCTGGGCCTCGATGTACCGGATCCGGCTCCGCGGCCAGCCGGCCGACGTGCCCACCGAGCTGGTGTTCCGGATCGCGCCCGACGCCACGATGGGAGCGAAGGAGCTCGCCGTGCAGCACGTCGTGGCCGAGCTCGGGTGCCCGACCCCGCACGTCAGGTTGATCGGACCGGCCGACGCGGAGCTCGGAGGCACCTGGTCGGTGATGGACTTCGCGGTCGGGGCACCGCCGCTCGGCGACCTCGACGGTATCGGCGCGCTGCGCCGGGCGCCACGACTGCTGTCGCGGCTGCCGGGGCAGCTCGCCGCGCCGATGACGGCGTTGCACGCGCTCGATCCCGGGCCGGTGAGCGACGCGGTGCGCGCGGCCGCGCCGACGGCGGCGTGGAGCGTCGACCAGCTGCTGCACCACTTCGGCGAAGGCGCCGAGGCGCTCGGTCGGTCCGACCTCGTCGGTGCGCTGCGCGCGCTCACCGGGCGTCGTCCCCTCGAAGGCCCGACCGTGATCTGTCATGGCGATCTGCATCCGTTCAACCTCCTCGTGCAGGAGACCGGTGAGGTCACGGTGATCGACTGGACCGCGTCCATCCGGGCCGAGCCGGCCTACGACGTCGCGTTCACCGCGCTCCTCCTCGCCAACCCGCCGCTCGCCGCGCCGGCGCCACTCGCGGCGGTCATCCGTCGCGTCGGGGCTCGCGTCGCGCGGCGGTTCGAGGCCCGGTATCGAGCGCTCGCACCGGGGCACGACCTGGCCCACCTGGACTGGTACCGCGCGCTGCACGGCACCCGGATCCTCCTCGAGGCCGCCGGCATCGAGGCACGCGACGGCGCGGGTGGCGACCACCCGTTCGGGGTGTTGATCCCGGCGGCGACGGCCGCGCTGACGGCGGTGACCGGAGCGCGCCTCGCGCGGTGACCGCCCGCATCCGACGGACGGCGACGGCCTCGGTCACGCCCTCGAGGACGCCGAGAAGCGCACGATCTCGGCTCACGCGGGCGCGCGACCGTGTCGAGATGCTTACATGGGGTCGCTGACCGACCCTGGGGGAGGGCTCGTTATGGTGAACGGACGTATCGGCCGACGCGTCGCCGGCCTCGGCGCCACGCTCGCCCTCCTGGCCGGGGCTTCGATCGCTGCGGCACCGGCGGCCCACGCGGCGGCGTTCCAGATGTCCCTCGTCGGCGGCGCATTCGGCTTCGGGAGCCAGCAGAGCTCGTCGCTCGGCGGCGCGTCGACGCAATGCCAGGACGGCGCCGACAACGAGTTCCTGGCGCCGTTCGGCGCCCCCGACGGTCTGGTCGACTTCGGGTCCGACCCGGCCTGCACGAGCATCTACGACGACGACGAGACCACCGCGGGCTTCCAGGCTCCGGACCCGATCGAGTTCACCGGAACGATCGACGGCGCGACGAACTTCTCGGTGTCGTCGTCGTTCACGCCGTTCGAGTTCGTGCGGGCATCGGCGTCGCCGACCGCGGGCGTCTGCGACGACGACCTGCTCGTGGCGAAGGTGACGACGGCATTCAGCGACCTCGGGGCGCACACGGGCAACCTCAACGCGGGCACGCTCACCATGCGGCTGCGACTCGACACGACGCTCGACATCCGGTGCGACACCGACCTCACCGCCGGCCAGAGCTGGGTCGTGTTCGACTTCGACGGTGCCGGGGGCATGGATCCGTGGGGTGGGCCGACACCGGTCCAGTGCGCGGCCGACGTCACGTCGACGAACGCCTCGCTCAGCGGTGACACCGCTCCGGGCAGCCTCACCAAGGTCCAGGACCCGACCGTCGCCAACCCGATGGCCGGCAAGAACGCGAAGCCGGTGCTGCTGTTCGGCGACGTCTTCGACGCCGTGCCCCTGACCTCGCCGGACACGCGGTGCGGCTTCTTCAACTTCTTCGTCTTCGGTACGGCGTCGGTCGACAACAGCACCTCGCAATGGGCGTTCATCACGTCGACCCACGACTATGCGGATCAGTCGGGCATCGACGTCAACGTCGGTGACGTCACCGTCCACGAGGGCGACGGCGGCCTCGGCGCGCACGGTTGCGCCGGCATCGACTGCAAGAGCTCGGCGAGCGTCGTCGTCTCACTGAGCCAGCCGGCTGTGGTCGACTCCACGGTGACGGTCATCGCCGACAACACGACGGGCGGATCGGCCAACGGCACCCTGAAGGGCACCGAGACCGTCCCGACGGCGTCGGACTACAAGCACACGCCTGCGACGAAGCCGAAGGTCCTCAAGATCCTGGCCGGCAAGAGCACTGCCAAGTTCACCATCCCGATCACTCCCGACCAGAGCGCGGAGTCGACCGAGACGATCATCGTCCAGGTCGTCAGCGTGTCGAGTGGGCTCGTCGCCAACGACGATGTCGGGATGGTCACGATCGTCGACGACGATGACACGATCGAGCCCGACACCGGGATCTCCGTCGGCGACGCGACGGTCTACGAGACGGGAGAAGCCGTCGCCTGCGGTGGTGCGTTGCGGTGCAAGGGCACTGCCGTCATCCCGATCCAGGCGTCGAGTCCGGTCCTGCTCGACACGGCGCTCACCTACACGATCACGAACGGCTCGGATGTCGTCGGCGTCTTCAAGGGCGCGACGGCCGTCAACGGCAAGACCGTCGGCGACGACTTCCTGCCCGTGACGATCGCCAAGGTCAAGACGCTCAGGGCCGGGAAGACGAGCCTCGCGCTCCTGGTGACGGTCTTCGGCGACAACACCGACGAGAACGGGGCCTTCTCCGCGGAGACGTTCACGGTCACCGTCACCGGTGCCGGTGTCCGCGACGGCATCGGCACGGTGCGGGTCATGAACGACGACACCTGACCGGACCCTCGCCGCAGGATCTCCACGCGGACGCGCACCGACGCGCTATCGAGCCGCCACGGCGTCGACGACGCCGGTGAGCGCGCGGCGGATCTCCTGCTGACGCGCGGCGTCGATCTTCCCGCCGGTCCGATCGGCGAGGTCGAAGCGGTCCTGCGCGATGCCGTCACACGTGGCGACGCTCGCCGCGTGGATGTCCGTGTCGGTTGCCGCGATCGCCGAGGTGATCGCGTGGATCGACTGACGGCCCGCGACCGCCGAAGGTCGGTACGCCTCAGCGCGAGTTGATGTACTCGTGCAGGAGGTGCGCCTCCTCCTCCAGCTCGTGGACCCGCGCCGCGACGATGTCGCCGATCGAGACCAGGCCGATCAGCCGGCTCTCGTCGACGACGGGCACGTGACGGATGCGGCGGGTGGTGACCGTTCCCATCAGCTCTTCGGTCGTCGTCGCCGGAGTGCAGGTGACGACGTCCTCGGTCATGACCGACGCGACCGGCGCGCCCAGCGCCTGGTGCCCGGTCTCCGCGATGGCGCGGACGATGTCACGTTCGGACACGATGCCCCCGACCGCGACGCCGTCGGTCGACACGACGAGGGCGCCGACGTGGTGGGTTCGGAGGAGCTCGGTCACCGTGCCGATGGTCGCGTAGGGATCGACGGTGAAGACCTCGCGGCCCTTCCGAGCGAGGATCGCCTCGACGAGCATGGGCACCTCCGGGCACCCGGTCGGCAACATCGCGCCGGGCCGTCCCGGGCGCCGTGACGCCCCGGCGAGGTCTCCCAGCATGACGGCAGACCGCCCCCGCCGCAAGGGGTGATCCGCCGGCGACTCGCCCGGGTCCTTCGCCCCTGGCGACGCAACGCAGGCGCGCCCACCGTGGGGCGATGCGAGGGGGTTCGTACGATCCGTACTCGGAGTTCGAGACCTCGGGGGTCGTCGATGCCGGGCTCGAGACCCTGAGCGAGGCGGAGTGCTTCGCACTCGCGGCCCGCCGCCCGATCGGCCGCGTCGCGGTCTCGTGCGGTGCGCTCCCCGCGGTCTTCCCCGTCAACTTCTGCCTGGTCGGCCACGACGTCATCTTCCGGACGGCCGCCGGCACGAAGCTCTCGGCCGCGCTCGATCGCACCGTGGTCGCGTTCGAGGTCGACGACTTCGACGCCGCCGGTCACGCCGGTTGGAGCGTGCTGATGATCGGTCAGGCGACCGAGGTCGGGGCCGAGGAGCTCGCGCCGCTCGAACCCCTCCCGGTCCGCCCGTGGGCGCGCGGCGCCCGCGACCACGTCGTGCGGATCCGGTGCGAGCTCGTGTCGGGCCGACGAATCGTCATGACCGACTGAGCGCGGGCTCCTCGATCGCGGCTTGCTGCGTAGCGTACGAAATACATACGCTACGTATGTTCCGTGGTCGAGCCGGCCGGATCGGGCCGGGCGAGGAGCCTCCGTGAACGACCCACTTCGCATGGCGGGTTGACGATGGCCCGCCGGATGCCGCGAGGCCAGGAGACGCGCGACCGCATTCTGGCGACCGCGCTGCGCGAGTTCGCCCGGCGCGGCTACGCGGCGGTGTCGATCGAGGAGATCGCCGCGGCCGCCGACGTGACGAAGGGCGCGGTCTACTACTGGTTCGCCGACAAGGACGAGATCGGTCGCGAGCTCCAACACCGCCTCTACGAGCGCCTGAGCACCATCTCGATCGCGGCGATGCCGGTCGAGGGCGACATCGTGTCGAAGATGCTGGCGTCGTTCCACGCGTACCTGGCGGCGCTGCACGACCTCGACGAAGCCCGCTTCTTCCTGCGCGACGCATGGGTCATCCCCGCATTGGACGAGGCCGGCCGCGCCGATCACGAGAACGCCGTGACGATGGTGCGCGACGTCCTCGCCGCGGCCGCCGCACGCGGCGAGATCGTGGAGCTCGACCCGGACGCCCTGGCACGCGTGTTGAGCGGCGCGTGGGCCGAGGCGACGTTGCATGTGTTGCGCACCGGCGACCGCGACGCCGCGGTCGCGGTGGTCGAGCACCTCGTCCGATCGCTCCGGCCGGCGAGCCCGCCGGGCGCGTCCCGTCCGGCCCGAGCGAGAGCGAGGACACGATGACCGGATCCCTGCCGATGACACCGCTCGCGGTGCGTGACGCCGCCCACGTCATCCATCCGGTGACCGCGCCGAGGGAGATGACCGACGTCGGCGCGCGCGTCGTCGTCGAAGGAGACGGCGTGTGGATCACGGACGATCGCGGTCGACGCCTCATCGACGGGTTCGCCGGTCTGTGGTGCGTCGCGGTCGGGCACCGCCGACCCGAGATCATCGCCGCGGTCACCGCGCAGATGGAGGAGCTCGAGTACTTCACGACGTTCCACGGCCAGTCGCATCCCCGTGCGATCGAGCTCGCCGAGAAGCTGACGTCGATGTTCCCGCCCGAGTACGGGCTCGACCACGTGATGTTCAGCTCGGGCGGCTCGGAGGCCAACGAGACCAACATCAAGCTCGCCCGGATGTACTGGTCGGTGCAGGGCGAGCCGCAGCGGTGCACGATCGTCGCCCGCCACCACGGCTACCACGGACTCACGATCGCGACGATGACCGCGACCGGCATCATGCCCATGCGATGGAACTTCGGGCCGGAAGCCCCGGGCTTCGACCACGTCGCCGCGCCGTACTGCTACAAGTGCGAGCTCGGTCTCGAGTACCCGGAGTGCGGCATCGCGTGCGCCGAGGAGCTCGCCCGGCTCGTCGAGCGCGAGGGCCCCGACACGATCGCCGCGTTCATCGCGGAGCCGGTCATCGGCGCCGCCGGTATCGTCCCGCCACCGGCGGGCTACTTCCAGCGCATCCGCGAGATCTGCGACGAGCACGGGATCCTGCTCATCCTCGACGAGGTCGTGACCGGGTTCGGTCGAGCGGGTGCGATGTTCGGCATGGAGCTCTACGACGTCCGCCCGGACATCGTCACCCTGGCCAAGGGCATCACGAGTGGCTATCTCCCGCTCGGCGCGTCGGTCGTCGGCGGTCACGTCTGGACCACGATCGCGGAAGGTCTGCCCGATCAGATGCCGGTCAGTCACGGCTTCACCTACTCGGGGCACCCCACGTGCTGTGCCGCGGCCATCGCCAACATCGACCTGATCGAACGCGAGGACCTCGCCGCGAACGCGCGCGACGTCGGCACGTACCTCCAGGAGCAGCTGCGTGATCGCCTCGATGGATTCGAGACCGTGGGCGACATCCGCGGCGTCGGGTTGATGATCGGGATCGAGCTCGTCGCGGAGAAGACCACCAAGCGGGGATTCGCGCACCCGCACCAGGCGTGCACCCAGGTCGAGCTCGAGGCCTGGGACCGCGGCCTCTACTGCCGGGCGATGGGCATGGAGACGGTCGGCGTGGCGCCGCCGCTCACGATCGATCGGGCGATCGCCGACCGGATCGTCGACATCCTCGTCGAGTCGATCGCGGCGATGGAAGCCGACGTCATGCCTCGGGAGCGCCAGATCGCCTCCAGGCCCGCGTCGGAGCGGGTGGCGTCGGCCGAGGCGCTGTTCGCCCGCATGCCGGACCGGTTCGACCCGGCTCGCGCCGATGGAGTCGATCTCGTCGTGCAATTCGCACTGACCGGGGATGCCGGCGGGATCTGGATCGTCACGCTGCGCGACGGCACCCTCGAGGTCGAGACGAGTCCCTCGGAGCGCGACGACGTGACGGTCACGATCCGCGCCAGCGGCGACGACTACGTGCTGATCGCGAACGGGGACCTGAGTGGTCCCGACGCGTTCGCGACCCGCCGCCTCACCATCGACGGCGACCTCGGCGCGGCCGCGGCGCTGGCGCGCGTCGGACTGATGTGACGCCCCGATGCCGGTGCTCGAGGTCCGGTCCGGGTGCTACGCCAACGCGAGGGCGACGAGCGCCTCTGCCTCGCGGCGGGCCGCGGCCTCCCGGTCGTCCGGGGGGAGGAACAGCTGGCTGATGAAGAAGCTGACCACCTGGCCGAGGAGCACGGTGGCCACCGCGTCCGCGTCGACGGCGGGTACGACGTCGGCCGGGAACAGCGTCTCGATCCAGCCGCGGAGCGCGGGTTGCAGCACGTCGAGGATCTCGTGGCCGACGGATGCCGCGGTCTCGTCGCCGCGGAGCGCCTCGCCGAGCAGCAGGCGCCAGATCGCCTCCTCCTCGCGGACGCCGTCCCAGATCGCGAGGATCAGCGCGACGAGACGCTCGCGCGGGGGCAGCGAGGGGTCGACCTCGGGCAGCTCGCGGAGCCGCAGGGCGTAGCGGCGCTCCTCGATGACCGAGCGCAGTAGCTCGGCCTTGGACGGGAAGTAGTGGTACAGCGCGGCGACGTTGAGGTTGCACGCGCTCGCGAGCTGACGCATCGACGTGGCCGACGCGCCGTGCTCGGCCATGAGGTCGAGCGCGGTGTCGAGGATGCGATCCCGTTGGGTCGTCGGCGCGGCGGACGCGCTCATCAGTGCGCGACCGGGCACTGGGCGGGCAGATGTTGGAGCGCGAGCACGAGCGTCGACGCACCGCGCTGGAGCTTCACGCCGTCGGGAACCGTGATGTCGGGGAGGCGGCGGAACAGCTCCTGGAACACGACCTTGACCTCCGTGCGGGCGAGGTTGGATCCCATGCAGTAGTGCGGTCCGATCCCGAACGCGAGGTGGGGGTTCGGGTCGCGGTCGAGGATCATCTCGTCGGGGCGGTCGAAGACGCGCTCGTCGCGGTTGGCCGACTGGTAGAGCATGAGCACGCGGTCGCCCGCACGCAGCTCCGTGTCCTGGTACGTGTGGTCCTCGGTGACGGTACGGATGAAGCCGAGCACCGGTGAGACGTAGCGGAGGATCTCCTCGACCGTCAGGTCCACGAACGCGTCGTCCTCGATGCGCTCCGCGAGGCGCCGCTTCTCCTCCGGGAACAGGCTCAGCGCGAGCAGGCCACCGGAGATCGCGTTGCGGGTGGTCTCGTTCCCGGCGACGAGCAGGATGGTGAGGAACGCGAGCAGCTCGTCGTCGGAGAGCTGGCTGCGCTCCTCGAGGATCTCGGCGAGCCGCTCCTCGGAGACGCCGGGCATCGCCTTGAACTCCTTGGTGAGCTCGCCGTTGTCGAAGGCCTGGGTCAGCAGGCCGATCAGGTCGGTGTCGGTCGGGTTCGCGCGGCGCTCGGCGATGAGCTCGAGGCACATCTCCGCGTACTCGCCGAACGCGACGCCCGCCGCATGCAGCTCGGGGGAGTCGGCGGCGCTGTGCCCGTCGCCCGCCATCATGTCGTCGGACCAGCGGTACATCTTCATGCGCTGCTCGGGGTCGAGTCCCATCAGCTCGCAGATGATGATCAGCGGGACGTGGATCGCGAAGTCCTCGACGAAGTCGATCGATCCCTTCGCCTCGATGTCGTCGATGAGCTGGTTCGACAGCTCGCGGATGTGCGGGACGAGCTCGCGGACGCGCCGCGGCGTGAAGCCGGGGTTCACCAGCCGGCGGGTCCGGATGTGCTCCTCGCCGTCGAGCGTGATGATCGACATGTCGCCGGCGACGACGGGCCGGACGCCGAACCGGTTGCAGTACAGCTCGGGGTGGCGGGAGAGGTGGAAGACATCCTCGTGGCGACCGGCGACCCACAGGTCGTTCGCCTCGTCGCGGTGGAGCGGACCCGCGTCGCGCAGCTCGCGGTAGACGTCCCAGGGATCGTCGTAGAGCGCCGGGTCGCAGAAGTCGAGGGCGTCGAGTGACCGGGTGGGCGGAGAGATCGTCATCCGGACATCTGAGCAAACGTTCGTTCAGAAGTCAAGCAAACGTTCGTTCAGGCGCCGGACCAGCCGCACATGCCAGGATGCGCGCATGGGTGGACGCATGGTGGTGAACCACATCGGGCACTGCGTGACCGACCTCGATCGCTCGCGTCGCTTCTACGAGGAACTGCTCGGGTTCGAGCACTGGCGCGAGCTGACCCTGACCGATCAGCCGTCGGATCGCCTGCTCGGACTGGAGGCACCGCTCGGAGGCCGGGTCTGCTACCTGCGCCGCGACGGCTTCGTGCTCGAGCTCATCCACTTCTCCGAGCCGTCCCACCGACAGGTTCCGGCGCGGCGCGCCATGGACGAACCCGGTCTCACGCACCTCTCGCTCTCGTGCGACGTCGACGAGGTGCGCGATCGGGTGACCGAGTTCGGCGGCGAGGTGGTCGCCGGCACCGACATCGGTGTCGCCGTCTTCATCCGCGATCCGGACGGGCAGCTCGTCGAGCTGCTCCCGCTCGACTACGCCGATCGCGTCGCCGGACTCTGACCGCCCGGGACGCATCGCCGGTCGGGTTCGGCGCCCCTCACGGCGTCGCGTCGCGGCCGGTGAGGGCGCGGAACGCCGCGACGAGGTCGCGCACGCTGGTCTCGGTGCCGGCGTCCGGCTCGCGCGCCGGAAGCCGCGTGAGGAAGTCCGTCGCGCCCGCCTCCACGAGGCGCGGCACCGGCTCGATCGTCCGTTCGACGTCCACGAGCCCGTCGTCGGTGCGCACGGCGCGCAGGTTCGCGACGACCTGCAGGCCGTCGGGTGAGATGCCCGCGGCGGCGATCCGTTCGCGCAGGGCCGGGATCGACCGCTCGAGCTCGGTCGCGTCGTCACCCCACGGGATCCACCGCAGGCCGAAGCGGCACAGGCGGTCGACGACGCGCGCGTTGATCTGGCCGCTGACCCAGATCGGTACCCCGCCCGGTCGGAGCGGCTTGGGCATCATGTGGATCCGGTCGAATCCGAGCTCCGGCGACCGGTAGGCCGTGACCGGCTCGGTCCACAGCGCGGTGCACACCTCGAGGGTGTGGTCGAGCAGGCGACCGCGCCGGTCGAAGTCGAGTCCCGCCGCCTCGTACTCCTCACGTTGCCATCCGACACCGACGCCGAGGTCGAGCCGCCCCCCGGACAGCACGTCGAGGGTCGCGGCCGTCTTCGCGAGGACGACGGGACGCCGGAGCGCCGCGATGAGGATGCCGGTCGCCAGACGCACGCGTTCGGTGGCACCGGCGACGACACCGAGGGTCGTCAGCGGCTCCAGCCAGTGCCCGTCGGGGCCGGTGGGCTGGCGCCCGCCGCGTTGACCTCCCACCTCGGGTCGACCGTAGGCGTCGAGCCGCTCCCCGAACACGACGTGGTCCGAGACGACGAGCCGGTCGATCCCGGCGCGGTCGTAGAGCCGCGCGGTGTCGAGCATCGAGGTCCAGTCGTCCGGAGCCTCGGCCGAGTAGGTGACGAGCGCGGCCGAGAGCTGCGGGGAGGGGATGTCGGCTCGGGGCACCCGCGTCAACCGCCGAGGCCGTGGAGGCAGAACTCCCACGTCTCCTCGGCGGTGAGCCGCAACTTCGGGTTGTCCACCAGGCGGTTGCCGAACCAGCTGTACATCACCGTCTGCTGGACGAGCGCCGTGGCGCGCCGGGTGTCGCCGACGTGGATCGCGCCCGCCTCGGCGGCCGCGTCGACGAGCTCGCGGAGCAGGTGCGACATCGGTGCCAGCGCGGTCCGCATCCGCGCTGCGTGGTTCACCGCCAGCTGCATGGAGAACTCGGAGATGGCGCGACGGTTGTGGGCACCCCGCTTCCTCGGTGCCTCGACGGGGTCACACCACTCGTGCAGGCGGATCGTGAACGCGCGCAGCCGCGCGAACGGATCGGTCTCGGCGTCGACGGCCTTGCGGATGTCGTCCCCGGCTTCGCGCAGCGTCTCCTCGAACAGGGCGAGCACGAGCTCGTCCTTGCCGGTGAAGTACTCGTAGAAGCCGCGCAGCGACTGCTTCGACCGGTCGATGACCTCCTGGATCGTGAACTCCGTCGTGCCCTTCTCGTCGATCAGCTCGAACGCGGCGTCGAGGTAGCGTTGTGCCCGCTGCTCGGCGCGAGAGCGGGCGGCGTTCAGGCTCTTGGAGACCGCACGTTCGCGCCAGCCCGGCTCGATCGAGCCGGCGGCGGCGTCAACTCCAGCCATGTCGCTCCTGCTTTCCTTCGAGGCGACGCCCGGATTCCGTGGTCGTGGTGGATAATACCGCTCTCGGACTCGTCGCTCGTCTCGGCGTCCTGCGCGGCATAGCCCGTTTCCATAACGAGGAGAACGGGGTTCTCAAGTGGTGTCACCCCGTCTCCCAGCACCGTCCGACCGAAAGCGAGCGGAGTACGGGGCGACCTCCGGGGCCAGGGACCGTCGTCGAGCGAAGCCGGCTCGGCGCGACCGATCGCCCAGGCACTCCAGTTCGACACACCGCTGCCGTACGCACGGTGGTTCGCCGAGCGCGCCGCATCGCGATCCCGCCTGGCGGGCGCTGGCGGCGGCCGACCTCGAGCGATCGACGATGAAGCTGCGCTGGGAGACCTTCGAGGTGCCGGAGTCGGCGCGGTTCCCCGAGCTCGAGGGCCGGCGGGTGAGCGAGCTCGCGAGCGAGCGCGGCGCCAGCCCGCTCGACGCTCCGCTCGCCACCGACCTGCTGGGCTGACGTGTGCGTGTTCGATCCGCAGACGGTGGGCACCGGGCCGCTGCGACGCGTCCGGGATTTCCCGGCGGACGGCGAGCGCCTGACCGCCGAGGAACCTACCGGCGTGCGCCCGGCGGTCCGGCGGAGCGTGCCGGCTCCGATCGGATCTTCGTATGATCGCTGCGGGCGATCCGGGAGCTCCCGATGCGCGTGACGGTCGACGGTGTGGATGCCGAGGTCCCCGACGGCGTCTCGATTCTGCACGGGCTGCGCGCGCTCGGGGTCGACCTGCCGTCGTTGTGCGACGACGACCGGCTCGAGCCGTACGGAGAATGTCGGATGTGCCTGGTGCGCGTCGACGGCCGGCCGCAGCTGGTCGCCTCGTGCGCGGTGCTGGCCACACCGGGCATGGTGATCGAGACCGCGCCGGACGATGCCGAATCGGCGCGCCGCGGCCTGCTCACGATGATGGCGCTTCGCTACCCCGCGGACGCGGTGGCGGCGGCACCGGACGAGCGATTCCACCGGTTGCTCGTCGACCACGACGTGTCGGCGACCGGTGGGGCCGGTCGGCCCGAGCTGCGCGACGACACCCATCCGTGCATCGTGATCGACATGAATCGGTGCATCGACTGCTTCCGGTGCGTCCGGATCTGCGACGAGGTGCAGGGCCAGCGCGCCTGGCAGATCGTCGGGCGGGGGACGGACACCCACGTGGTGCCGAGCGGCGCGTCCACCCTGCGGGAGAGCGCGTGCGTCTCGTGCGGCGCCTGCGTGGACACCTGCCCGACGGGCGCGCTCGAGGACCGACCCGTGCTGATCGGCGGCCCGCCGGACCGTTGGACGCGCACGACGTGCCCATACTGCGGGGTGGGCTGCGAGCTCCTCATCGGCACTCGCGACGACCACGTCGTCACGGCCGTCCCGGCGCCCGACGCGCCCGTCAACCGTGGCCATGCCTGCGTGAAGGGACGGTACGGGCACGGGTTCGTCCATTCCGACGAGCGGGTGACCGAACCGATGGTCCGGGACGGTGACGGCTGGCGCGCGGTGTCGTGGGACGAGGCGACCGTCGCGGTGGCGGACGGCTTCCGCCGCGCCCTCGAACGGTGGGGACCGGCCGGGGTCGGCGTCTTCGGCTCGGCGCGCGCGACGAACGAGGACAACTACCTGCTCCAGAAGTTCGCCCGCTTGGTGCTCGGCACGAACAACGTCGACTGCTGTGCGCGGGTCTGTCACGCGCCGAGCGCCGCGGGGCTCCGACTCGCGTTCGGAACCGGCGCCGCGACCAACTCCTTCGCGGACATCGAGCACGCGCGGACGATCATGGTGGTCGGCGCGAACGCCACCGAGAACCACCCGGTCCTGGGGGCGCGGATCAGGCAGGCCGCGCGGCGCGGCACCTCCTTGATCGTGATCGATCCGCGCCGGATCGAGCTCGCCGACGACGCGACGGTGCATCTCCGGCCGGAGCCGGGCACGAACGTGCTGGTGCTGAACGCGATCGCCGCCACGATCGTCGAGGAGTCGCTCGTCGACGCGGACTTCCTGGCGACCCGGGTCGAGAACCTCGACGGCTGCGCGACCTTCCTCCGCGCGTACCGTCCCGAGCTCGTCGCCGACGCGTGCGGCGTCGACGCTGCCAGCATGCGCGCAGCCGCCCGGCTGTACGCGACGCAGACGCCGTCGATGATCCTGCACGGCCTCGGGGTCACCGAGCACACCCAGGGCACGGACGCGGTCGTCTGCCTCGCGAACCTGGCGCTGCTCACCGGCAACGTCGGCCGCCCCGGCAGCGGAGTGAACCCCTTGCGCGGGCAGAACAACGTCCAGGGTTGCGCCCACATGGGCTGCGAACCCGACTTCGTCACCGGCTTCGCGCCGGTCGGTGACGCGCCCTGGTTCGCAGACGTGTGGGGCGCGGCCCTCCCGGACGCGGCTGGTCTCGACGCCGTGCAGATGCTCGACGCCGCGTCGGCCGGAGCCGTGCACGCGCTCTGGGTCGTCGGCTGGGACATCCTCCAGACCCAACCGAACGCGACCGCGACCGACCGTGCGCTCGCGCAGCTCGACACGCTCGTCGTGCAGGACCTCTTCCTCAACGAGACCGCGAGGGAGCACGCCACCGTCTTCCTCCCCGCCTGCTCGACCTTCGAGAAGGACGGCACGTTCATGAACGGGGAGCGGCGCGTGCAGCGGGTCCGCAAGGTCATCGAACCGCTCGGAGGTTCGCGCCCCGACTGGGAGATCGTGCGCGCGGTCGCCCACGCGATGGGTCACGGTGCTCAGTTCGACTTCGCGGAGCCGGCCGCGATCTGGGACGAGATCCGAGCGGTCTGGCCCGTGGGAGCCGGCATGAGCTACGGCCGGCTCGACGCTCCCGGCGGGCTGCAATGGCCGTGCCCGACCGAGGACCATCCGGGCACCACGATCCTGCACACCGCCGCGTTCACGCGCGGCGGTCCGGCGATGCTCCATCCGATCGCGTACGAGCCGAGTCCCGAGCGATCCGATCCCGGGTTCCCGTTCCTGCTCGTCACCGGGCGCGCCCTCGACCAGTTCAACGCCGGCACCATGACGCGCCGATCCCTCACGAACGAGCTGCGGACGACCGACACGCTCGACATCGCCGCTCCCGACGCCGCCCGGCTCGGCGTCGGCGACGGCCACCTGGTCGAGGTCACGAGCCGCCACGGCACGACGGTGCTGCCGATCCGGGTGAGCGCAGCCGTGCGCGCCGGCGAGGTCTTCGCGACGTTCAGCGATCCGGAATCGCACGTGAACCGGCTCACCGGGCCGTACCGAGACCGGGTGACGAACACGCCCGAGTACAAGCGGACGATGGTCCGCATCGAGCCGGTCCGGGCACGAGTGCAGGAGGCGTGAACCCGCGGGAGCGGTTCAGCGACGGGGTCGCCGGTCGTACGGATCGTGTCCTCGACCAAGCCGATGACCCACGTGACCGCCTCGATGGCCTGCCGCGGCGAGAGGTCCCAGTCGGCCACCAGGCGCTCGTAGGAGACGACGCTCCACAGGACGTCCAGCATCGCCGCCGCGGTCGTGCGGTCGGCGTCGGACCACTCCGCCACGGCCGGCGTCGCCGCCGCGAGCAGTGCGTCGCGCTGGCGACGATGGGCGACGACGAGAGTCTCGTCCCGCGGTGCGCGCGACTCGAGTGGGAACGACGACACGAACCCGAGCACGCGAGCCGTGAACGCGGTGAGCTCCTCGAGCGTGAGCCCCTCGAGGTCCACACCGGCTTCCTCCTCGAGCCGGGCGAACACCGCGTCTCGCAACTCGCGTTCGCCCGCGAAGTGGCAGTAGATCGTCCGTTGGTTCACGTCGGCCCGCTCGGCGACGCGACCCACGGTCAGCGCGCACCAGTTCCAGACGGGGAACCCGTGAAGGAGCTCGGCGCCGGCCGAGACGATGCGCTCGCGGGTCTCGGCCGCGCGCGTGCGGCGCAGCGGGCTGTCCTACGGCCGCCGTTCCCGGAGCGGCTCGCCTTCGGTCACGGCGTGAGCACGGGGAGCCGCTCCCAGCCGCGCACCGCCGAGGTGGGGGAGAGTGTCGCGTGCTCCCGGTCGACCTCCCACTCGGTCATCTGCGCAACGCCATCTCGCGGGTCGCGGGCCTGCACCGCGGCCGACCCGCCATCCCTCAGTCGCGTCGGGCGATGTCCCAGACGTTGCGCATCTGCGCGACGAACTGGGCGTCGGCGTCGTTCCCGTGCTCGAGCGCGGCCAACGCCTCGTGGACGAGGACGATGTGGAACTCGTCGGCCGCGGCGGGGCGGAGCTCGGCCCGACCGGACTCCGCTTCGGTCTCGACGACCGTGCCGGCGACGTAGAGGGCGTGGAGGAGGTACTGCACCTGCTCCGACGGCAGCTCGGCCGACCATCGGAACGGCTCCGGCCGCATCGCGATCGGGCGCCACTGGTCGAGGAGCTCGGTGAAGGAGTCGAGCGCGTGGGCAGGAAGCTGGCCGTCGGGGAGCGCGCGCAGCAGCTCGAGCGTGCTCGTCGCGTACTCGACCCAGGCCCGGGCGCTGCCCGGCGAGCACGGTCCGAGTTCGATCTGCACGCCTCCTATCATGCCCCGCTCCCGGACGATTCCCCAGTCCCGACCGGGTCCGCGCCCGTCGGGGATCGCCGCGCTCGTCGAGCCCGACGAGCGCGCCACCCGCCACCGTCGGTGGTCGCGAGGTTGAGGCTCCCCCCGGCACGCGTGACACACTCCCGGTCCCTGCGCCGCGGCGCGAACGAGGAGAGGACGACCATGGCACTGTTCAGCGCCTTTCGCTACGACGGCAAGCGTGCCCTCGTGGTCGGTGGTGCCAGCGGGATGGGGGCGGCCGTCGCGACGCTCGTGCAGGACGCGGGCGCGGAGGTCGTCGCGATGGACTTTGCCGAGATCTCGCTGCCGGGTGCGACGGCGATCCACGTGAACCTGGCCGACCCGGCTTCGATCGACGCCGCGGTCGAGGAGTGCGGCGGGCCCGTGGACGCGCTCTTCTCGTGCGCCGGCGTCGCCGACGGAACGCCGAACATCGAGAAGATCAACTTCATCGGGCACCGGTATCTCATCGATCGACTCCGCTCGAAGGGCATGCTCGCCCGCGGCTCCGCCATCGGGTTCATCTCGTCGGCGGCGGGCCTCGGGTGGGAACCGAACCTCCTGCTCCTCGAGGAGTACCTCGACATCACCGACTTCGAGGCGGCCGCGCGGTGGGCACAGGAGCAGGGCAAGGCCGACTACATGTGGAGCAAGCAGGCGATCTGTGCCTACGTCGCGCGCGAGGCGATGGCGTTGCTCGAGCAGGGGATCCGGATCAACGCGATCTGTCCCGGCCCCACCGACACACCGCTCGCCCAGGCCAACAAGGAGATGTGGCTCGGGTTCGGGTCCGACTACCGCGCCGCGGTCGGTGTCGATGCGGCGACCCCGCTGGAGCAGGCCTACCCGCTCGTCTTCCTGTGCAGCGACGCCGCGGTCGCGGTGACCGGCACCACGATGGTCACCGACTCGGGCTACTTCAGCGCCGGCGTGACGAAGTCGTTTCCGGCCGCGACCCCGATCGTCGAGTTCCTGCTCGGTCGCTGACCGGCCGGCCGCCGCGGTCGGTGAGCGGCTCGGGAGTCCGTGACACCTGCTGTCGGGTTCCCTAGATTCCACGCCGGGCGCCGCACGTTCGGTTGCGGCCTGGTGACCCGGGGGGATCACAGATGAGAAGACGACGTCTGACTGTCGCGCTCGCGGCAGTGGTGATGAGTGCGGGCGGTCTCGCCGCAGTCGGCTCCGGTCCGGCCGCCGCCGACGGCCCTGGCGCGGGCACGCCGTGGGTCGTGAGCGTCGGCGACTCCGCGATCTCGGGTGAAGCCGGCCGCTGGGCCGGGAACACCAACGGGAGCCCGTCGACGGTCGACGCGCTCGGTTCCACCGCGTACTACGACAACGCCGCGAACACCGCGGAGACGATCCGCGGCTGCCACCGCTCGAAGTCGGCGCAGATCCACATCGGCGGCGGCGTGAACAGCCAGAACCTCGCGTGCTCAGGAGCCAAAACCTCCACCGACGCGAGCGGGAGCGACTTCAAGCCGGGTCTCGACTTCTACAACGGGTCGGCAGGCCAGGGCCAGGCGTTGGCGCTGCAGAGCTTCGCGGCGACGCACAACGTGAAGATGGTCATGATCCTGATCGGCGCGAACAACTACCACTTCGCGGACCTGATCCAGAGCTGCGTCGTCGACTTCCTCACGTCGCCGACATGGTGGAAGAACTACTGCAACGACGACTCGAGCGTGACCGCCAACTTCACCACCGCCAACAAGACGGCCCAGACCACCAACATCAAGAACGGCATCCTCAACATCCGCCAGGCGATGGCGAACGCCGGCTACGCCGACTCCCAGTACACGTTGATGGTGCAGACGTACTGGTCGCCGCTCCCGAACGGCACGGGGATCCGGTACTCCGAATCCGGCTACACGCGCCAGAGCACCGGTGGGTGCGGCGTATGGAACGCGGATGCCAACTGGGCGAACAGCACCGCGCTCGCCGCGTTCAACACCTCGGTCCGCAACGCGGTGACGCAGGCCGCGCTGAGCAACACGAAGATCCTCGACGCTCAGAACGCGCTCGTCGGGCACCGCCTCTGCGAGAAGACGGTGGGTCTGCTCGAGGAGAAGGGCGTGTCGTCCTGGACGGCCGCGGGCGCGTCGGACAAGACGGAGTGGGTCAGCCAGATCCGCACGACGTCGACGCTGTTCGGTCCGTACCAGCTCCAGGAGGACTTCCACGCGAGCTACTGGGGTCAGCTCGCGATGCGCAACTGCGTCCGTCAGGCCTACAACAGCGGGACGCCGCGCGGCGGTGCGTGCACGCCGGGGACGGGCCTGAACGCACGGGGCGAGCCGAACATGAGCTTCGGCTGATCGACGCCGAGGGATCCGTCGACGAGACGAGACGGGGCGCGGGACGCGAGTCCCGCGCCCCGTCGCGTCCGTTGATCGTCCCGGCGTCGTCCGTTCAGGCCTCGACCCACGTGGCGTGGAAGCCATAGGGGACCCGCTGGGGGATCGCGATGCGCGCGACGGGGCCCGCGCGGACGTCGGTCGCGTCCACGATCACGAGCTGGCTCGTACGGCGGGTGTCGTCGTAGAGGAAGGTGAGCAGGTAGCCGGCGTCCTCGTCCGCCGAGCTGCCGTCGGGGACGAAGAGCCACTCGCCGGTGTGCCCCGACGGCCCCGGGTCCCAGGTCTCGACCCGGCCGGTGCGGTAGTCGCGCTTGACCAGGCCACCGAGGTCCACGGTGTCGGGGTTGTCGCGCGTCTGCACGAAGTAGCCGTAGCGCTGCTTGCGCCCGACGCGGCGCGGGTCCCGTGACGGGAGCTCACCCGGTCGGTCGGCGTCGACGACCTCGTCGCGCACGGAGCCCCGCACGGTGTCGACCGTCCATCGCCGGAGGCTCAGGTCGCCGCCGAGCCGCTGGTTCGGCGCGAACATCGAGGAGAGCCGGCACACGTCGAGCACGACGTCGTCCCCGGAGCGATGCGCGTTCACGCCGTGGAACACGTAGCACGGGTCGATGTCGAACCATCGGATCGCGGTCCCGGGCCCGTCGAGCGGCATCACACCGATGCGTGCGCCGTACTCGGGTGCCCACCGGTACGGGAAGACGCCGGAGCTCTTGTCCCGGATCCACCTGGTCGCGGCCTCGAGGTCGAACAGCACCGGGAGCTCCCAGAACACGGCGTCGGTCTCGGTGATCGTGAAGTCGTGGATCATCGTGGACGCGCCGACGGGCACCTCGGTGCTCGAGACCAACGTGCCGTCGGGCGCAGCAACGTGGTACGTGAGGTAGGGCGGCGTGAACCCGTAGCCGAAGAAGTGGAGCCGACCGGTCGCCGGATCCACCTTCGGGTGGGCGGTGAACGCGGTGGTGAGGCGACCGCCGAAGTCGTGGGTGCCGATCGTGCCGAGATCCGCGGTCGACAGCTCGAACGGCAGGCCGACCTCGCCGCTGGTGAGCAGTCGACCCCCGTGCCAGATCGCCGAGACGTTCGACTGGTTCGCCGCGCCGCCGGGAGGACCCTCACCGAAACCGGTCCTCGACTCGTACAACGCGGTGCGCACGTAGCGGTTGCGGTACCACGCGGCCGTGCCGTCCTCGAGCTTGACGCCGTGCACCATGCCGTCGCCGAAGAACCAGTGCGTCGAGTCGCCCGACTGGGGATTCGAGCCGTTGCGCACGTAGAGGCCGCGCAACGTCGGCGGGATCGCCCCCGCGACCACCTCGAGGTCGAACGCCTCCACCTCCCGGGTGACGGGGGCGAAGTTCCCCTGCAGCCACCACGCGTCGGTCGTTCCGGAGACGGAGGTCGTGGTCGGACCGCCGGGAACTGGCTGGCGCCGAGTGGCCGAGGACGTGCCGTCGCCGCCGCACGCGGCCAGCAGCGACGTCATCGGGATCGCGGCGCCGCCGAGCAATGACCAGCGGAGGATGTCGCGCCGGCTGATGTCGCTGCTCACACGTGCCCCCTCGGTGACCGGAGTGGGCAATGTACTGCGGCCGCCGCCGGCGCGGGCCCGCGCGTACTGTGTGCCGGCCGCCACCCAGGGCGACGCTCCGAACCCGGCCCGCGGAGGCCCGCTTGACCGACACGAATGCAACGACCGCCGGCCCGAGCGCCGCGGCCAGGCTCGTGCTGCTGACGCTCGCGTCGGCCCAGTTCGTGATGATCCTGGACTCGTCGGTCATGAACGTGTCGATCGCGACGGTCGCCAAGGACCTCGGGACGACGGTGACCGGCATCCAGACCGCGATCACGCTGTACACGTTGGTGATGGCATCGTTGATGATCACGGGCGGGCGGATGGGTCAGATCCTCGGTCGCAAGCGCGCGTTCGCGATCGGCTGTGTGATCTACGGGTGCGGATCGTTCATCACGGCGATCTCGCCGAACCTCCCGGTCATGCTGTTCGGCTGGTCGTTCCTCGAGGGCACCGGCGCGGCGCTCGTGCTCCCGGCGATCGTGGCACTGGTCGCGTCGAACTTCGACACGCCCGCGCGCCCCAAGGCCTACGGGCTCGTCGCCGTCGGCGGTGCGATCGCGGTCGGGGTCGGCCCGCTGATCGGTGGGCTGTTCACCACGTACTGGTCGTGGCGCTACGTGTTCGTGGGCGAGGTCCTCATCATCGGCGTGGTCCTCCTGCTGAACCGGCGCACGGCCGACACGCCGAAGGAAGAGGGCGCGCGCCTCGACCTCGTCGGCACGGCACTCTCCGCGCTCGGGCTGGGCCTGATCGTCTACGGCATCCTGCGCTCGGGTACGTGGGGCTTCGTGCAGCCCAAGTCCGGCGCGCCGACGTGGTTGGGCGTCTCGCCCGTGATCTGGCTCCTGCTCGGCGGCGGCGCAGTGCTGCTCGGGTTCCTCGCGTGGGAGCAGCACCGCCGCGACGCCGGCAAGCCCGCGCTGCTCGACCCGGCGATCCTGCGCGTGGCGCTGCTCCGCGCCGGTCTGGTCGCGTTCTTCTTCCAGTACCTGCTCCAGGCCGGACTGTTCTTCGCGGTGCCGCTGTTCCTGTCCATCGCCCTCGGCCTCAGCGCGATCGACACGGGCGTGCGGCTCCTGCCCTTGTCGGTGACCCTCGTGATCGCCGCGGTCGGGGTCCCGAAGCTGTTCCCGCAGGCCTCGCCGCGGCGGGTGTCCCAGATCGGCTTCACCGGGTTGTTCCTCGGCCTGGTCGTCTTCGTCGCCCTGCTCGACATCGGGGCCGGGCCGGAGATCACCACGTGGCCGATGCTCCTGGCCGGTCTCGGCATCGGCGCGTTGGCGTCACAGCTCGGGGCGGTCACGGTCTCGTCGGTCTCCGACGAGCAGAGCGGCGAGGTGGGCGGGCTCCAGAACACGGCATCCAACCTGGGCATCTCGATCGGCACCGCGCTCGCGGGCGCGGTCCTGATGTCCGCGCTGACGGCGTCGTTCTTCACCGGCATCGAGAGCAACCCGGCCGTCCCCGACGACCTCAGCTCGCAGGCGCAGGTGCAGCTCGAGAGCGGCGTGCCGTTCGTCTCCGACGCCGACCTCGAGGCCGCGTTGGTGGACGCGGGGGTGAGCGACGAGACCGCGGCCGAGATCGTCGACGAGAACGCGCAGGCGCGCATCGACGGACTCCGCGCCTCCTTGTCGGTGCTCGCCGTGCTCGCGCTCGTCGCGCTGTTCTTCAGCCGCGGGCTCCCGATGCGGCCTGCCGCACCTCCATCCGAGGCCGTCTCGACGGCCTGAGCCGCGCGGCCGTCTTGCGCGGCGGCGGTGCGGCTGCCAACCTCGGCGATCCGAGTGGGCGACCAGTCGAGGGTGGCAGGCCCCGATCGGTTCGGGGGAGGGCCGATGCGACGCAGCGTGCTGGCGACGGGGATCGGGGTGGTCGCGGCGGTGCTCGTGACGGTCGGGCTCGCGACCGCGGGTGCGAACGACGACCCGGGCGGGCCGATCGGCGACCGCGTCCCTCCACCTCCCGACGCGGCGCAGGCGCAGCGGACCACCGAGGGTCTCGCGGCGCCCGGCGCGGTCGTCGCCACCGGCGACGGCGTCTCCGTCGAAGCGGTCGAGGCGCCGGCGCCGTCGGAGGGCGCGTCCACGGCACCGCTGCGACTCACGCTGCACGGGGGACCGTTCGCGGTGCGGGCCATGCCGATCGTCGTGCGCGTCGACGGTCGCGTCATCGGACGGGCGCGTCCGAGCCCCGACCTCTCCGCGGCGTCGACGGTCAGCTTCGACCGGTCGTGGCTGCGCGTCGGCGCGCAGGTCACCTGGAGCTACGGCGAGAACGGCCCGCAGTCCGGTGCCCGGACGATCGCGGTGGTGGTGGGGTGAGCGGCGCGCGGCTCCGGCGCGTGGTGATCGCGGTCGCCGTCGTCGTCGGCCTCGTCGGCGCGCTCGGCACCACCGCGGCGGCGCCGGCCGCGTCACCGCCGGATCCCGGGCTCGCGGGCGCGTACCCGGTGGGCGTCGCCGACTACGGCTTCGGCGACACCGCGTTCACGCCGAACGGGTTCCCGGCGCCGGTCGAGGTGCGTGCCCGGGTGTACTACCCGCGCGCGCTGAACGGGACGTTCCCGTTGGTGGTCTTCCTGCACGGTCGGCATCTGACCTGCTTCGACCCGGCGACCCGGGTGCCGTACTTCGAGTGGCCGTGCGGCCCCGGGCGGGTCCCGATCGCGAGCCACCGCGGCTACGCCGACGCCGCGACCCTGCTCGCGTCCCGCGGCTACATCGTCGCGTCGATCAGCGCGAACTCGATCAACTACAACGACGACGCCGCGGCCGACCTCGGCGCGAACGCACGGGGTCAGCTCGTGCTCCACCACCTCGATCTCTGGCGGAGGTGGGAGACCACCGGCGGTGCGCCGTTCGGGACGAAGTTCGCCGGCCACGTCGACCTGGGCAACATCGGCCTGATGGGCCACAGCCGGGGTGGCGAGGGAGTCGTGGCGGCGGCGGCGTTGAACCAGGCGTTCGGCTCGCCGTACTCGATCCGGGCCGTGATCGCGTTGGCGCCGACCGACTTCTCGCGTGTGGTCCTCAACCGCGTGGCGCTCGAGGTGGTGCTGCCGTACTGCGACGGCGACGTGTCGGACCTCCAGGGCATCCACTTCTACGACGACGCCCGCTACACCGACTCGACCGACAGCGCGCCGAAGCACGCGGTGCTCGTCTACGGCGCCGACCACAACTTCTTCAACTCCGCCTGGACGCCGCCGTATCCCGGCGGCGGCGACGACTGGTGGGACCCCGAGGAGCCGTTCTGCGGACCGGGAGTGCCGAGCACCGGGCGGCTCGACGCCGCCGGGCAACGTGCGGTCGGTGCGATCGTCTTCGCGACCTTCTTCCGGCGCTACCTCGGTGGCGAGCAGGCGCTCGATCCGTATCTCGACGGTTCGGCGGCGCGTCCACCGTCGCTCACGCGCATCGCGCACTCCGACGTCTCGGTGTCGTACCACGCGGGTGCGTCACGCACAGCCCGTCTCGACGTCGCCCGGATGCGTAGCGGCAGTGCGTTGCTGCGCGACACCGCGGGTGGGAACGTGCACTTCACCGGGTTCTCGGAGGTCGCGATGTGCGGCGCGACGTTCCCGTACCCGTTCTGCCTCTCGAACGATTCCTTCGGCGGCGAGCAGGAACCGCACTCGTCGTTCAGCTTCCTCGCGCCGCAGGCGCTCGGTCTGTCGCAGCTGCGACTGACGTGGACGGATCCCGGCGCGCGGGCCGAGTTCGACATCCCGGCGGCCAAGGGTGACGTCGCGCGCTACCGCGCGCTCACGTTGCGGGCCGGCCTCGTGTTCACGAATCCGCTGAACCTGCTCGGGCTGCGCCAGGACGCGTTCGTGCGGCTGCAAGACGCGGCGGGTCGCCGCGCGTTCGCGCCGATCGCGAGCTTCAGCCCGGCCCTGCGGTACCCGCCCGGCGCGACGACGTCGTTCTCGGTGCCGAAGCTCTACGACGCGACCGTCCGGATCCCACTCAGCGCGTTCGCGGGGGTGGACCTGCACGCGATCCGGTCGGTCGCGCTCGTCGCCGGACCGACTGCGTCCGGCAGCGTCACCGTCGCCGACCTCGCCTTCACCGATCCGGCCTAGGCGTTGTGTCCCGGGCCGCCCGGACCCCGGGGCTGGTTCCCCTTGGCCCGGGGCCGGCGCCGGTGTACCTTCGACCGTCGAGCGGGGGGTCCGGCATGACGCATCCACTTCGAAGGTCGGTCTCGGTGGGCCGGCGGATCGCACTCGTCGCGGCCGCCGCGGTGGTGCTCACGGCGTGCTTCAAGCCGATGGCGCTGCACCACCAGGAGACGAGCCCGAACACCCGCCCGTGGTGGTGCCACTCGGAGCTCATGCCCGACGATCCGGGCGCGCAGTGGTACATCGACCGGGGGATCGAGAAGGGCGACCTGAGCTGGGACGACTGCATCTCGGTGTCGGGCTCGTTCGACGCGGCGTTGATCTACGCGATGCAGTGGCCCACGCGCGGTGAGGCGGAGGCCGCCGGCTGGCGCGCGTCGGTGAACTACGCCGAGGGAATGGGCACGCACCACGCGCTCGGCAGCCCGCTGGCAGGGACGTTCAACCCGACCCGCCCGTCGTTCCTCCAGTACGACGGGAACGGGCCCGACGCGAAGCTCGTCGGGTTCAGCTGGTACGTGAACAACGGCCCCGACGGACCCCCGGCCGGGTTCCCCGGGGACAACGACTGGTGGCACCGGCACGAGTACCTCTGCATCTCCAGCTCGACGGGCCTCGTCATCTTCGACGGTCCGTGCCCACCCGGCGTGGCCGGCAGCACCGTCTACCTCGGCAACTTCTGGCTCCTCCACGCGTGGGTCGTGCCCGAGTGGTTCCACGAGCCCGACGTCTTCGTCGGCCACCACCCGTGCCTGCTCGCGAGTGGTCCGGCGGCACCGGACGACGCGTGCTGGGAGATGATGGAGATGCACACGTAGGACGCGCCGGTCGAGGCCGCGCGGGGCGCGCTCGATTCAGTCGTCGTCGGTGACGGTCACGATGCCGACGGCGTCCGCCGGGTGCGCGTGCTCGGCCCGGTCGAGCTCGACGCGGAACCACTCCGTGGGCTCGTGCGCGTGGTCGTCGACCAGCAGGATGCGGACCAGGTGCCGGGTCTCGCCCGGGAGGAACACGAGCCGGCTGTCCTTGCGCACGTAGTCGGAGCCGGCCCGGGCCGTACCGTGGTGGGTCACGTAGTGCACGATCACGGTCTGGCCGCTGGGCGCGGACAGCAGCACCTCGGCGTGGGCTTCGCCGTGGTCCTCGCGACGCCGGCCGTCGCGGACCGACACGCTCGGCGCCCGGTCGTCGTCGGTGATCGTGACCGTGGCGCGACGGTCGGTGACGCGCGTGCCCAGTGCCCGCGTGACCTCCACCGTGAAGTGCTCGGTCGTCTCGTCGAGCCGGTCACCGACGACGTGGAGCGGGATCATCGCCTCGGCCGCCCCGGCCGGGATGGTGACGCGGCCCCGCCGCGGCGCGAAGTCCTGGTCGCCGGCGGTCGCGGCGGCCGCCTGCCATTCGACGGTCAACGGCGTGGTGGTCGGCGCCGACAGCTCGACCATGACCTCGGTGTGCATGTCCTCGCCGGTGCCCTCCATCACCGTGGCGTCGTGCACCGCCAGTGTGGGCGCGTCGATCTGCAGGGGGGCCACCGCGAGCTCGCTGAGCTCGCCGGCGTTGGCGACCGCGAGGACGCACGCGCCGGCGACGGTGCAGTCGACCGGTCCCTGGGAGGTCCCGATCACACCGGCCACCGTCCGGGTGGCCGTGAACGCGCCTGCGGCGTCGGTGACGGCCACGCTCGCGTGGGAGATGTCGCACCCGTCGGCGATCTGGGTCACGCCGGCCCGGCACTGGGCCAGCCCGAGCAGGGCGCCGGCCCCGAAGCGGCTGCCACGCGCGGTCACCTCCTGGCCGTCGTGCAGGTGGGTGCGCGGGGAGACCGTGACGACCGGCGGCGGCGGCGGTTGTGAGCTCGGGTCGAACGCGAGCGGCACGATCGCCGATTCGTCCGGGTCGCCGGATCCGATCCGGAGCGTGCACGGCGTCGCGCTCGTCGCGCAGTCGAGCGACTCACCGGGGAAGAACGAGGGGAATCGGCGCACCTCGACCGTCCCCGAGACGGCCCCGTCTGCGCCGGCCTGGAGCTCGGTGAACCCGGCGCAGATCTCGAACGAGTCGAATCCGAGGTCGACGCGACCGCATTGCTGCACCGGCACGCTGCCCGGGGCGAAGCCGGACCCGGTGACGGCCAACGTCTGGCGGTACCCGAGGTCGTGATCGGGGGTGACGGTCGCGACCGGTGACGGAGGGATCGGTGCGTTCGGGTCGAACGACACGTCGATCTGCGCGCGCTCGTAGCCGCGCGCACCGGAGACGTTCACGGAGCAGGTGGTCCCCACCTCGACGCAGTCGATCGGATCGACGCCGCCCGTGAAGATCCGGCGCTTGACCGTGAGGGTGAGCTCGACCGTGCCCGACGCGTCGGCCGTGCCCTCCGCGTAGGACGCGCAGCCGCCGGTCTCCATCGACCCGCCGCAGTAGTCCGCGTAGATCGGGGAGCCCGGGCGGTAGCCGGTGCCGCGCACCGTGACGTCGGCGCGATAGGGCAGGTTCGTGGAGGGGGTGACGGTCACCGCGGGCGGGACCGGCGGCGCGACCGAGCCGTCGAAGGAGACGGGCGCGCTCGCCCGCAACGCCAGGGTGTCCTCGTTCGTGTAGCCGGTCGCGGTGATGCGACACGGCGTGAGGGCGCAGTCGACGACGTCCAGGCCACCGGGGGAGTAGCCGGCGACGAGTCGGGTCACAGGGGCGGTGGCGGTGAAGCTGCCGGCCGCGTCGGGCTCGGCGCCCACCAGGTACTCGTAGCAGTACGGGTCGGTGGCGATGCACTCGGTGATGTCGACGTACTCCGCGGGGTCGAACCCGGTTCCGGTGATCGTCACCGTCTGGTCGTGGAGCAGGCCGGTCGACGGCGTGACGGTGATCGACGGCAGCGAGGGTGGCGGCTGACCCGGATCGAAGGTGATGGGCGCGCTGGCCTCGAACTCGAGATCCGTGTGGCTCGACGCCCGCACGATGCAGTCGACCGCGAGGCAGTGCGTGGTGGTGCCGGTGGCGTCGTTCACACGCAGCCGAACGGTCAGCGGCGTCGAGAAGGCCCCGGCCGCATCGGTGATGACCTGGAGGAAGGACCCCTGGCACTCCGCGTCGACGACCGCGCACTCGCGGACCCAGACCTGGTCGGCGGGGAGGAATCCGCTCCCGGCCACGGTCACGCTCTGGTTGCCGAGCAGGCCGGTCGACGGGGTCACGGTGATCCTCGAGTCCGGCGGGGGCGCGGTCGGGTCGAACGCGAGCGCGTGGCGCGCCAGGATCGCGGCGCCGAGACTGGCGGCGACGAGATCACACGTGCCGGGAGCGCTCGCGCAGTCGACGCGACCGACGGGACTCTCGATGACGCGGTGGACGGTGAAGCTCGCGGCGATGGAGCCCGACGCGTCGGGCGTGACGACCGCGGCGCTCCGGTAGTCGCAGAAGTACGCCGGGGCGACGTCGACCGGGCATTGCACGAGCACGATCTGACCGCTGCCGAGGTCCGAGCCGGTCACCGAGACGACCTGGCCGCGCACCAGGTTCGTGTCGGGCGTGACGGCGAGCGCCGGAGCCGCGGCCGCCGTCACCGACGTCGTCCCTCCGGACCGGACCGAGCCCGTGTCGGCCCTCGGTGCCGACTTGACCGCGTCATCCCAGGCCGCGCGCGTCCAGGGTGTCGCCGGTGCGCGTGAGGCCGAGCTGCTGGGGGCGTTGCGGTCGGCGCCGCGGCCGGCAGCCAGGGTGCCACCCACCGCGGGTGACGCCGGCGCGAGGGCGAGGAGCGCGCCGACCGCCAGACCACGAACGATCCCCTGCCTCATGCCCGCTTCCCTCCGTCGGCGCCGGCGGGACGATACCGGCACCCCGCCGCCGCCGAAGGAGTCAGGGTGGATCGCTCTCCGCCCGCGCGTAGGTCGGTTGGCCCACTTCGCGAGATGCGCGATGTTGCCACGACGATCGCGCCGCGCCCTGGATCGGCTTGGCGAGCTCGCCGCGGTTCCGGTGCCGGTCCGGACGCGCGTCGGTGCCCAAGGACTCACCGCTGCTGCCCTTCGCTCGGCTCGGATGTCACCTGCACCGGACCGACCACGCGTCGCAATGATCGCGAACCGGTCACGGCGTGGATCGCTGGTAGAGTCGGCCCCGTTCATCCCTTCTTAGGGAAGACGCCTCGCCACCGCTCGGGATTCATGTCCCCGTCGACCTTGTCGCCTCCTCTGAGCCTTCAGAGGAGTGTCATGCGATCGATGTCCCTGTTCTCCGACCTGGTCGACGCGCGCGTCGAGCCGGCGCCGATTGCCGCGCCGACGGGGAGCACCGCAGTCGTGTACTGCGAGGGCAACTTCGGCGAGCTCGACGGCAAGACCGCGAACGGCCTGGTTCGCCATTCCGACCGGTACGACGTGCTCGGTGTGATCGACAGTCGCCGTGCCGGCGGCGACGCGGGCCAAGTGCTCGACGGCGTGCCGAACGGAGTTCCCGTCCACGCGAGCCTGGCCGCGGTAGCTGCCGGGATCGGCCGCGTGCCGGACTACTTCATCTTCGGTGTCGCCCCGGCCAGCGGCCGCCTGTCACCGGCGGAGCGTCGGGTCGTGCTCGATGCAATCGCGCTCGGTATGAGCGTGGTCAACGGGCTGCACGAGTTCCTGAACGACGACCCGGAGTTCGTCGCCGCGAGCGCGGCGAGCGGGGTCGTGCTGCTCGATGTCCGCCGCCCGCGGGCGAAAGAGGACCTGCGGATCTTCTCCGGGGACATCTTCGCGGTGACGTGCCCCCGGATCGCCGTGCTCGGCACCGACGGCGCCATCGGCAAGCGGACGCCCGCGACCCTCATGACGCAGGCGCTCAACGCGGCCGGGGTCCGGTCCGTGATGGTCGGCACCGGCCAGACGAGCCTGATCCAGGGTGCCCGGCACGGCGTCGCGCTGGACGCGATCGCCCCCCAGTTCTGCTCGGGCGAGCTCGAGCGCACCGTCGTCGAGGCCGCGGCGGAGAACCCGGCGGTGATCGTCGTCGAGGGACAGGGAGCGTTGAGCCATCCCGCGTACCTGACGTCCGCCTACATCCTGCGAGGGAGCCGTCCCGCCGGGGTGGTGCTGCAACACGCGCCGCGGCGCGCGGCATTGAGCGACTTCCCGAGTCTGCCGATGCCGACGCCCGAATCGGAGATCGCGCTCATCGAGACGTTCGCTCCGACACGCGTCGTCGGCCTCACCATGAACCACGAGGGCATGACCCCCGCCGAGATCGAGCCCGAGATCGAGGCGCACGCGCGGCGACTCGGGCTTCCGGTGTGTGATCCGCTGACGAGCTCCCCGGACCGTTTGGTCGAGATGGTGCTGGGCGCGTTCCCCGACCTCACGCCGTCATGACCGCGGCCGGCCGGTGACGGCGCCGCGCGTCGAGGTCCGGCTCGACCGGGTCGCCGAGAACGCACGTGCGCTCGTCACCCGGCTCGCGCCGAAGGGCATCGCCGCCACGGGTGTGACCAAGGCCTGCCTCGGCCGGCCGGCCGTCGCACGGGCGATGCTCGATGGCGGCGTGCGCGCGCTGGGCGATTCCCGAATCGAGAACGTCATGGCGCTGCGCGCCGCGGGCTGTGCCGCGCCCGTCACCCTGCTGCGGAGCCCGATGGTGAGTCAGGCGGAGCGCGTCGTCGCCTTCGCGACAGCGAGCTGTAACAGCGAACGGGTGGTGTTGGAGCACCTCGCCGAGGCCGCGCTCGCCCTCGGGCGCGCGCACCGGGTGATCCTGATGGTGGAGCTCGGGGATCTCCGTGAAGGTGTCATGCCGGACGCAGTCGAGCCATTGGCGCGCTGGGTGCGCGACCGACGTGGGCTCGAGCTCGCCGGTATCGGCACGAACCTCGCGTGTCAGAGCGGGGTTGTTCCCGACGCGGCGAACATGAGCGTCCTCAGCGAGCTGTCGACCGCCATCGAATCCGAGCTGAGCGTCGAGCTCGCGACCGTGTCCGGAGGCAATTCGGCCAACCTCGCCTGGGCTCTCGCAGCCGACGACGTCGGGCGGGTGAACGAGCTGCGTCTGGGCGAGAGCATCCTGCTCGGTCGGGACCCGGTACATCGTGGTGCCATCGGCGGGCTCCACACCGACGCATTCAGGCTCGTCGCCGAGGTCATCGAGTCCCAGGACAAGCCGGCACGCCCGTGGGGCACGGTCGGGCGATCCGCGTTCGGTGTGGCCTCGGCGCGGACCGGCACGGGCACGGTCCGGCAAGCGTTGCTGGCGCTCGGCCGCCAGGACGTCGACCCGGACGGTCTCGGGCCGCCGGCGGGCATGCGCGTCCTCGGCGCGAGCAGCGACCACGTTGTGCTGGACACCGGATCGGAACACCTCGCGGTCGGCGCCGAGGTGTCGTTCGGGCTCGACTACGGCGCGCTCATGCGGGCGATGACCTCACCGTTCGTGGCGCTCGCCGAGGTGGACGGCGTGTCGAGCTCGGCCGCCGGCTGCCTGGAGCGCATCGACTCCCTCACTTGAGGTTGTCGATGCTCTGGCCGACGTCGGCGAGGGTGGTGACGTCGTCGGGGTTCACCGTGAGCGCGTACAGGTTCTTCGGGCTGCAGTTGTAGATGCCGGCGTTGGGGTGTGTGTCGGTCACGAGCACGAAGCCCTTCGGGGTGGCGCGCTCGATCGCGTAGCACCGGGTCGGGCTGTTCGAGCCCGGCGAGGTCTCCGCGTGGAGTCCGCCGCCGGTCCACTTGGTCACCTTCCTCACGGCGTCGTGGAAGCAGGTGCGGGTGAGGTCGTTCCCGCAGCTCGAGGCGGCCTTGGCGAACAGCAGCCACGCGGACCACGCCTGGAGCCCGAGGTACGTGCGGTTCTTGCCGTCGGGCTTGTAGTCGGCGAACGCCTTTAGGTACTCCCCGGTCGCGTTCGTCGGCTTCGCCTGCTCGAAGGGGTAGAACGAGCTGCTCACGTACACGTTCTTGTCGGACAGCGCCGCGCCGCCGGTCTTGATGAGGTTCTGCTCGTAGTGGTTGGGATCCGTGCGGATGAAGTCGAGCTCGTAGCCGATGTCGCGCAGTGCCCCGAGGAGCGCGGCCAGGTTCTCCGCCTCGCCCACCCAGATCAGCCCCTTGGTGCCGCTGTCCTTGATCTTCTGCGCGTACGGGGTCCAGTCGGTCACGCCGGCGGCCGGGTAGACGTCGTTGTAGGAGATCTTCCAGCCGAGCGACTCCGCCGCCGCGGCGTTGTCGTCGGCCACGACCTTGGTGGTCGCGATGTCGCCGGTCAACACGCCGACGTGGTCGGTGGCAGCCGGGTACTTCTCGCCGAGGTACCGGAGGATGCCCATCTGGAGCTTCGACGGCGGGTTCGGGAGCGGCCCCACCACGAGGTCGGCACCGCGGGCCTTCTTGCTGGCGACGTAGCCGGACACGTCGGGGAGCAGGCACTGCAGGCGCGTGTCGACGCCGTCCTGGTCGAACACCGCACCGCCGGCGACCATGGCGAAGTCCTCCGTGCACGACTCGGTCATGCGCGCCTTCACGTTGGTCAACGCCGCGTCGCGCTTGTCGACGACGATCTTGCGGCCGTTGATGCCGCCGCGGTCGTTGCACCACTCCGAGAACACGTCCGCGGTGTCGAAGAACTCCTGGTCGAGCCCGGGTCGGCCGACGAAGCCCACGTCGGCGAAGGTCGCGACGCGGATCTCGGTCGGTGTGACGCCGGTGGTGGGCGACCCCGACGGTGATCCCTTCTGGCACACGTCGGTCACGGTGCCGAAGTCGGCGGACTTCGCGGTGGGCGGTGTGCCGTCCGCGGTCGAGCTCATGGTGCCCCCACCCCGTTCGGAATCGCTCCGGCCGCACGCGGCAGCGACGATGGTCGTGCACGCGACGATGACGATGAGCTGACGCTTCACGGTGCGGCTCCCCCCGGCGACGTGACGTCTCGGGGAGAGTCTGGACGACGCGTGGCCCGAGCGCCATGACCTCCGCGAAGCTCCCCTGGGACAGGTCGGCCGGGTCGCTGCGGACCCGGCCGACCCCGCCGCAGGCTTGTTCGTAGGCGAGCGCGGCGTTGCCGGCGAGGCCGAAGATGATCAGCAGGTCGATGACGATCATCGTGAACGACCAGAACGGGTAGTGCCCGAGGTACGCGAACTGGAAGATCAGGTTCACGCTCGCCAGGATGATTCCGACGATGCGGGCCCAGTTGGCGCCGGAGAAGATCCCGTACGCCGCGAGGATCATGACGATGCCGATGATCAGCTCCGCCCAGCCCCAGTTCTTGACGTTGTTGGTGATCGGCAGCTCGCCGCCGATGTTGCGCTCGATGTAGCGGGTCTGCGTGATCGCGACGAGGCCGTCGAACGCGTTGATGACACCGCTGATCATGATCATGACGCCGGCGAAGGTCCACCAGCCCGATCTGACTTTCATGTGCCTCCCCCTTTCCGAGGGTCCGCACTCCACCCGACCGGAAGGCTAGAAGCCTGACCTCACCCTGACGAGGATGGCACGGGATGCCTGCGGCGTCGGCGCGTCGAGCACTCGGGTCAGCACGCGATCTGGTCGCGCCGCAGGTGGACCCGTGCGTGGGCGAGGGCAGCATCGAGGTCGGTGAAGCAGTGGTTCACGTGGGCGAGGCGGTCGAGGACGCCCACGGTGTGCAGCACGCGGAGATGCTCCGGTCGCGGTCCCTTGAGCAGCACGGTGATGCGGCGGCTCTCGAGCTCGGACACGATCTCGCCCAGTGCCTGCGCCCCGGTCGCGTCCAGCATCTGGAGCTGGGGGAGCCGCAGGATGACGACCCGGACGTCGGAGACGGCCGTCAGCTCGGTGAGGAATCGCTGCGCCGCGCCGAAGAAGAGCGCTCCGTCGATCCGATACGTGACGATGTGCTCGGCCATCAGGGCGGCTTCGGCGTCGGTCGTGATCTCGTCGGTCGCCACGATGCCCGGCTCCGCGACGATCGTGTTGGTCTGTACGAGCGACCGCAGCGCCAGGACGGCGGCCACCGCGAGTCCGAGCTCGACGGCGACGATCAGATCGAAGGCGATCGTCGCGACCGCCGTCGCCGCGAACACCAGCGCGTCGGAGCGGGTGGCGCGCACGACGGCTCGGACGTTGTGCATCTCGACCATCCGCACCGCGGTGACCATCAGCACCCCGGCGAGCGCGGCGAGCGGGATCTTCGCGACGAGGCCGCTGCCCAGGTAGACGACCGCGACGAGGACCGCCGCGTGGACGAGGGCCGAGACGCGGGTCCGGGCGCCCGCGCGGACGTTGACCGCGGTGCGGGCGATCGCGCCGGTCGCGGGCATCCCCCCGAACAGCGGCGACGCGAGGTTGGCGAGGCCCTGGCCGAACAGCTCGCGGTCGGGGTCGTGGCGCCCGGTGTCGGCCATGCCGTCGGCGACCTTGGCCGAGAGCAAGGACTCGAGCGAGGCGAGCAGCGCCACTGCCAGCGCCGCCGAGAACAGCTGGCTCACCTGGTCGAGCGACACCGGCGGCAAGGCGGGGAGGGGGAGCGACGACGGCAGGGTCCCGATGCGGGAGACGTCGAGCGACGCCGCCTCGGCGACGACGGTCGCGACCGCCACGGCGATGAGCGACGCCGGGAGGGTGCGGTGCAGCCGCGGCAGCAGCACCATGAGGACGGCGACGACGGCGACGAGGCCGAGGGCGGCGAGGGTGCCCGAGTCGAAGGAGCGCGCGACCGCGCGCACCGCGACCGCGGCGGCGTTCTCACCGGCCGGCTTGGGCACGCCGAGCGCGTTCGGGACCTGCTGGAGGAAGATGATCGTCGCGATGCCGACCGTGAATCCCTCGATCACCGGCCAGGGCACGTACGCGAGGTAGCGGCCGGCGCGGAGGAACGCGGCCGCGATCACGAGCACGCCGGCCATCATCGCCACGACGGCGACGGCCGGTGTCCCGTACCGGGCGACGATCGGGACGAGCACGACCGTCATCGCCCCCGTCGGTCCCGAGACCTGGACGTTCGATCCGCCGAAGACCGCGGCAACCGTGCCGGCGACGATCGCGGTCATCAGCCCCGCCGCGGCACCCATGCCGGTGGTGACGCCGAACGCGAGGGCGAGCGGGAGTGCGACGATCCCGACGGTCACCCCGGCGACGACGTCGTGCTTCCAGGATCGGCGCA
The DNA here is from genome assembly GCA_964639075.1 of uncultured Bifidobacteriaceae bacterium. GTDB lineage: Bacteria > Actinomycetota > Acidimicrobiia > IMCC26256 > JAENVU01 > JAENVU01. Next base: position 30,072 of record CAZXCB010000001.1, on the reverse strand, counting down.
CGCCCGTGTAGTCGGACCGGCGCGGGAGCAGCCGGCCGAGCGTGCCGAGGCGGCTCACCTCGACGTCGGCTCGACGCCGAGACCGGCGAGCAGCTCGTTGGACTCGCGGAGCGAGTTGACGAGCAGCCGCTTCGCGGCGGCGAGCAGCTTCACCAGCTCGCGGTCGCGGATCGCGTAGATGACCGACGACCCGGCTTTCCGGGTCGTGACGAGCCCGGCGCGCCGGAGCACCCCGAGCTGCTGGGACAGGTGGGAGGACTCGATGCCGACGAGCGGCTGGAGCTCGCCGACCGAGTGCTCCCCCTCGGCGAGCACCTCCAGGGCCCGGATCCGGGCCGGGTGCGCGAGGGCACGGAACAGCTCGGCCTTGATCTCCGAGATCGGCTGGGCGAGACCCAGCTCGCGGTCGGGCACCTGAACTCCTTCATCAGTGAACAAGATGACAATATCGTCAGGTAGTTGGCGTACTCGTATCGGACGCCGCGGGCTCGCGGCGTCCGCGCCATGATGAGCTGCCGGCTCGGAAGCCCGGCTGGGGGGACTCATGACGCACGATCTCGTGATCCGCGGCGGCTCGATCGTCGACGGCACCGGCGCCGCCCGCTTCACCGGCGACATCGGGATCGACGGCGATCGCATCACGGCCGTCGGCGGGCGGCTCGACGCGAGACGCATCATCGACGCCGCCGGCGCGATCGTCACTCCCGGTTGGGTCGACGTCCACACGCACTACGACGGTCAGGTCACGTGGGACGACGCGCTCGACCCGTCCTTCGCCAACGGGGTGACCACGCTCGTGATGGGCAACTGCGGCGTCGGTTTCGCGCCGTGCCCGCCGGGCGAGCAGGCGACCTTGATCGAGCTCATGGAGGGCGTCGAGGACATCCCGGGGACCGCGTTGTCCGAGGGGGTGCCCTGGGGCGCGTGGCGGACGTTCCCCGAGTACCTCGACTTCCTGGATTCGCGGCACTACGCGCTCGACGTCGCCGCGCAGGTCGCGCACGGCTCGCTGCGGTTCGAGGTGATGCGCGAGCGCGGGGTCCACAACGAGGACGCGACCGCGGACGACATCGCCACGATGCGCGCGCTGGTGGCCGAGGCGACCGCGGCCGGTGCGGTGGGATTCTCGACCTCGCGCACGATCTTCCACCGTTCCATCAGCGGGGAGGCGGTCCCGGGGACCTACGCGAGCGACATCGAGCTCACCGAGCTGGTGGCGGGGATGGCCGCCGGCGGGGGAGGCGTCTTCGAGGCGATCACGTCGAGCTCGATCGGCACGATGGCGATGCTCGGCGGGGAGCGCTTCAGCCAGGACGAGGAGCTGCGCCTGCTCGCCGCGATCTCTCGGGCGACCGGCCAGCGGGTCACGTTCACCACCGTCCAGCACGTGGACGACGCGCAGGCGTGGCGCGCGGTGCTCGACTTCGCGGTCGCCGCGAACGCCGCGGGCGCGCAGCTGTCCCCGCAGGTGGCTTCGCGCCCGGTGGGCATTCTCGGCAGCCTTGCCGGGTACCACCCGTTCATGCGCCGCCCCTCCTACCGGGAGATCGCGGCGCTCCCGCTCGCGGACCGTGCCGCGCGGATGCGCGACCCCGAGGTGAAGGCGCGCATCCTCGCCGAGACCGACCTGACTCCCGAGGAGGCCGGGTCGATGGAGATGTTCGCGGCGGTGATGCAGGACGCGGCCGCCTTCCTGTTCCCGCTCGACGACGTCGTCGACTACGAGCCACCGCTCGAGCGGGCATTCGGGTTCGTGGCCGCAGCGCGGGGCGTGCCGGCGATCGAGGCCGTCTACGACTTCCTGGGCGAGGCCGACGGCACCAACGTCGTCTCGCTCCCGGGTGCGGGCTACATGGAGGGCGACCTCGAAGCGGTGCGCGAGATGATCGTGCACCCCGTCACGGTCGTCGGTCTCGCCGACGCGGGCGCGCACGTGAAGCTCATCTGCGACGGCTCGAGCCCGACCACCCAGCTCACGCACTGGACCCGCGATCGCACCCGCGGCGAGACGATCCCACTCGAGCACATGGTCGAGCAGCAGACGAGTCGCGCCGCCGCGCTCTACGGGTTCTTCGACCGCGGCATCATCGACGTCGGTCGCCGCGCGGATCTCAACGTCATCGACCTCGACGGCCTGACCGTGCGGCGGCCGGTGATGCACGCCGATCTCCCGGCCGGCGGGCAGCGCTACCTGCAGCCCGTCTCCGGGTACGTCGCCACCGTGGTCGCCGGCGTCCCGACGCGCGACCACGATGCCGACACCGGCGAACGGCCGGGCCGCCTCGTGCGTCGCGGCCGCGCACCGTTGCGTTCGGTGGCCGGCACCTCCCGCTGAGCGTCGGACCGGGATCGCGCGGCGCCGACTTGGCCGAATGCTTGCCGAGTCGGGAGGTTCCCTTGTGATGCGGTGGTGGACGATTCGCTCGGTTCATCGGGTGCCGTCTGGGGGTCTCACATGCTCGCCTGCTTCTCGCCGGTCGCTCCGGCGCGCCGCGTCCTGCGCATCACGCTCGCCGCGATCGCCGTGTGCGGCGGGCTGATCGGGTTCGCGGAGCGCGCGGCGCACGCCTCGTCACCGACGATCCTCGGGTACGCCACGAACTTCGACGTCGCGAACGGGACCGACAAGGAGTGCGAGGGGTTCGAGGTCGAGATCGAGGACATCACCGACTCCCAGATCAGCTACACGTGGCCGGGCAACCCGTACGGCTCCGCCAAGCCCGCCGTGAACACGACCTTCCCGAACGGACACTCCGGCGTGGTCGTGCGCTACTCGGCCAACTACGTCAACGGCGCGTGGAGCGCGAGGACGCCGATCGGCAGCGTCAACCACTTCGGCGTCCACGTCAACGGCTCGGTGGGGGCGCAGCGGTACTCCTGGCTCTGCGACCTCGGCGGCTCGTCGGCGGGCTCGACCGGCGTGCTGACGCCGTACGGCGGGACCACGACCGGCAACTACTTCGTCCAGCCGGGTGTCGCCGCGGTGGTGCCGCGGGTGGTGGCGACGCCGACCGGGGAGGTCGTCCGCGCGGAGATCGCGCCGGCCGTCGTGCCCGAACCGTCCGAACCACAGTTCCCGGACGCGGTCTGGGTGGTGAAGTACCAGGCGTCGAGCCCGAACCCGGTCGACGTGAACCAGCTCCTCGCGACGGATCCCGAGGTCCAGAGCGCGATCGCGAACTCGCAGATCTCCTCCGTCGCCGAGCTCTTCCAGCCCGACCCGGGCACGAACCAGGGGACCGAGACCGAGCCCGACGACCCGATCGATCCGGGCGACCAGGCGAGCGTGACGGTCACCGAGACGTACCGGTACACGGGACCCGTCGACCCGGTCGACAACTCGATCACGTGCAACGAGACCCCCGGTGACCCGGACAACTGCAACAACTTCGTCGGCACGATGATCGCTCGGCAGATGGTCGCCGCGAACCTGGGCACCGGTGTCAACCGGGCGACCCTGAACGTGACCGTCAAGACCGGTCCGGGCGTGTCGACCGACGGTGGCACCGTGTCGAGCAGCGCAACCGCGAACGCGAACCCGGGCGAGATCGACTGCGGGTCCACGTGCTTCACCGCGGTGGACGGGGGGACGGTCGTGCACCTGACCGCGAGCCCGAACCCGGGCTACCACCTCCAGGGCTGGTCCGGAGCGTGCACCGGCTCGTCCTCCACGTGTGACGTGACCACGAACGGCCTGACCGGCGTGACCGCGACCTTCATGCCCGACGCGACCACGGTCTACGTGGCCGATGCGTCGACGTACGAGGGCAAGGCGGGGACGACTCACACCCTGAAGTTCGGCGTCGTGCTCTCGGCCGCCCGCCTGTCGACGACGACGGTGTCCTATTCCACCGTCGCCGGAACCGCGACGGCGGGTTCGGACTACACGGCCAAGGCGGGAACCGTCTCGATCGGTGCCGGCAAGACGTCGGCGACCGTCTCGGTCGTCGTCGCGGGTGACGCGACGGTCGAGGGCGACGAGACGCTGGGCCTGTCGGTCAACTCGGTGAACGGCGCCGCGCAAGGGACGACCCAGGCGAGCGCGACCGTGCTCGACGACGACACCGCCGTCACTCCGTCGATCTCGGTCGGAGACGCCACGCTCGTCGAGGGCAACGGTGGCACGCAGAACGCCGTGTTCACCGTCACGCTCTCAGCTCCGAGCGCGACGAGCACGCCGGTGCAGTACCAGACCGTCGCCCGTACCGCGGCCGCGGGGTCCGACTACACCGCCAAGACCGCGACGACCTCCATCGCCGCGGGTGCCGTGACCGCCAAGATCTCGATCCCCGTCAAGGGCGACATCACGCCCGAGGGGACCGAGACGTTCAAGCTCGAGGTCACCGGCACGGGGACCTCCGGCGTCCCGACCGACCGTGACACCGCGATCGGCAAGATCGTCGACGACGACACCGCCCCCGCGCTCGGCGCTTCGATCGGCGACACGTCGGTGATCGAGGGCGACACCGGCGCGAAGTCGGTGACCCTCACCGTGACGCTGTCGGCGAGTCAGGCGACGACGACGGTCGTCAGGTACCACACGGTGAACGGGACCGCGACCAACGACGGCGACTACACGGGCAAGACGGGAACCCTGAACATCGTCGCCGGCAAGCGGACGGGTGTCATCACCGTCGTCGTCAACGGTGACACGTCGATCGAGGGAGCCGAGGGGCTCACCGTCGTGCTCGACAGCGCGAGCGCGCTCGCGCTGGCCCGGCCGACCGGCACCGTCACGGTGTTCGACGAGGACTGATCGCTGCCGGCCGACCCGTGCGCCGAGCACGTCGGGCCACCGGGTCAGCCGGTGCGGGGTCCGAACCCCTCGGGATGGGCGCCGATGCCGGGGAGGGTGGCGGATCGCTCCGGCGTCGCGCCGCCGAGACGAGCCGGGAGACCGACCACGGTCCCGGCGACGGTCGGGACGTGGATGCCGCGGCCGCGCAGCTGCGGGTGTGCGGCCGCCTGCTCCGGCGTGAGGACCGGGGAGACGGGCGCACCCTCGGACTCCAGGCGCGTGAGCGCGTCCTCGCTATCGAGCGACGCGATCGCGCGCGCGATGGCGTCGTTCACCTCCGCCGTGCGTGCGAGCCGATCGGCGAACTCGAGCCCGACCAGCCCGGAGAGGTCGAGCGCGCGCGCGATCGCGTCCCAGAGCCGCTGCTCACCGAGCACGCCGAGCGCGAGCCACTCGCCGTCGAGCGTGCGGAACGTCCCGTAGCCCGGCGACCCGAACGTGGGTCCCGCGGCGTCGGTGTGGACGACGCCGGTGGTCGTGCCGACCCACCATGCCACGACGTCGGTCATCGCCACGTCGATGCGCTCACCGACGCCCGAGCTCACTCGACGCGCCCAGGCCGCGCACACGAGCAGCGCGCAGACCGTGCCGCCCTCGAGGTCCGCGACGGGCAGGCGGGGAACATCGGGGCTGCCGGCGCGCGCGGCCAGGGCGCCCGCCAGCGCCTGGAAGTTCACGTCGTGGCCCGGGGTGTCACGGAGCGGCCCTTCGGCTCCGTACCCGGAGAGCGAGCAGTAGATGACGTCCGGGCGACGGGCCCGTACGGACTCGTACCCGACGCCGAGACGATCGGCCACGCCCGGCCGCCAGGCCTCGCAGACGACGTCGGCCTCGGCGGCGAGCGCGAGCGCGCGGTCCCGCCCGGCCGGCGTCCGCAGGTCCAGCTCGATGCTGCGCTTGCCGCGCGCGACCGACGCGAAGATCTCCGGGTACCCCCGCATCGGGTCGCCACCGGGTGGTTCGACCTTCAATACCTCCGCGCCGAGGTCCGCCAGGATCTGCGTCGCGTGCGGCATCGGGCGCCACACGGACAGGTCGAGCACCCGCATTCCCGTGAGGAAGTCCGTCATCGGCGCGGTCATAGACGATCGCGCTCGGGGCCTCAACCCGTGCCGCGCCGATCGGCCCGTCGGTTGGCGGTGTGCGGCCCGGGAGTGGAGACTCCCCCGCATGGAATCCAGCGCCCCGCCCCCTGACGGTGCCCCGAACGGGTCCGAGCCCGCCGCGCCCGAGACAGCCGCGCCCGAGACCGCCGCGCCCGAGACGCCCCACGAGCGGCATCTGCGCGAGCTCGAGCACGACCTCGAGGTGCTCGAGGAGACCGTCGAGCACGCGGCCGTCAGCGCGCTGCGGCGCGCGATCCCCGTGGTGATCGCCGTGGTCGTGCTCGCGTTCGTGGCGTACGCGATCGGTCGTCGCCTGCGTGACCGCGCCGAACGCCGCGCCTGACTCCCGCCGATCCGTCGCGCGGCGTCCGAGAGGAATCATGACCATCGATCCGCGCACGCCGGTGATCATCGGCGTCGGGCAGCTCGTCAACCGCGTCGACGAGGGCGAAGAGCCGCTCGAACCCCACGAGCTCATGACCGAGGTGACGCGCCTCGCGGCGGCCGACGCCGGCACGACGCGCGCGTCGACCGACGCCGAGATCGTGGCGGTCGTGCCACCCTTCTCGTGGCGCTACCGCGACCCGGGCCGGCTCGTGGCCGACGGGATCGGCGCGACCGACGCCGCGACGTGGTTCCCGTCGATGGGCGGCAACACCCCCCAGATGCTTGTCAACCGGCTCGCGGGCGCGATCGCGCGCGGCGAGACGGACCTGGGCGTCGTCGTCGGTGGTGAGGCGTTCCGCACGCGGATGCAGGCCAAGAAGGCCGGCGCCGAGCCGGATTGGGTCCGCCAGGCCGACGAGGTGACGCCCACGTGGTCCGACGGTGTGTCGATCACCGAGATGTTCCATCCGGCCGAGGCCGCGCGTGGCGTGCTCGCGGCCACGGCCATGTACCCCATGTACGAGAACGCGCTGTGGCACGCGTCGGGACGGACGCTCGCCGAGCACCTCGCCGAGGTCGGCCGCATGTGGGCCGACTTCTCGGTGGTCGCGGCCGGGAACCCCTACGCCTGGCGGCGCGAGTCCTTCACGGCGGAGGAGATCACGACGCCGACCGCGGAGAACCGGATGATCGGCTCTCCCTACACGAAGCGGATGGTGTCGAACCCCGACGTCGACATGGCCGCCGGGTGCATCCTCGCGTCGGTCGAGCGCGCCCGGGACCTCGGGGTGTCGCGCGACCGCTGGGTGTTCCCGCTCGCGGGGACGGACGGCTACGACCCGTTCATGTCCGAGCGGCTCGCGTTCACCGCGTCGCCGGCCATCGGCATCGCGGGGAACCGGGCGCTGCAGCTCGCGGGCGTCGGCGTCGACGACCTTGCACATCTCGACCTCTACTCGTGCTTCCCGTCGGCCGTGCAGCTCGCGTGCAAGGAGCTCCGCATCGATCCGCGGCGGCGTCTCACCGTGTACGGCGGGCTCTGCTTCGCGGGTGGCCCGTGGAACAACCCGGTGAGCCACGCGATCGCGACGATGGTCGGCGTGCTGCGCGAGGACCCGCGGAGCCTCGGGTTGGTGACCGCCAACGGCGGGAGCGTGCAGAAGCACGCGTTCGGCGTCTACTCGACCGAGCCGCCGACGGGCGGGTTCCGCCACGAGCACCCTCAGGACGAGATCGACGCGCGCGGCCGGCGCGGCGCCTCGCTGGACTACGACGGTCCGGTCACGATCGAGGCCTGGACGGTGATGCACGACCGCGACGGCGAGCCCGACCGCGCCATCGCCGCCACGCTGACGCCCGACGGTGTGCGCGTCTGGGGTGGTTCGACCGATCCGGACCTCATGCGACGCTTCGTCACCGACGACGTCGCCGGGACGCCGGCGCGGGTGACGGCGGACGGCACGATGACCCTCTCCTGATGGGGCGCGCCGAGGAATTCCGTGCCATCGGGCGCCCACACCCGTAGAGTTCCACGCCGGCGGGCGGCCTGATCTCGAAAGAGGGAATCCCATGGCGCTCGCCAAGAAGCTCGGTGCCGAGCTCATCGGCACGTTCGTGTTGGTCTTCGGTGGCTGCGGGGCTGCGATCTTCGCGGCCAAGGCGCTGACCCCGGCCCGCAACGACGTCTTCGTCGGCGCCGTCAAGATCGGCGCCGCGGGTGTCGTGAACTCCGGCATCGGCTACCTCGGCGTCAGCCTCGCGTTCGGTCTCACGGTGCTGTGCAGCGCGTACGCGCTCGGACACGTGTCCGGGGGCCACTTCAATCCCGCGGTGTCGATCGGCCTCGCGACCGCCAAGCGCTTCGAGTGGCGCGAGGTCCCGGCGTACGTCGTCGTGCAGTGCGTCGGCGCGATCGCCGCGGTTGGCGCGCTGTGGGCGATCCAGTCCAGCCGTCCCGGTGGCTTCACCATCACCCAGGGCTCGTTCGCGTCGAACGCCTACGGCCAGCACGGCGGCCGCATCTTCTACGACCTCACGGGCGCCTTCATCGCGGAGGCTCTGCTCACCGCGCTGTTCCTCGTCGTCATCCTCGGTGTCACCACCAAGGCCGCGTCCAAGGGCATGGCCGCGCTCGGCATCGGCCTCATGCTCACGCTGATCCACCTGATCTCGATCCCGATCACGAACACGAGCGTGAACCCGGCCCGCTCGCTCGGCCCGGCCGTCTTCGAGGGCGGGACCGCGCTCTCGCAGCTGTGGTTGTTCATCGTCGCCCCGCTGATCGGTGGGGTCGTCGGCGCGGTCGTGTGGAAGCTCGCCACGGGTGGCGACGCATTCCAGACCGGTGAGCGCGAAGCTGAGGGCGTCGAGGCCGAGTAGCGCCTCCGAGGAGGCGTCATGGCGGAGCACTGGGACGTGGTGGTGGTCGGCTCGGGTCCCGGCGGGCTCACCGCCGGCGCGTGCCTCGCGGCCGCGGGCCGGCGCGTGCTCGTGGTGGAGCGTCACGACGTCGCGGGCGGCAACTGCCAGGTCTTCCGGCGCCATCACGCGGGCGACGAGTACGAGTTCGACGTCGGACTGCACTACGTGGGTGACTGCGGTCCCGGTGGGCTCCTGCCCTCGGTGCTCGGCAGTCTCGGGGTCGGCGACCGGGTGCGGTGGCGGCCGCTCGATCCCGACGGCTTCGACACGCTCGAGTTCCCGGACCTGACCTTCCGGGTGCCCGCGGGCTGGGACGAGTACCGCGACCGCCTCGTGGAGGCGTTCCCCGACGATCGCGCCGGGGTCGAGCGCTGCGTGGAGGTGCTGCACGCGGTCGCCGAGGAGTCGCGGGCCCGGCTGCTGCCCGGTGCCGAGACCCCGACCTTCGACCGATGGGCGTTCCGGGCCTTGTCGGAGCTGTTCGACACGTGCGAGATCTCGCCACGCGCCCGGGCCGTGCTCGACCACTGGTCGGGCCTCTACGGGAGCGGACCCCGGCACACGGCGATCGCGATGCACGCGATGATCGTCGACCACTACATGCGCGGTGCCTACTACCCCGAGGGCGGGGGCCAGGTCATACCGGCCCGGCTCGTGCAGGTGATCGAGGCGTTCGGCGGCGAGGTGCGCACGCTCACGCCGGTCGACCACATCGTCGTCGAGCACCGCGTCGCGCGCGGCGTCCGCCTCGTGGACGGCACCGTGATCGAGGCGCCGCTCGTCCTCTCCAATGCCGATCACGCGCGCACCGTGCTCGAGCTGGTCGACCGCGACCAGTGGGATCCCGACACGCCCCGCTGGGTGGAGCGTGCGCAGATGACCGTCGGACTGGTGTGCGTCTACGTGGTCGTCGACGTCGAGCTCACCGGACCGAACACGAACTACTTCCTGTTCCCCGACTACGAGACCGACGGGATCTACGACACGCTCGACGCGGGTGAGCTTCCGGCCGGAGGTACGTTCGCGTACGTCGCGATGGCCTCGCGCAAGGACCCGGCGAACGCGCACCTGTGCCCGCCCGGGCACACGAACTTCCAGATCATGACGTTGGCGCCACGCGGCTGGGCCTGGTGGGGGCTCGACGACGGCCCGCTCGAGGGCGGTCCCTACCGGCGGGACCCGGGCTACCGCGATCGGAAGGCGCAGCTCACGGACGCGCTCGTGGACGCGGCCGAGCGGGTGCTCGGACCGTTCCGTGATCACATCGTGCACATCGAGACCGCGACCCCCGCCACCCAGGAGCGCTACACCGGGTCGACCGGCGGGACGAGCTACGGCTGGGTCCACTCGCCGGAGCAGAGTGGTGATCTCCGCCCGCACCACCGCACCGAGATCGAGGGTCTGTGGCTCGTCGGCCAGGGCACGGTCTCGGGCCACGGCATCGGCGGAACCGTCGCCGGCGGCGTCGCGGCCGCGGGCGAGATCCTCGATCGGCCGCTCCTCGTCGAGATGGTCATGGGGACCCGACTCGTGCAGGACCCGACCGCGATCCCCGCCGACCCCGCCGACTTCGACCCCCTCGAGTGGAGTCGGGGCGCGGCGTTGCGGGCACGTCGCGCCGCCGGACGGACCGCGCGCGAGGGCGCGAAGCAGTCCGGTGCGTGATCGCGCGGCGGGTCCGAGCGTCGAGCTGCGCGACTCGTTCTGGGCACCGCGGATCGAGCAGCTGGGCGCGCACACGCTGCCCGTAATGCTCGAGCGGCTCGAGGCCCAGGGCGTCGTCGACAACTTCCGGCGCCTGGTCGGCGACGCCGACGTCGAGCGGCGCGCGATGCACTTCAGCGACTCCGACCTCTCCAAGTGGCTCGAGGCCGCGGTGCTCGCGGGTCGCGCCGACCTCGCCGATCCGGTGATCGATCTCATCGAGGCGGTCCAGCACGACGACGGCTACGTCCACACGTACTACGACACCGGGTCCGGTTCGATCGGGCGTTACGCCGACCTCGACTTCGGCCACGAGCACTACTGCGCGGGTCATCTCATCGAGGCCGCGGTCTCGCACCACCGCGTGACGGGATCGGATCGCCTGCTGCGCGTCGCGACCCGGCTCGCCGACCACCTCTGCGACACGTTCGGGCCGGGCCGGGACGAGCGCACCGACGCGCACCCCGAGGTCGAGCTCGCGCTGGCCCGCCTCGCCGACGCCACCGGCGAGGCGCGCTACCTCGACCACGCCCGTTGGGTCGTCGAGCAGCGCCTGCGCGAGTCGGGCTCGTCCGTGGCGGAGTTCCGGCTCGACGGGCACGCGGTGCGCGCGCTGTACCTCGCGTCCGCGATCGCCGAGGTCGCGCTCGCGACCGGCGACCCGACCTGGACCGGCGCGACGGTCGGCCTGTTCGACTCACTGCTGGCCGAGCACTCCTACCCGACCGGCGCGGTCGGCGGCCGCTGGCTGGGCGAGGCGGTGGGCAAGCCCTTCGAGCTCCCCGACGCGATGGCCTACGCGGAGAGCTGCGCGGCCGTGGCCGCGGTCCAGCTCTGCGAGCGCGCGTGGCGACTCACCGCCGATCCGCGCGCGCTGGACCAGATCGAGCTGCTCATGTTCAACGCGGTGCCGGCCGGCGTCGGTGCGACCGGCGACACGTGGTTCTACTCGCAGCCGCACGCGGTCGCGGAGGTGGCCGGTGAGACGAACCCGTGGGTGAGCCCGTTCGACTACGGCGACGCGATGGCGCTGGCGTGGTTCCCGGCGCGCCGGCATCGTTGGTTCGTCGTGCCGTGCTGCCCACCGAACCTCGCGCGCCTGTTCGCGTCGGTCGGTGACCACGTCGCGAGCGTCGACGCGGCCGGTGATCTCCTGGTCCACATGCCCCTCGCGTCCCGCATCACGGGGGCGGGTTGGGACGTCGAGGTGACCTCGGCGTATCCCGACGACGGCGCGATCCGGATCCGGACCCACCGGGCGCCGTCCGGCGGCACGATCCGGGTGCGTCGGCCGGGATGGGCCGGGGGTCGCGGTCACGAACCGCTCGCCGCCGACGGTCGCGTGGAGGTCCCGATCGACTGGCAGTGGTGGGAGACCGATGCCCGGGTCGAGGGCGCCGCGGGATCGGTCCATCTCCGGCGGGGCCCGGTCGTGCACTGCGTCGAAGGCGTCGACGTGCCGCGCGTCGACCTGCGCGACCTCGTCGTCGACCCCGCCGCACCGCCCGCCCGGGCGTTCTCGGTCGTCGCGAGGGATCCCGACCGACCGTTGCACCGGCCCGCCGGTACCGGGGCTGGCGACGCACCGCGGCCGGTCGCCGTGCCGACGGTCCCCTACGCGGAGTGGGCCAACCGCGGCACGACGACCATGCGGATGCGGTTCCCGACCCGCTCGGGCTGAGTCGGCTGCGACGACGCACCACTGCGCGACGCGCTCGGCGCGGCGCCGCTTCCGCCCGGCGGTCTACACGGCGTCGTGGGAGAGCGCGTCGATCGCCACGGTGATCGCCAGGATCAGTGCGGGGTCGACGCCGCGGTCGATCTCGACGCCGTACGAGTCGCGGATCCGGAACCACTTCTTCGACACCTCGGCGACGGTGTCGCCGTCCCGTTCGATCTCGTACTCGTGGTCGACGATGTTGCCGTGTGCCTTCATGTCCGGACCGTCCTCGACGTCGATGTGGAACCGGTCGCGGATGCCGACGAGTGCCTTCTTCACGACGAGCTTGCGGTCGCCCAGCTCGATCGTGATCGCGTCGCGGACGCTGAGCTTGCGCTCGCGGATGGTCGCGACCTCGTTGCCGGATGCGTCCTTCAGCTTCCAGGTGTCGCGGATGCGCGCGGCCTTCCCGTCGACCTTGTACGCCTTGTTGCCGTCGGCGTCCTCGACCCAGTAGTCGTCGCCGATCGAGATCAGCTTTTCGCGCATCCGGTAACGCACATGGTCATCGCCGCCACCCCGGTTCCTCAGCAGTCCCATCTCGTCCTCCGTCCTTCCTGCTATGTGCTCGCGACGGCCGTGGCCTCGTCCTCGCGCCGGTACTCGGCCAACCTTGCCTTCTCCTCGGCGCCGTGCGGGAACATGAAGAACACGAGGACGCCGCCGAGCAGCACCGCGATCAGGCCGGCCGCGTAGGCCCAGTCCGCGCCCTGGAGGAACGACGCCTTCGCGGCCGCAGTGATCTGGCTCGCGTACGCGGGGTACTGGCTCGCCGTGGCCTCCGCGCTCGCGAACGAGTGCTCGAGCTGGCTCTGCACGCTGTCGGTGATGTTCGACGCGTTGGGCGACGCCGCGATGGACTTCGCGAACGCGCTCGCATAGCCGGCCGTGAGCAGCGCGCCGAGGATCGACTGCATGATCGCCCCGCCGAGGTCGCGCTGGAGGTCGGCGGTGCCCGACGCCATGCCGGCGCGCCGGACCGGGACCGAGCCCGTGAGCGAGTGCGAGGCGGGCGTCCCCGCGAACCCGACCCCCGCCCCGACCAGCAGGTAGCCGAGGCCGACCGGCCAGTACGCGATGCCCTCGTCCCAGAGCAGCAGCATCGTGAGGAACCCGAGCGAGCAGAACACGTAGCCGATCAGCAGGGTGACGCGCGCGCCCTTCGCCTCCACGAGCTTCGCCGACCGCGGGGCGACGATGACCATGGCCACGACCGCGGGGAGGATCGCGAGCCCGGCGTCGAGCGTGGAGTACCCGAGCACGTTCTGGAGGAACTGCTGGCCGACGAACATCGCGGCCATCAGCGAGCCGAACACCACGATCCCGGCGACGGCGGCCACCCAGAAGATCCGGCGCTGCGCGACGTCCAGGTCGTAGAGGGGGTTCGCGACCCGGCGCTGACGGATCACGAAGCCGATGCCGGCCGCGAGCGCGATCGCGACCAGCCCGAGCACGAGCGCGCCCTCGTTCGGTACCGCCGCGAAGTTGATCGCGAGGACGACGCCGCCGATCATCAGCGCGGAGAAGATGCCGCCCAGGTTGTCGACCGGCTCGGTGGCCTCGCCGACGTGGGACGGGACGAGCCGGACGGCGAGCACGAGCGCCACGACCGCGAGCGGCAGCGTGATGAGGAACACCGAGCCCCACCAGTACGACTCGAGCAGTGCGCCCGCCGCGAGTGGGCCGAGCGCGGAGATCGCGCCGCCGAGCGCGGACCACAGCGCGATCGAACGCGTTCGCGGCGGGCCGGACCACAGCGCGGTGATCAGCGCGAGCGTGGTGGGGTAGGCCATGCCCGCCGCCACCCCGCCGAGCAGCCGGGCGGCGAACAGCACCTCGACCGACGGTGCCCACGCGGCGAGGAGGCACGCCGGCACGGAGATCGCCACGCCGAGGATCAACATCATCTTGCGGCCGTAGCGGTCGCCGAGCGCGCCCAGCCACAGCACCGACGCCGCGAGTCCGAGCGAATAGCCGACGGCGACGAGATCGAGCGCGGTCTGGCTCGCGTCGAAGGCCTTGCCGATGTCGGGGAGCGCGACGTTCGCGACCGCGAGGTTCAGGTTGGCGACCGCGGCGACCAGGATGAGCGCCAGCAGCACGAGGCCCTGACGGTCGGGGACGCGATCCACCTCGGGGGCTGTCGGTGCGCTCATCCGGCGGATCGTACGCATCCCGAACCGGCCGTGCGTGCCTGTCGTCGACCGTCTCCCGGAGGGTTCAATAGCCTCGGAGCCCCGGAGGCCGAGGGAGGTGGGACAGCGGCATGAGCACCGTGCGCATGGGGGTCTTGTTCACGATCGGGTCGTTCTGCTTCATGCTCGGGTCGTTCCCGCCGTACTACGAGCACGTCGACGTCACGGTCACGGCCGCGACGTTCTTCGTCGGGTCCATCTTCTTCACCAGTGCCGCCACCCTCCAGGAGCGGGCGTCGCGGGTGAGCGGCCCACCCCTCTTCTCCCGCGACCCGGGCCGACTCGGCTGGTGGAGCGCGGTCACGCAGTGGATCGGCACGTTCGCGTTCAACGTGTCGACGTTCGCCGCCATCGTCCAGGGGCTCACGGCCACCCAGGAGCGTCGGCTCGTCTGGTCGCCGGACGCGGTGGGATCGATCCTGTTCCTCGTCTCCAGCGGAATCGGCGTGATCGCGGTGTGGATCGTCGCGGCGACGCGTCGTGACCGCGGCATGGCGGTCCTGAACCTGCTGGGGTCGATCTTCTTCGGCGTCTCCGCGATCGGCGCGTTCGTGCTGCCCACCACCGGCGACCTGCTCAACACCCGCTGGGCCAACGCCGGGACCTTCCTCGGCGGAGCCTGCTTCTTCGTCGCGAGCATCTGGCTCGCCCGTCCCGAGCCGCAGGTCGCGTCGAGCTGAGCGCGGCGGATCAGTGCTCGGCCGCGCCGAGGCGGGTCGCCACCCCCTCCAGCAACCGTGCCGACACCGTCGGCGCCGCGCTCACGGCGTCGAGCAGCTCGGCCCCCTCGATGGTCCAGACGACCGACGGCCATCGGGCCCGGACGGTCGCGTTGCGTGGCACGTCGTGGAGGAGGCCGATCTCGCCGAACCAGTCGCCTGCACCGAGCACGGCGATCTTGCGGGTGAGGGCGCCGTCGGTGCGAAGGACGTCGAGGCGCCCGTGCTGGATCACGAAGAAGTGGGTCGCGGGCTCGCCCTGGACGATGGCATCGGCACCGATCGGGAGCTCGGTGACGGTGGCCGAGAGGGCGAGGCGTTCGAGGACCGAACGGTCGGCGTGCTCGAAGATCGGCAGCTGCTCGAGCAGTGCGAGGATCCCGCCGATGCGGGCGAGCAGCGCGACCGCTTCGCGGTCGGCGTGGAGCAGCCGGCCGAGACCGGCGAGTCCCAGTGTCGGCACCGCGACCATGAGCGCCACGAACGCACCGTCCCGACCGATCGTGGCGACCGTCGGCCCTACCACCAGCGAGCCGACGATCATCACGAGCACGGTCAGGGCGTCGAGCGCGCCCCAGACGCGGCCGAGGACGGATCCGGGCAAGGAGCGTTGGAGCTGGGTGAGGCTCAAGACGCTGACCACGACCATCCCGATGCCGCTCACGAGCACCAGCGCGAACGCGCTGGCCGCGTCGCGGGTCCCGACGACTGCGGCCATCGGCACGGCGTTCACCGCCAATGCGACGAGCATGGCCGCGCCGACCCTCGGCGAGCGGGCCAGAGGCGTGACCCCGACCGCGCCGAGCAGGCCCCCGACGCCGAGCGCCGCGTAGAGGACGCCGACTCCGTCCGGACCGGCGCGCAGGTGTTCGCTCGCGATGAGCACGAGCATCACGGACTGTGCGCCGTAGACGAACGACGTGCCGAGCAGGAAGGCTGCGACCACGCGGGCGTCGCGCGCGGACGCGAGCTCGTGGAAGCCGCGGCCGAGCCGGCCGATCCAGTGTGCGTCCGCCGCCTGGTCCGCGGCGGAGCCGCGGCTGCGCGTCCGCATCGCGACCGCCCCGATGGCGGAGGCGAAGAAGGTCACCGCGTTCACCGCGAAGGCGAGAGCAGGGCTCCCGGCGACGAGCAGGGCGACGCCGACCATGGGGCCGACCACGACGGTGACGCTCTCGACCATGCTCTCGAGCGCGTTCGCCGCCGCGAGGCTGCGTTCCCCGACGATGTCGGGCAGCATGCCGACCACGGCCGAGCGGTACGCGGTGCCCGCGACCGCGGCGGCCCCGGCGAGCGCGACGGCGAGGCCCACCGGACCGTCGGATGCGGCGACCACCGCGAGCGCGGCGACGAGTCCACCGCGCAGCACGTCGGAGACGATGAGCACCCGGCGGCGGTCGAACGTGTCGGCGAGCAGCCCGCCGAGGGGGCCGAAGACCGGGTACGGCGCGAGCCGGACGATCGTGATGACCGCGACCCAGCCGGCGGAGCGGGTGACCTCGTACGCCCACGCCACGAGCGCGACGTTGTAGAGCCAGTCGCCGGTCTGGGAGGCCGTCGACGCCGCGAGGAGCAGCCGGTAGTCCCGCACGTCGAGCGCGCGGCGGATACCCCGTCTGGACCTGCGTCTCACGCCGTTCCCTCGTCCGGGCCGATCATCGAGTCTCGTCGTTCAACCGCGACCGGTCGACCATTCCTCGACGAACGGCGCCAGCAGACTCGCCAGGTCCGGCGTGCCGACCTCGGCGAGCTCGTAGCGCGCCCGGCGGACCGGCACGTCGATCGGCACCACGTGCGCCAGCTCGACGGGGGTCCCGCTGATCACGACGTCGCACCCGGTCGCGGCGATGGCGGCGGCGATGGTCGCCGCGAGGTCGCGGGTCTGCGCGTCGCCGTATCCCATGGCCGGGAGCACCGCGCCGATGTGGGGGTAGCGGGCGTAGGTCTGGGCGATCGAACCGGTCGCGTGCGGCCGCGGATCGACCACGATCGCGCCCTCGGCCTCCGCGGCGACCAGCCCGGCTCCGTACGCCATGCCGCCGTGGGTGATGGTCGGCCCGTCCTCGACGACGAGTGCCCGCCGGCCGCGGAGCGACGGTCCCGGATCGAGCCGGACGGGTGACGCGGCGCGCACGATCGTCGCGGTGGGGTTGAGCGCCCGCACGTTCGCGACGACCTCCTCGACCGCCGCCGGCGCCGCCCGGTCGACCTTGTTCACCACGACGACGTCGGCGAGACGCACGTTGACCTCGCCCGGGAAGTAGCGGAGCTCATGACCCGGCCGGAGCGCATCGGCAACGGTCACGAACAGGTCGGGAGCGAAGAACGGGAAGTCGTTGTTGCCGCCGTCCCACACGATGACGTCGGCATCCTGCTCGGCCCGGCGCAGGATCGCCTCGTAGTCGACGCCGGCGTAGACCGTCATGCCGAGCCGGACGGGCTCTTCGTACTCCTCGCGCTCCTCGATCGTCGGGTGCGACGCGTCGATCTCGGCGAGGGACGTGAACCGCTGGAGCCGCATCGCCTCGAGGTCGCCGTAGGGCATCGGATGGCGGACGAGCGCGATGCGCAGCCCGGCCGCGCGCAGCAGCTGTCCGATGCGCCGGCTGGTCTGGCTCTTGCCGCTCCCGGTGCGGGTCGCGCACACCGCCACGACGGGTCGCGTCGAGCACAGCATCGACGCACGCGGGCCGACGAGCCGGAAGTCGGCTCCCGTCGCGAGCACCTGCGCCGCGAGGTGCATCACCGTGTCGTACGCCAGGTCGCTGTACGCGAGGACGACCTCGTCGACCTCGTGCTCCCGCACGACGCGGTCGAGCTCGGACTCGGCGACGATCGGGATGCCGTCCGGGTACCGCGGTCCGGCGAGCGAGGCCGGGTAGCGCCGGTCCGCGATGCCGGGGATCTGGGCGGCGGTGAAGGCGACGACCCGCCGGCCCGGATCGGACCGGAACACGGTGTTGAAGACGTGGAAGTCGCGGCCGCCGGCGCCCATGATCACGATCGTCCGCACGTGGACCCTCCCGGATGCTCCGGCCCCGATGCTCGCAGGCCGGACCGTCCGGGCCGAGGACCGGAGGTCTCGCGGCGGTTGTGCGCGCACCGGTCTCGCGTCGATCATCCCGGGGTGCGAGTCGTGGTCGCCGTGGGCGGGAATGCACTGGCCGGCGACGGGAACCGGATCGCGCCCGACCCGGACCGCCTGCGGTCGGTGGGGCGTGCGATCGCGCGGATCGCCGCGAGGCACGACGTCGTGGTCACCCACGGCAACGGTCCGCAGGTGGGCCTGCTCGCGACCAGCGGCGCCGATCGAAGCGATCCGGCGACGACGCTCGACGTGCTCGACGCACAGACCGAGGGTCTGCTGGGCTACGCGCTGGCGCGCGAGCTCGGTTCCGCGCTCGGGCCGCGGGACGTCGCCGCGGTGCTCACCCAGGTCGAGGTCGATGCGAGCGACACCGCGTTCGCGGCTCCGGAGAAGCCCGTCGGTCCGCCCGTGTCGACGAGCGCCGCGGACGCGCTGGCGGCCGCCCGCGGGTGGACGTTCGTCGCGGTGGATCCGGACCCGTCGGGCGCAGCCCGGGCGCGCCGCGTCGTGCCGTCACCCTTGCCACGGCGCGTGCTCGAGCTGCGCGCGATCGAGGTGCTCGTCGACGCCGGGGTCGTGGTCGTGTGCGCGGGGGGTGGTGGAATCCCGATCGTGCTCGACGACGCCGGGGTGCGCACCGGGGTCGAGGCGGTGGTGGACAAGGACCACACGAGCGCGCTGCTCGGCATCGGGCTGCGCGCCGACCGGCTGCTCCTGCTCACCGACGTCGAGGCCGTGATGGAGGGCTTCGGCCGCCCGGGGGCACGCCCGGTCGCCGACGCCACCGCCGCGGAGCTCGCCGCGCACCGGTACCCGCCCGGCTCGATGGGACCCAAGGTCGTCGCCGCGTGTCGCTTCGTCGTGGCGACGGGTGGCACCGCGGCGATCGGCTCGGTCGACGACTGCGGCGCGGTGTTCTCGGGCCGCAGCGGCACCCAGATCACGCGCTGAGGCGGACCCGTGCGACCCGGCCCCGGCCGGCGCGTGGTCATCGCGGCGCGGTCCCCGCCGGGCTGGTACAAAGACGGCCGCGAGCCGGGACGACGGAAGGGGAGCGACGTGACAGTGGAGATGACGTACCTGTCGGTCGACGTGACCGACGCGGAGGTCCGAGCCGACCTCCGCGGCATCAGCAAGGCGTGGTGGATCTTCCTCGTCACGGGCCTCCTGTGGATCTTCGTGAGCCTGCTCGTGCTGCAGTTCGACCAGACGTCGATCAACACGATCACGTTCCTGGTGGGCTTCGTGCTCATCCTCGCCTCGATCGAGGAGATCTTCCACGCGGTCGTGCTGGCGGGCTGGCGCTGGCTGCACGGTCTGCTCGGTCTCGTGTTCCTCGGCGGCGCGGTCGCGGCGTTCGCGTACCCGGAGTGGACGTTCGGCGCGCTCGCGATCCTGATCAGCTGGTTCCTGCTGATCCGGGGGACGTTCGAGGTCGTCGCCGCGCTCTCGAACCGCGACGTCGAGCTGTGGTGGCTCGAGCTCGTCGTCGGGATCGCCATGATCCTGGTCGCGTTCTGGGCCATCGGCTACCCGGGTCGCTCCGGCTATCTGCTCGTCCTGTGGGTCGGCCTCGGCGCGCTGTTCCGCGGGATCGCGCAGATCGTGATGGCCTTCCAGGTGAAGAAGCTCGGAAAGGTGGTGGGGTGATGGGTCGGCTCCGATCAGGGCGCGCCCGCCGGTGGACCGCGACCGCGTGCGGCCTCGCGGTCGTCGTGGGGATCACCGCCGGGTGCGCGGGGTTCCGCGTGGAGCGCGACGGTCGCAAGACCGGTGACGCGATCTGCGACCTCAAGGACGCGTCGAGCGCGAGCGACGCCCAGTCGGCGCTCGCGGAGGCGAAGAAGTGGACCGACAAGGCCGTGAAGACGACGGGACGGCCGGTGTCCGAGGACGTCCGGGACATCGACGAGAACCTGTCGGACCTCGTCCAGCACGTCGAGAACGACAACGACGTGTTGCGCCAGCAGGACATCGCCGCGATCCGACGCAACGTCCAGCAGGCGATCCGGGTCACCCAGGGTCGGACCCAGCGCTTCTACCAGGGCCTCGACGAGGGCCTGTCCAACTGCTCCGACTGACACGCGTGTCCTAGTGTTCGACGGGCAACCGACCGGGCGGCACGCCGCCCCCGACCGAGAAGCGGAACGCAGATGACCAACGTGGACGTGCACGGGCCCATCGACTTCGTGCTCATGGAGTTCCCGGGCGACAAGTTCACCGGTGAGATGGCCACCGAGATCGCGAACCTGATCGAGGCGGGGATCGTGCGCCTCTGGGACGTGCTGGTGGTGCGCAAGGAGGCCGACGGCACGTTCTCCGGGCTCGAGCTCGACACCGTGGACGGTGACGAGATCGGTGGCCTGACGGCCTTCGCCGGGGCGCGGTCGGGCCTGCTCGGCGACGAGGACATGCAGCTGGCCGCCGACGCGATGGCGCCGGGGACCACCGCCGTCCTGCTCGTGTACGAGAACGCGTGGGCAGCCGGCTTCGTCGCCGCCGCCCGGCGCGCCGGCGGCGAGATGATCGCCTCGGCGCGCATACCCGCCCAGGACGTCATGGACGCGATCGAAGCCCTGGAAGCCTGAGATCCCCGGCCGGCTCGGCCGACGACCCACGAGGAGCGCAACCATGCCCGGACTCCTGCGAGGAGTAGCCCGTACCGCCGTGGTCGCCGGAACGGCGACCGCGGTGAGCGGCCGCGTCCAGCGGCGCCAGGCCGAGAAGTACGCCGAACGCGACGCGAACATCTACGCGCAGCGCGAAGCCGCGTACGAGCAGCAGACCGCGCCGGCCCCCGCCCCGGAGGCGGCACCGGCGGCCGCGGGTGAGGACGACGTGCTCGCTCAGCTGCAGAAGCTGGGCGACCTGAAGGCCCAGGGCATCCTCACCGAGGAGGAGTTCGCGGCGCAGAAGGCCAAGCTGCTCGGGTGACGCCCGGCGCCGGCGCGTCGGGTCCGGGGCACCGTCGTCGGGCGCGTGGCGGCACCCGTCCCGGCGCGGCCGGCGTGGTGGCCGACGTCGGAGTCGGGCTCGTGCTGGTCGGGTATCACGCCGCCGTCCACGGGCGGGGCGCCCGCCACCATCGGCTCGGTCTCAATCTCGCGGCGGCCGCGGTCGCGGTCGGCGCGGGGACCGCGGCCGGGCTCACCGTGCCGGAGATGGGCATCTCCCCGGGAGCGGTGCGCCGGGGTGCGCTCGTCGGCGCGGCGGTCGCCGGACCGCTCGTCGGCGCCGTCGCCGCCGCCTACGGCTCGGACCGGAGTCGGCGGCTCCTGCACGACCGACGCGTCGAGACGCTCGCCCCCCGCGACCTCGCGTTCGAGGCGGGAGTGCGGATCCCGGTCGAGACCGCACTGGCCGAGGAGGTGCTCTTCCGCGGCGTCTACGAGGCGTGGCTCCGCCGGCACGGCTCCGTCACGTACTCGACGGCCGTCGGCGCGCTCGTCTTCGGCCTGTGGCACGTCCCACCTGCGCGCGCATCGCTGGATCGCACCAGCGCCGGTGCGCGCGTCGGCGATCGCCGCGCGCACCGCGCCGGGGCGGTGGCCGTCACCGTGGGGACCACCGCGCTCGCCGGGGTCGGGTTCAGTCTCCTCCGGCGCAGCTCCGGCAGCGTCGTCGCTCCGATCGTGGTGCATGCGACGCTCAACGCCGCGGGGCTCATCGGGGCGTGGACGGTGGCCCGGCGGACTTCGTAGCTGCGGCTTCGGCTTCGGCTGCGGCTGCGGCTGCGGCGTCAGCCTCGTCGAGCAGCGCACGGAACGCGCGGACGAGGACCTCCGCGGGGTCGCCGCCCGCGGCCGTCTCCTGCTCCATCCACCGCCGTGCCAGCGTCGCCGAGAGGCTGCGATCCGCCGTCGTGTGGGACGCCATCCATCTCGACCGGCGCAGCTCGGTCTCCATCAGGAACGCGGTGACGCGCTCGAGCTGGTCGGGGCTCGCCGGAAGCCCGAGCGCCTCGTGGAAGAACGGGAGGAGATCGGCCCGGTAGTCGTGGCCCCTGGCCGCGAGCACCCCCGGGACGACCTGCGCCGCGTTCTTCATGTCGACGAGCACCTGGAAGAACGTCGTCGACGGCATCCACCGCATCGCCCGCGGCACACCGCTCGGTCGGGACTCGCGGTCGCCGAGCCAAGGTGGTGCCTCGATCGCCAGCTCGGGACCGAACAGCGCGACGCCGTCGTCGTGATGCGTGATCATCACGAAGCGGATCCGATCGCGTGCTGCGTGCGGGAGGGCGCGCCATTCGTCGATGGTGTTGAACACGCCGACCAGATCGCGGTCGATGTCGGGGCCCGAGTCGTAGAGGACCTGTTCCTTCCACTTGCTGAAGTGGGGGGTGCCGATCCAGATCGCGTGGTCGACGCCCGCGTCGACGAGACCGCGCGTGCCGTGGCCCATGAACGCGTCCTGGCTCGTCCACGCACCGAGGCTCTCGCCGAACAGGAGCAGCTTCGGGCGCTGCGCCGGTGGGACCGTCTCCATCCGGGCGCGGATCGCATCGATGAGCAGCCGGGCCTGATGCCGACCCTCGGCGACGCGATCGAGCGACAGCGGCGACGGTCGGGCCGCGTACTGCATCGCCACCGTCGCGCAGTCGCCGCGTGTCAGCAGCTCGAAGGTCGACGCCGCCGCGTAGTTCACGTATCCGGTGCCGGTCGGGAGGGCGACCATGAGCCACGCCCGCTCGAACGCGTGGGTCCGGTCGAGCTCCTGCATCGCGAGCTCGACGCGCGCGGCCTCGGTGCCGGCGCTCTCGAGGCCGACGTAGAGCCGCGCCGGCGCGCGGCGGGCCGGTTCGCCCATGACCTCCTCGATCCGGTCGGCCGTGGTGACCGTCCACACGAACCGCCGCCCCGCGCGGGCGAGCGTCTCGAACGGGACCCGGCTCGCGAGGCTGCCGCTCAGGTCCGGAAGCGGTGGCGGGATGTCGAACGCTGGTTCCACGGACTCCTCGGCGTGCTCGATCCGGCGGAACGTCTCGCGCAACACCGCGTCGGTCGCGCCGGCGAGCGCCGCGAGCGACACCACGTGGCCGATCGGGCGCCACAGCGCCGCGTTCCCCGGCAGCACGCGCGCGAGGGCACCGCTCACGACGTCGGCGAGCACGCGCTCCCCCCAGCCGAGGCCGGTGGCGCCGCCCGCCACCGCGAGGCCCATGGTGCTGGCCTTCAGCCGCGACGCCTGCTCGGTCTCGGTGAGCTCCTGGTCGGCGTGCGCATCGCGGCGGCGGCGCCACTCGGCGAGGGTCACGAGCACGCCGACCGCCGGGACCACGACCGGGACCGCGTTCTTCAACCGGGGCGTGCCGACCCGGCCGAGGCCGTGCTGGAGCGCGCCGATCACGAGCCCGGCGGTCGCGCTGCGCGCGAGCCAGTAGCCCGTGGTGCGGATCGCCGCCCGTTCGAGCGGCTCGCGGGGCCGGGCCGAGAACGCGCGTTGCAGCGCGAGCCCCGTGGCGAGCGCCGCCGCGTCCGACGCCAGCGCGGCCCGACTCCAGGTCGGTTCGTCGACCGCGCTCCGCGCGGCCTGGCCGACCGCGAGCAGCGCGGCGGATTGGAGCCCGTCCTGGATGGCGGTCACCAGGGCGTGGTTGCTGGCGAACGCGAGTCCCGAGACGAGCGCCTGATCGACCGAGGAGCGCGCCATCAGCGTCCGCTGGTACGCGAGAGGGGCGGCGGTCCCGGCGCTCAGCAGCCCGGCCTGTTCGGCGCGGGCGGAGAGCGACTGGTGTCGGTGTCGGCGAAGGCGCACGCGAGCTCCTGTCGGTTCAGTAGCCGCTGGCGGCGGTGAGCTCGCCGGCGGCGATGGCGTCGGCCATGCGGGCATGGTCCCCGTCGGTCCGCTCGGCGTAGCGCACGGCGAACTTGGTGACCGCACGGTCGAACGTGTCGTCGTCGCCCAGGTAGCCGGCGATCATCGCGGCGTCCCCGGACCGGCAGTGCGCGCGCGCCAACACTGCACCGCACATCTGCGAATACCGCACGAGCCGCTTCGTCCCCATGACCGCGAGGTCGGCCGAGATCTTCCCGTCCCAGAGCTGGCGGATGTAGAAGTCGGTCGACTCCTCGCCCACCTGTAGCCGGGTGAAGCCCAGGAAGACGTCGCTCGCCGACTGCACCACGCGCTGTCCCTCGACGACGCGCTGGCCCGCGTTCGGGAACTCGCTCGGCCCCAGGAAGTCCTCGAGCACGGACCGGGTGGCCTCCTTGAGCTGGAGGAACAGCGGCTCGCCGTCGCCGGACTCGAGCAGCAGGATGAGGCAGCGGGTGCCGACGCTGCCGACGCCGACGACCTTCCGGGCGGCGTCGACCACCGTGTACCGGTCGAGGAGGGTGCACCGGTCGCGGGGGAGCGAGTCGTGGTATTCGCCGAAGAACTGCGTGATCTCCGGGTGCAACGTCTCGAGATCGGCCGGGTCCAGGCGGGTCACGAGCGGCGGTGTGTCGATGATGCGCCGGTGGCCGTCGACGAGCTCGGTCAGCTTCTCGAGCGCACCGAGGCTCGTCTTGCGGGCCGCCTTCGCCCGCATCCGCTCGAGCCGGGCCCGGTCGCTGTCGGTCAGTGCGAACCGCGGATCCTGGGCGAGCTCGTCGAGCTCGACCCGGAAGTACCACACCGCGAGCGGATCGAGCTGGGCTCCGGTCGCGATGCCCTGGCGGTAGGAGGCGGCCGTCGCCCGGGCGGCCTTCTTCGCGACGTCGGCGTCGAACCCGTTGTCGCGCGCCGCGACCACCGCACTCGCGGCGAGTCGCTTGACGTCCCACTCGAACGGGCCCGGGAGCGTCTCGTCGAAGTCGTTGACGTCGACCACCAGCCGGCGGTCGGGCGCGGAGAACCCGCCGAAGTTGGAGACGTGCGCGTCGCCACAGAGCTGCACGGTGATCCCGGAGTTCGGGAGCTGCGCGAGGTCGTGGGCCATCACCGCCGCCGAGCCGCGCAGGAACGTGAACGGCGTCGGTGACATGCGCCCGTACCGGATCGGGACCAGCTCCTGGACCCGGCGCACGTCCTGGGCCGCGAGGATCGCGAGCGGGTCGCGGCCCGGATCGGGCGGCGCGAGCTCGCCGAGCGCCTTCAGCGGGAGCCGCTCACGGGTGGCGCGGCCCTCGTCGGCCCGCTCGGCGCGGGTCCGCAGCGGTGGCGTGATCCCGATCAGGGGGTTCGGATCGGTCATGAGACGGCCTTCGGGTCTCGGCGGGCGGGGCGGCATCGAGCCGGCGGTGAGGACGCCCAGACCGTAGTCAGCGCACCGGCGGTCGGGCTGCCCGGCGTCCCGTCCGGCGCGCGCCGGTAACGTGCCGAGGTGACCGTCGACGACCGGACGCCCCCGGACCTGCGCTCGCTCGCGCCCGAGGCGTTCGCGGCGTGGGACTCGGTGCTCGCCGCGCTCGCCGCCGCGGATCCGGATCCGCTCGATGCCATCCCTGCGCTCGTCGGGTCGGTCCTCGGATTCGAGCCCCTCGCCGTCGACGGCCGCCGATCGGTGCCGCTCGAGACCCGGCGCGGGGAGACGACCGCAGATGCCGGCGAGCTCGCGATCCTCGACTTCGGCGAGCAGTTCGTCGCCGACGTCGGTGGGATCACTCCGGATCAGCGAGCCGCCGCGCTGGCGGCGCTCGGTCCGAACGCGTTCGCGTTCGTCCAGGTGCTGTACGTCGTCGACCTCGGTTCGCGGATGCGCGCAGCATGGGGGGAGCTGTTCGGAACCGAGGTGGTCGCACAATCGAGTTCGGCGACGGATCTGTGGGCCGCGCTCGAGGAGTTCATGCCGGCGGTCGCCCGCCTCGACGGGCTCGATCCGGTGATCACCGAGATCGTGCGGCTGCGGGGCGCGCGGGCGCACGGCTGCCGGCTGTGCCAGTCCATCCGCAACGTCCGAGCCGCGAACGCCGGGATCGGCGAGTCGGTGTACGACCAGATCGACGGGTTCGAGACGAGTGGTCTCGAACCCGCCCACAAGATCGCATTGCGGCTCGTCGACGCGATGCTGTGGACACCGGGCCGGTTCCCGCCGGGCCTCGGCGCCGACGTCCGGGCCGAGTTCGGCGACGCCGCGGCCGTCGAGCTCGTGCTCGACGTCGTGCGCAACGCCGCGAACAAGATCGCGGTCGCGTTCGGAGCCGACGCCCCCCACGTGACCGACGGGCTCGAGTACTACGACATCGACCCGTCGGGGCAGCTGGTGTACGGGCTCACGCCGACGAGCGGTCCGCCGACCTAGCGCGTCAGCTCACGGGAGCGAGTACACGCGGCGGGCCGTGCCCGCGAACAGCGCGTCCTGCTCCGCGGGCGAGAAGTCGGCGACGAGGAGCTTCAGCGCGTTCCACAACACCCGGTACGACAGCGACATGCGGTCGACCGGGAAGTTGGATTCGAGCATGCATCGATCCGGCCCGAAGCACTCGATGGCGTGCCGGTAGTAGCGGCCCTGCGCGGCCACGAACTCGGCGGAGGTCGGCGGACGGTCGGCTTCGTGCCAGCCGAACCCGTTGTCCGGCATCGCGAGCCCACCGAGCTTCGCGACGACGTTCTCGCAGCCTGCGATCGCGGTGATGTCCTCCCGCCACTGCTCGAAGATCGCCTCACGCTCGGCCGCGTAGCGCCCGGTGCCGATCGGCGTGCCGAAGTGGTCGAGCACCATCACCGTCCCCGGTGTCGCGCGCGCCAGCTCGAGGAACTCGCGGTTCTGGTAGTGGTAGTGCCACGAGTCGTACGTGAGGCCCCGTTCCCCCAGCCGGGCGACCCCTGCCCGGAACGCCGGATCCGCGGAACGTCCCTCCGGTGCGCCGCCCCTGATCATGAGCCGGTCGCCCGTGCGGGCGCGGGCCAGCGCGTCGCGGATGCCCCGGAAGAGCCCGCGACCGGCGACCTCGTGTGCGTCGAGGATCTCGTCGAGGTTCGGCGCGGCGAGATCCGCGTGCCCGACGATTCCCGCGATCAGCCCGTCGGTGCCGACGGACGCGTCGGCGACGAACTCGGTCTCGCCGACCGGTGCCAGTGCGGCCGGAACGTCGGTGCGGTACGCGGCGCCACACTCCATGAACACGGTGTGCTCGACCCGGTGACCCGCGCCGACGTCGGCGAGGAGCTCGGCGACGCCGTACGGCAGTGGACCGCCGGCGGGCCAGAGGTGGTGGTGGGGGTCGACGATGACGCGGTCGGGATCGACGACCGGCTCGTCGACCTGCGCGTACCAGGCGGCGGACCCGGGTGGGGGCGAAGTCATCGTGCCATCGTCCTGCGCCCACCGAGCGGGCGCAACCCGCGACCCGCACCGGACGAGCCGGCACGGAGGGCGGTCAGTGGATCGCGTCGGCCGGAACCGCGAACTCCTCGAACGCGGTGAGCGCCCGCGGCCCGTAGACGCTCGCGGGACCGCCGTCCATCAGCAGCGCGACTCCGATGGCCTCGGCGACCTCGGCGCGGGTCGCTCCCCTCGCCGCGGCACCGCGGGCGTGATACGCGATGCAGCCGTCGCACTGCTTCGCGATCGCGATCGCGAGTGCCATCAGCTCCTTCACCTTGGCGGGGAGGGCCCCGTCGGCCATCGCCGCCGCGTGAAGCCGGCCGAAGCCTTCCCACTGCTCGGGGATCTCGGCGCGCAGGGCACGCGTCGGCTCCCGGAGCTCACCCACAATGTCCCGGTACTCGCCCATCTGGCCACCTCGCTTCGTGGTGGATGCTCGATCCGTCATCGACGACGGTACGG
>CAZXCB010000001.1:0-2209 GCA_964639075.1 uncultured Bifidobacteriaceae bacterium | reverse complement strand
GGAGCTGCGCCCGGCCAGCCCAGGGCCGTTGGGCATCGCCGACCCGGGCCGTGATACCCCCATGGGTATCTGCTATCGTTGTGGGATGGCGACGAACAAGCACGGGACCGGTGCCGGGATGGAGCTGGACACCGAGGCGGTCGCGGACCTGCAACGGCGCCTGCGGCGCATCGAAGGACAGGTGCGCGGGCTGCAGCAGATGCTCACCGACGCACGGGACTGTCGCGAGATCGTCACCCAGATCGCCGCGGCGAACAAGGCGCTCGAGCAGGTCGGGTTCCTCCTCGTGTCGGCCGGTCTCACGTGGTGCCTCGAGGACCCGAAGCGCTCCGCCGCGGCCGGCTACGACGTCGCCGACGTCCAGAAGATGTTCCTCAAGCTCGCCTGACGCGGCGAGCCGACCCGGGAGGTCGTGATGGTCTTCGAGCAGTACGAGCTCGGCTGCCTCTCGCTGTTCAGCTACCTGATCGGCGACGAGACCACCGGCCGCGCGGTCGTGGTCGATCCCCAGCGCGACGTCGCGCAGTACGTGGCCGACGCGGCCCGCCTCGGTCTTACTATCGAGCGCGTCATCGAGACGCACTTCCACGCCGACTTCCTGTCCGGTCACCTCGAGCTCGCAGCTGCTACCGGCGCGGTGATCTCGTACGGCTCGGAGGGTCGCGCGGACTTCGCGATCGAACCGCTCGCGCACGGCGAGCGGCTGTCGCTCGGCGACGTGCTGCTCGAGGTGCGGCACACGCCCGGCCACACCCCCGAGTCGATCTCGATCGTCGTGTGGGAGCACGCCGACGATCCGGCGCCCTGGGGCGTGCTCACCGGCGACACGCTCTTCATCGGCGACGTCGGCCGTCCCGACCTGCTCACCTCGGCGGGCTGGACCGCGGACGATCTCGCCCGTCTGCTCTACCGGTCGGTGCACGACCAGCTGCTGAGCCTGCCCGACGCCACGCTCGTGCTGCCGGCCCACGGAGCCGGGTCGGCGTGCGGCAAGAACCTCTCGACGGCGAGCCGGTCGACAATCGGCGAGCAACGGCGCACGAACTACGCCCTCGCGCCGATGACCGAGGACGAGTTCGTCGACGCGGTCACCCAGGGCCAGTCGGTGGCACCGTTGTACTTCGCGTTCGCGGCCGACTCGAACCGCCGCGCCCACGACCTGCTCGACGACCTCGGCGAGACCACCCTGCTCGACCTCGACGCCGTGCTCGCGCGAGCCGGCGAGGGTGCGGTCGTGATCGACGGACGGACCGACGACCGCTATGCGTCGGGCCATCTGCGGGGGTCGGTGAACGTGGGTCTCGACGGCCGGTTCGCCGAGTACGCGGGCGACGTCGTGCGGCCCGGTCAGACGGTGGTGCTCGTGACCGAGCCCGGGCGGGAGAACGAGGCGCGGGTGCGCCTGGCGCGGATCGGCTTCGACCACGTCGCGGGCGCGTTGCCCGACATCGACGGCGTGCTGGTGTCCCGGCCCGACCTCGCCGCGGTCGCGCCGCGCATCACCGCGGCGGAGCTCGGCGAATGGCAGGCGTCCGAGCCCGACCTGCAGATCATCGACGTGCGCAACCCCGGGGAATGCGACACCGGCATGGTGGCCGGCGCGGTGAACATCCCGCTGCCGAATCTCCTCGACCGTCTCGACGAGCTCGATCCGGCGCGCCCGACCGTCGTCTACTGCGCGGGCGGGTACCGCTCCGCGACCGCGGCGTCGCTCCTGCGCGCCCGCGGGTTCGCGACGGTCGCCGACGTGTACGGCGGGTACGCCGCGACCTGCTCCCGCTGAGGACGCCGCCCGGGCTGCTCAGGCTCGGGCGATGTCGACGAAGCGCAGTGCCGCGGGAGACAGCTCGCCCGGGCGGTGCACGAGCGCGAGCGCGCGCCGCAGCTCGGGACGGGTCCGTCGCACGACGGCACCGTCCGGCGCGGCGCGCAGAGCGGTCGCCTCGGGCAGGAACGTCGTGCCGGCCCCGGAGACCACGAGCGGGAGCAACGCGTCCCGCGCGTCGGTCTCGACGGCGACCACCGGGCTCACCCGGGCGGCCGCGAGCGCGCCGTCGACGAGCGCACGGATCGACGTGCCGACGGGAGTGAGCACGAGCGGTGCGTCCGCGAGCTGTTCGAGGGTGAGCGGGCCATGGCCTCGGGGACTGCCCGGCGGTCCGACCGCGACGAGCACCTGGTGGGTCAGCGCGACCTCGGCGAGCGCGTC